>NZ_CP171136.1:4248354-4556413 GCF_043187465.1 Sphingobacterium cellulitidis | reverse complement strand
TCTGAATTTGTTAATAACTTGAAAACCAATAATTGACAAAATTTCTGTTCATAACTTTTGCCTACAACGAATATGACAAAAAAAAATGAGCTAAAAAATTAAAATCACAAAAAAAAGCCAACTAATTAATTAACAGATATTTAATTGTAATTTTTAGCATATTTTGTCCTTTTTTTTAGTGCAAAATATATTTATTAACACATATATTTTGCCTTTCTTTTTTACTGAATTTTTAAAGCAAAAATTAAGCTAGAAAATTTGGATGTGGAAAACTTTTAATAAAAAAGGAAGCCTGTGGGCTTCCTTATATAGACGCTTGATTGTCTACGAAATAACCGCTTATAACTAAGCAATTATCCGACCAAAGTTTCTGTTTTTATGCCTTTTGTTAATTTACGAACTTGATCCTCAATTCCAGCAGCATCATAGCCACAAATATGCCACAACTCCCCTTGCTCACCATGCTCAACAATCGTATCTGGGATCCCTAAGCGAACAACTTGTGCCTCGTATTGATGATCTGACATGAATTCTAATACCGCTGACCCAATACCGCCCGGCAAACAGCCATCCTCAACCGTAATAACTTTGTTATACTTTTTAAAAACCTCATGTAACAAGGCCTCATCTAATGGCTTCGCAAACCGTAAATCATAATGAGCCGGATGAATGCCATCCTCACGTAACTTTAGAATAGCTTTGGATGCTTCGTTCCCAATATGACCAAAAGTTAATATCGCAATTTCTTCCCCATCACAAATCTTACGCCCTTTCCCAATTGGAATCTCCCTAAATGGATGCTTCCAATCGGCCATGACTCCATTACCCCGTGGATAACGAATTGTAATAGGACCTTTATCTGGCAATTGGGCGCTATACATCATGTTTCTTAACTCTTCCTCGTTCATTGGAGAGGCCAAAACCATATTTGGAACACAACGCATAAACGCAATATCATAAGCTCCATGATGCGTAGGTCCATCTGCTCCCACCAAACCTGCACGGTCCAGACAGAAAACAACATTTAACTTCTGTAAGGCTACATCATGTATCACTTGATCATATGCGCGTTGCATAAAGGAAGAGTAAATATTACAGAATGGTACTAATCCTTGTGCCGCTAACCCAGCACTGAACGTAACAGCATGTTGTTCGGCAATACCTACATCAAATGCACGATCAGGCATCGCCTTCATCATGATATTCATCGAAGAACCACTCGGCATCGCCGGGGTAATCCCCATTATTTTTTTATTCTCTTCAGCCAATTCAACTAAGGTATGTCCAAATACATCCTGGTATTTCGGTGGCTGTGGTTTCTCTGAAATAGATTTCTTAATTTCTCCGGTAATCTTATCAAACAAACCCGGTGCATGCCATTTCGTTTGATCCTTTTCTGCCAAGGCATAGCCTTTCCCTTTTACAGTTACGACATGCAGTAATTTTGGACCATTGATATGCTTTAAATCTTCAATCGTTTTTACCAACTTATTGACATCATGTCCATCTACAGGACCAAAATATCTAAAGTTCAATGATTCAAACAGGTTGGAATTCTTTAATAAGGTGCCTTTAATGCTTTGCTCCAGCTTTTTAGCCCATCCATAGGCATTCGGTCCTTTTTTAGAAATCTTCTCTAATACCGACACTAAATCGTCTCTAAAGCGATTATAACTCTTGGATGTGGTAATACTGGTCAGGTATTCTTTCATCGCCCCAACATTCGGGTCAATAGACATACAATTGTCGTTCAGAATAACCAATAAATTGGATTTTTCAATTCCCGCATGATTCAAGGCTTCAAAGGCCATACCACCAGTTAATGCACCATCGCCTATAACGGCAACATGTTGCCTATCGGTTTCACCTTTATAAGCTGATGCAACAGCCATTCCTAATGCCGCAGAAATAGAAGTAGAGGAGTGGCCAACGCCAAAAGAATCATATTCACTCTCGGAACGCTTCGGAAAACCCGAAAGACCTCCCAAAATACGGTTGGTATGAAAATCCTCCCGTCTGCCCGTTAATATCTTGTGCCCATAGGCCTGATGACCAACATCAAAAATAACTTGATCATATGGAGTATTCAATGCGTAGTGCAACGCTACGGTCAATTCTACAACACCTAAACTTGCTGCAAAATGCCCGCCGTTTACAGAAACGATATCGATGATAAACTGTCTCAGCTCCTTACAAACCTCCTCAAGTTCCGACTCCTTCAAATTTCGAAGATCAGATGGAAATTGAATTTTTTGTAATAGCGGTCCTGCTTCTACCTGCATAAATTAAAAAATTTCGAAATAAGATACAAAGTAACAATTTATTCTTTTAACTATGGAATATATATACAATTTAATCTAACCCATTGTTTTGCTTTATTCGAATGAATTCCTCCTTTTTATACAATCAAATCCTTATTTTTGAGCGTAATCTATGGACGAAACAAACTACGAAATCAAGCTCGAACAATTCGAAGGACCCTTCGATTTATTGCTTTTCTTTATTGAAAGGGATGAACTCAATATTCATGATATCCCTATTTCTCAAATAACAGACGATTTCCTCGCATATATACAACATATGCAGTCCTTAAATATCGAATTGGCCTCTGAATTCATTTTCGTTGCATCCACTTTGATGCGTATCAAAGCCAAGATGCTCCTCCCAAGGCCTGAATTGGACGAAAATGAAAATGAAATCGATTTAAAGAAAGAATTAGTACAAAAACTAGTCCTATATAAACAATTCAAAGAAGTTTGTGAAGAATTAAAAGGCCTGGAAGATAATCGCGGTAAATTCTATGAACGTGGTAATACCGAATTTGACCTTAAAATCGCCCGTGAAGCGAAAGCCCAATCCATCGACGAAGAATTGTCCTCATTCGACCTTTATAAACTGATGCTCGTGTATGAAAAGGTTATGTATCTATATTCGCACCGCGTACAAGATGTAACCCATACCGTCGTTAAATACCCTTACAGTATTGAACAACAAAAAAAGGTACTCGCGGAACTTATTGAAATCAATAAATCACTAGACTTTTCCGCAATTGCCAAAAACTCGGAAAACAAGGTGCAATTCGTCTATAATTTCTTGGCCGTCCTTGAAATGTTGCAGCAAAAATTATTGAATATAGAGATTGGACTCGGATTCAATAACTTCTGGATCGAGAAAAAACTTTCTTAACCCTTATTTAGTTTATCAGAAATAAAAGCCTTGACTTCATCACGGTCTTTTAACTTTTGTAATGACGCTAATAAATAAGAATATTGTTCATTGGAGTCCATATTCCTTATACTCTTTAAGGCTTCCATTCCCGCTTTCATGGCATAGGAACTTTTATTAGCAAATGAAGCTATCAACGCATTCAAGCTATCCCAATCAAGATATGAATCTACTATACCTAATTCTATAGCCTTATCCGTTGTAAATGCTGAAGGATCAAAACACAATTGAAGGATCTTTTTTTCAGGCATTATTCTTCTTAATCCTGCCATAACTTGAAATGGAAAAATACCTAAAGCAATTTCAGGCAATCTAAAATTTAAATCTTTCCCCGCAAATACATAAGTACATCCTAAAATATATAAAAAGCCCCCTGCGATAACATCACCTTCCACAACAGCAATAGACGGTTTATTCAGTTGATCAAAGATTTCACCTAATGAAATATCGACGTTCTGAATTGCAGGATTAGGAATATCCAAACTTGGATCCTGATAAGTTTTTAAATCCATCCCTGCACAAAATACCGGTCCTGCAGCCTTTAGCACAAAAACATGAATCAAATCATTATCATTTGCTTCTTTGACTGCATGCGCAACCTCATTGACCATCGTCGGCGTAAAAGCATTACGCTTCTCCGCACGATTCAACGTCAAGGTAAAAACATGATCCGAAATGTCAGTCTGGATAAATTTATAGTTCATGACTTATTAAATTCTGAAACCCTTGCATTAATTTAGACATACTTTCGAAATTACCTTTATGAAATCGATCTACCAATAATTCAGAAGGAATATTTCCAACAAGCTCATCCTTTGCAAAAGGACAGCCACCATAACCTAAAACAGCGCCCTCAAATCGTCTGCATCCAGCTGAATAGGCCGCATCTATCTTTAATAAGGCACTTTCAACTGCTGAATGAAAATGGGCACTGAATGCAATATCTTGAAACTCTAAATTCAATTTATGAAATAATTGTTTGATACTCGCTGCAGTGGCTTCAGAAGTCGTATCCGCAATTGAGAAATTACGAACCCCAATCTCATTTAATTTAGAAACCCATTCGGAAACTAAATCCATATCCCAATAATCCGAATATGGATTGCCAAAAGCCATAGAAATATAAACAACCAATTCTTGATTACCTTTTTTATCCATGATTTCCAAAATATCCTGAACCGTATCAAATGCCTCCGCAATACTTGCATTGGTATTGTTTTTTTGAAAGGTCTCTGAAATAGAAAATGGATACCCTAAATAATCTATTTTTTGAAATGCAGAACCAATTTCAGCACCTCTTTTATTAGCAATTATCGCTAATAATTTCACCTGATCATTCTTTTCCAAACCTTCTAATACAGCTTGGGTATCACTTAATTGTGGTACTGCCTTAGGAGATACAAAACTTCCAAAATCTATACAATCAAAAATCTTACTTGCGATCAATTCATTGATATAAGTAATCTTTTTTTGAGTAGAAATTTGTTGTTTTATTCCTTGAATGGCATCCCTAGGGCAGTCTACCAAGGTTACTTTTTCGTTAAGCATCTTTCTTTATTTCTCTGGCAATTACCATCCGTTGAATGGAACTAGTTCCTTCTCCAATAGTACACAATTTTGCATCTCTAAAGAATTTTTCCGCAGGAAAATCTTTCGTAAATCCATAACCACCAAGAATCTGAACCGCTTCATTAGAAACTTCAAACGCTGTTTCCGAAGCAAATAATTTTGCCATTGCACCTTCCTTCGTCACTTTCTTGCCATGATCCTTTAAATCAGCAGCTTGTCTAATCAATAATTCAGAGGCATTGATCTTAGTCGCCATATCTGCTAATGTAAATCCAACCGCCTGAAAATCAAAAATTTTAGTCTGAAATTGTTCCCGCTCATTAGCATACTTCAAAGCACATTCATAGGCTCCTCGAGCAATTCCTAAGGATAAAGCCGCAATGGAAATTCTTCCTCCATCCAATAATTTTAAGGCCTGAACAAAACCATCTCCAATCTCTCCAATCAACTGATCTTTATGAATTCTACAATTATCAAAAAATAAAGATCCTGTTTCTGAAGCACGCATGCCTAATTTATCCATTTTGGCGCCAGCTGTAAATCCTGGAGTCCCTTTTTCAATAATAAAAGCTGAAATTCCTTTTTTATCGCCTTTTTCTCCTGTACGAGCCATAACCACTGCTACATCTCCAGATATCGCATGGGTAATAAATGTTTTATCCCCATTTAATACAAAGTAATCTCCATCCTGAACTGCTGTCGTATTCATCCCGCCAGCATCGGATCCTGAACCTGGTTCTGTCAATCCCCAAGCTCCAATCCATTCAGCAGTAGCTAGTTTTGGAAGATATCTGCGCTTTTGATCCTCATTTCCAAAACTTAAAATATGATTGGTACACAATGAATTATGGGCCGCTACGGATAATCCAATAGATCCACATACTTTTGATATTTCATCAAGAATGGTAATATACTCCTGGTAAGATAATCCTGAACCGCCATATTCTTCCGGAACTAGGATGCCCATAAAGCCGTGATCGCCTAAATTCTTGAAGAGTTCAATCGGAAATTTCTGCGACTCATCCCATGTCATGATATTAGGTTTGATATAGGTATTTGCAAAATTTCGCGCACTTTCCTTGACTAAGGTCAATTCTTCTTTAGAACCGAGGTTATACATAATATTATTTTAATTAAGTTTATATTTGGGTTATAAATGTTTTTTACAAATATTATAAAAAACAAATAATATTTTATGATATTTATAAATATTTAATATTTACGTACCTAATAAATTACATTATTTCAATTAAGTTATGCGTAGCCAATTAGAAGAACTCCAAAAGAAAAGAGAAAAATTATTGCTAGGTGGCGGTTTGGATAAAATCCAAAAACAACATGAAAAAGGCAAATTATCCGCATGGGAAAGGGTATTATACCTGATTGATGAAGATTCAGAATTTACGGAAATCGGAATATTTGCTGCAGATGCTATGTATGAAGAACATGGTGGATGTCCTAATGCTGGAGTCGTTGTCATTTTAGGTTATGTTAAAAATAGGTTATGTGTCATTGTATCAAATGATGCAACTGTAAAAGCCGGTGCTTGGTTCCCAATGACCTGTAAGAAAAACTTGCGCGCACAGGAAATTGCCATGGAAAATCATCTCCCCATTATATACTTAGTGGATTCCGCAGGTGTTTACCTGCCGATGCAAGCTGAAATATTCCCCGATAAAGAACACTTTGGAAGAATATTTAGAAATAATGCTAAACTTTCATCCATGGGAATTCCTCAAATCTCAGCAATTATGGGTTCTTGTGTCGCTGGAGGGGCTTATTTACCTATCATGTCAGACTATGCACTCATTGTGGAAGGTACTGGATCCGTATTTTTAGCTGGGTCTTATCTCGTAAAATCATCAATAGGGGAGGTAATTGATAATGAAACACTTGGTGGTGCTAATACGCATTGCGAAATTTCTGGGGTAACAGATAATAAATACCCTAATGATGAGGCCTGTCTCGATGCAATAAAAAATATTGTCGATAAATTTGGTGCTGATCCTACTTTTCAATTCTCCAAAATTGAAGCTAAAGATCCTGAATATCCAATGGAAAAAATATATGATTATTTACCTGAGGATAGATTAAAACCATATAATATGGTTGAAATTTTAAAATCCATCGTGGATCAGGGTTCATTGGAAGAATATAAAGAAGATTATGGTAAAACTTTGATCTGTGCTTTAGCACGTGTAGATGGTTGGGCAGTTGGAATTGTTGCTAATCAAAGAGAAGTAGTCAAAGCCAAAAAACCTGGTAATTCTACTGAAATGCAAATGGGAGGAGTAATATACTCTGACTCTGCAGATAAAGCTGCTCGTTTTATTATGAATTGTAATCAACAGAAAATCCCTTTGGTATTTTTCCAGGATATTACTGGTTTTATGGTTGGATCTCGTGCTGAACATGGTGGTATCATTAAAGATGGTGCGAAAATGGTGAATGCCATGGCTAACTCCGTCGTTCCTAAATTTACTTTTATCGTTGGAAATAGTTATGGAGCAGGTAATTACGCAATGTGTGGTAAAGCTTATGATCCGAGATTGATTTATGCTTGGCCTACCGCAAAAATTGCCGTAATGAGTGGTGCATCTGCAGGAAAAACTTTACTCCAAATCCAAGAAGCTGCATTAAAATCTAAGAATATTACCCTGAGCGATGCTGAAAAAAATAAATTATTAAAGGATATCGAAGAAACCTATAACGCACAATTAAGTCCTTATTATGCGGCATCCAGACTTTGGGTGGATGGAGTAATTGATCCTGCTGATACTCGGAAAATTATTTCAATGGGTATCGAAGCAGCTTCTCATAATTCAGATATGCCAAGATACAATGTCGGTGTTATCCAAACTTAAAAACACCTGATATATAACGGATAAAAGAAATGAGATTGATAAATATCAATCTCATTTCTTTTTATTAAATACTCTATTTATTAGCTAAAAGCATTCCAGCCTTGAGCTTTAATCTCATGTACATTTCCTGATTTAGAAACCATGGTACAGCCTTCTGCAGCTTCTGTAATATGACCGATAATACTGATTTCCATGTTGTTCTTCAGTTTATCATAATCACTTTGGGCCACGGTAAATAATAATTCATAATCTTCACCACCACTTAAGGCACAAACCGTTGGATCTAATCCAAATTCTCGCGCCGTTTCGTAAGTCATTGGATCAATGGGAATTTTTTCCTCATATAGCTTACAACCAACATTGGAAGCTTTACAGATATGTAAAATCTCAGAGGCTAAACCATCAGATACATCGATCATAGCATGGGGTTTTACATCCATTGCTGCCAATAATTCAACGATATCTTTTCTTGCTTCTGGCTTTAATTGACGCTCAATAATATAATCCTTACCTTCCAGATCTGGCTGAATATTAGGGTTTTCCAGATAAATCTGCTTTTCTCTTTCAAGAAGTTGCAAACCTACATAAGCTCCACCTAAATCCCCTGAAACACAAATTAAATCGCCTTCTTTTGCTGAGGAACGATAAGCAATAGCATCTGTTTCTGCATAACCAATACTGGTTACTGAAATCACTAAGCCTTGTGTTGAAGTACTGGTATCACCTCCAATAAGATCTACATTGTAATTTTGACAAGCTAATAATGCGCCTTCATAGATCTCTTCTACTGCTTCCAAAGGAAATTTCGAAGATAAGCCAATTGAGATGGTAACCTGGCTCGCTATGCCATTCATGGCATAAATATCACTTAAATTCACTTGAATAGCCTTATATCCTAAGTGTTTTAAAGGAACGTAGCGTAGATCAAAATGTACATTTTCCAACAGTAAGTCCGTGGATATCAATGTTTTTTTATTGGTAAAATCTAATACCGCTGCATCATCCCCAATTCCTTTGATTGAACTTGGTTGGGTTAAAACCACTGACTGCGTCAAATGATTGATTAATCCAAATTCTCCAATCTCATTTAAATTGGTTCTCTCGCTATTCTCAAATATACTCATGTTATAATCCTAATTTTGCCGAAATATCAAGCATGCGTTCAATAGGTTTTTGAGCACGTTGAATAATATCTTCTGGCAGTGTAATTTCTGGTTGTTCGTAGTACAAACAATTATATAGTTTCTCCAACGTATTTAACTTCATATGCGGACAATCATTGCAAGCACATAAGTTATTAGGTGGAGCAGGTATAAATGTCTTGGAAGGACTAGCTTTCTGCATTTGATGTAAAATACCGGACTCTGTCGCAACAATAAACGTATTACTAGGATCCTCAATCGTAAATTTTAACATTCCTGAGGTAGATCCTATATAGTCTGCTTGTGCTAAAATATGGTCCTCACACTCTGGATGCGCAATAAACTTAGCCTCAGGATGTTCCGCACGTAATGCATCAATTTTCTCCTGTGAAAAAATCTCATGAACCATACATGCTCCATTCCATAACACTAAATCACGACCTGTTTTCTTCTTCACATAATCCCCTAGATTACGGTCTGGACCAAAAATGATTTTTTGATCAGCCGGCAAACTCTCTACAATTTGAACAGCATTACTAGACGTACAAACGATATCAGATAAGGCTTTTAATTCAGCTGTACAGTTCACATAGGTGATCACTAAATGATCGGGATACTTCTCCTTGAACTTAGCAAATAAATGCGGTGGACAACTGTCTGATAATGAACATCCTGCCTTTAAATCCGGTAATAATACCTTCTTGGATGGAGATAATATTTTTGCTGTCTCCGCCATGAAATGAACGCCAGCAAAAACAATCACTTCGGCATCTGTCTTCGCAGCCTGCTGAGACAAGCCTAAACTGTCCCCAATATAATCCGCTATATCCTGGATTTCAGACTCCTGATAATAATGCGCTAGTATTACCGCATTCTTCTCTTTTTTCAGCCTTTCTATTTCTTTTACCAAATCTAGGTTAGGATCTATCGCAACGTCAATATACCCTTTAGCCACCAAGTCTGTTTCAAATGTTGTATTCATTTGGTTTTTCTAAGTTGATTCCTGATTGTTTGACTTTCTAACTTCACAAAAGTAAAGAAAGAAAACGAAACGAAATCCACATTCCTTTTTTTCAATAAATAATAACTCTTTTTATATAAAAGAATCTTGTTGTTTATTAGTCTGTGGAAAATGGGGAGAATTATAGGATTTTTTATTTTTATTAGTGGATATTCTATAGTTATACACAACTTATCCACAGGTTCGGAAGGGTTAAGCCCTGATTTTCAATACTAAGATTTTTGACCTTTTATTTTTTCCATATTTTAATGTGCAATCATAATAGTGTGTAAAATGTTAATATTTACCTCATATTCTCTTAATATTTTGGTAATACATGTGTGAAAATTGCTAGTATTGTGGAAATAAAAGAAGTTTTACATTTTAATCCACGAGTTATTTACATGTTTTGCACATATTTTGTTAATTTGTTGGTTCAGTTGTAATTAATCATAGCTGCTACAATTTTTAATCAATGCTAGATAGAAAAGTTGATTTTTTGATTATCGGTTCGGGTATTGCCGGACTGAGTTTTGCCCTTAAAGCTGCTAAGCTGGGTAAGGTACTTATTGTTACCAAAAGCAATGAGGATGAGTCTAATACGAAATATGCGCAAGGTGGTGTAGCCGTAGTCACGGATGAAGGGGATAGTTTTGATAAACATATTGAAGATACCTTAATTGCTGGTGATGGCTTATGCGATGCACATGTTGTGGAAAACGTCGTAAAAGAAGGTCCGGAACGTATAGCAGAACTTATTTCTTATGGAACTACCTTCGATAGAGAAGATTCTGGTGAATATGATCTAGCAAGAGAGGGTGGCCATTCTGAGCATAGAATCCTTCATTATAAGGATATTACAGGCTATGAAATTGAAAGAGCCTTATTGGAAAGGGTACATGCTGAACCTAATATTGAGATTTTAACACATTATTTTGCAGTTGATCTGATTACTCAACATCATTTAGGTGTACATGTGGATAAACGTACCGAAGATATTAAATGCTATGGTATTTATGCCTTTAATACTGAAACAGGACATGTGGAAAAGATCCTCTCTAAGATTACCTTAATGGCAACTGGTGGAGCTGGACATATATATTCTACCACAACGAATCCCACAATTGCTACCGGTGATGGTATAGCCATGGTATATAGGGCAAAAGGAAAGGTTAGAAATATGGAATTTATTCAATTTCATCCTACCGCCTTATATAATCCTAGAGAATATCCTGCTTTTTTGATTTCTGAAGCTGTACGTGGATTTGGTGGTATCCTTAAAAGAGCTACTGGTGAGTCTTTTATGGAGGAATACGATGAAAGAGGTTCTTTAGCTCCAAGGGATATTGTAGCTCGGGCAATTGACGCTGAAATGAAGAAATCAGGTCTGGATTATGTATTTCTAGATATTCGACATCGTTCTAAAGCTGATATACTATCTCATTTTCCGAATATTTACGAAAAATGCCTATCTATCGGTTTAGATATGACTAAAGATCTTATTCCTGTTACTCCAGCTGCTCATTATTTATGTGGTGGAATAATGGTGGATGAATATGGGGCAACTTCCATCAATAATTTATATGCTTGTGGGGAGTGTTCCTCAACGGGCTTACATGGTGCTAATAGGTTGGCTTCCAATTCTTTATTAGAAGCTGCTGTATATGCCCATCGTATCTTTGAAGATGCAAGTAAACATGTTAATGGTATAGATTTTCAAGAAGATCTGCCTTCCTGGGATGAATCCAATACGCAATTATTAAATGAGGATATTCTCGTTACCCATAATTTACGCGAAACTCAGAAATTAATGAGTGACTATGTGGGAATTGTGAGATCTGATTTTAGATTAGATAGAGCAATGAGACGTCTTGGTTTATTACATGAGGAAACAGAATCCTTCTATAAAGGAACTAAATTATCTGTTAAACTTTGTGAACTGAGGAATGTCATTCAAGTTGCATACTTGGTTGTTAAATCGGCTATGCAAAGAAAAGAGAGTAGGGGACTGCACTATACAACGGATTATCCTCAGCATGCTGATATTCTGGAAGATACAATTTTATAAAAGCTAATTTAAAAGCCGTATGGCAACGATATTACCTGTTAAGGATAAACATCCTCAAATTGATGAAAGTAGTTTTATAGCGCCTAATTGTACCATTGTGGGCGATGTAACCATTGGTTCTCATTGTTCAGTTTGGTTCAATGCAGTAGTACGTGGAGATGTTAACTATATTAGGATTGGTAATTATTCCAATATTCAAGATAATGTGACGATACATGGAACCTTCGAGAAAAATGGTACCGATGTTGGTAAATATGTTAATATCGGTCATAACGCTATTGTACATGGTTGTATTATAGATGATTATGTTTTAATAGGAATGGGTGCTATTGTAATGGATAAAGCGCATATCCAATCCAATGTAATCATTGCTGCAGGTGCTGTAGTTTTAGAGAATACTATTTGTGAATCGGGCTATTTATATGCTGGAGTTCCTGCCAAAAAAATTAAGCCGCTCACAGAGGAACAGCTTAATCTTTTGAAAAAATTACCGCACAATTACGTGCTTTATTCTTCTTGGTTTACTGAATAACCTTTATTTATTTGAAGTTTACTTCAATGGTTTCATTTTGCTCCCAGTTCGCACGAATGGTAAATGTTCGATCTAAATACCATATGCGTTCTGGTTGTCGTTTTGTATAGACATCTCCTGAATCCCATTTGCCATTATTGTTGCTATCTTCTATTAACCTGATACTGTATTTACCACCAGGAAATTGTTTGTAGCTTAATATTCTGTTGTTAGGTAAAGTTTTTCTATCGAATAGTTTCTCCTTACTCTCATCAATTAATTCAACAATATAATTTGTTCCATCGTTTAATCCAGTAAAAGTTAAATTGATATCACCATAATTCTCTGTTTCATTTAAAGTGAATTGAGATTTGAACTCCTTATTTTTTTCATCAAATGGTCCTAATACTGCTCCTTCTTGTAAAACTAATTCATAATTTCGGTTTGGACGCCAATTAAATCGGATATGATACATCTCCCGATTTACGGAGTCTTGTTGTAATTGGAAGTTTCTACGTGAAACAGAGTCTTCCATGATTAGGACTTTGTTCTTGTCAACTGATGCAATTGGATAGTCTGAACTTAATTCAATATGCTTTATACGATCTACTTTATTACTAATATTTAGCTTCGGTTGAATACTATTATCAACCTTTAGATTCCTAGCTTTCCGAAGACTGATCGTATCAATTGGAACATTATTCTCCAATACAGCCACTTTTAAAGAATCAAATTCTAAATTTTCAAAGTATATATTGGCCGTATCTAATGAAGGTTTATATTTTACTAATTTATTAGCATCCAGATTGTTAGGTGAAATTATTTTTAAATCTGGATTCTCTAATGGTCTATTGAACGTCAATAGTAAGGAACCATTGTTTTCAATCTTTTTCTCCAGATTCCTGAAGATTGGAGCTGTTCCTTTAGTGTATTCTAAAGCTATTCCTGATACATTTTGTGTCAATGCTATACTATCCTCCAAAAATCCTATCCACTCATCGTTACCATTATAGATCTTGTCATTATTCATATCCTTTAAGGCATAGACCCTATAGGTGTCTTCTCTTAAATTATTGAATGAAAAATTACCTGATGAATCGACCGTGGTATAATAGGATGCTTTCCTCTTTCCAAAAATAGTATCCCTACTGGTAGGAATTAATATAGCAATGACCTCCTTATCTTTTTCAAGATCAAAATCTTTGCTATATCCATTTTTTACCTGTCCGGAAATACTTAATGAATCCAATTGGTCTCCAGTTGCAAATACATAATTATAATTGATGAAAGGATTTCCCTCGTTATAATCTACCAGGCCTTTTCCAAAATTTATGGTGTATGTCGTATTTTCTTCCAGTGAGTCTGGTAACTCGATGATGAACCTCTTCTTTTTTATTTTATAAATTGGTTGAGTTTCGAGGTCAGGGGAGATGCTAAATTCTTTTCCTGGATTTACTGTTTTTATATATTCATCGAAAGTCATTTCAATAACTTTCTCTTTAAAATTTTTCGACAGGTTTGCCGGAGTAATACCCAACAATTTTGGTGGGATGGAATCTTTTGGCCCGCCAGTAGGTTTTTGCATATTTGCACACTTCACAAAGCTCAATGCAATCATTGTAGCCAGACCTAAAAAGATTAGATTCTTAAATAAAGCTGTTTTTAGTCGATTTAACGAATTATTATCTTTTTTGGATACCTGAGTCATAAATTTAAAAATATTGTCTTAAATCGCTTTATTTTTATTTGTTATTTTTTTAATATAAAGTGTTGAATATCAGTATTTTAACTCATATGTACCATTAATACACTGATATCTGCCGGTGAAACACCTGAAATTCTAGAAGCTTGACCTAATGTTCTCGGTTTTACTTTTAACAGCTTTTGCCTAGCTTCAATGGAAAGTGAAGTTAAGGAATTATAGTCAAATTCAGGATTGATTTCTTTGTCTTCCATCTTCTTCATCTTGTTTACGATCTCCATTTCTTTTTCAAAATAACTATCGTACTTGACTTTGATTTCTGCCTGTTCAATGGTGTCTTCATCGTAGGCTGCAATAAATTCTGAAAAGTCTTTATCCGCTTTGACGATGTCTTCGATTTCAATTTGTGGTCTACTCAGTATTCCAAATAATCTTGTTTTTTGTGAAATAGGAGTAGAGCCTTTTTCTTCCAAGACCGGATTCATGTCTGCGGTTGCAATGGAATTATTTTTTAGATAGTCAACGATTCGGTCGGAGTTTCTGATTTTATCATTTACTTTTTCTAAACGTTCATCAGAGACAAGCCCTAATTTATGGGCTATTGGTGTAAGTCTGATATCAGCATTATCTTGTCTTAATAACAAGCGGTGTTCAGCTCTTGAAGTAAACATACGATAGGGTTCATCGGTACCTTTTGTAACAAGGTCATCAATCAATACACCGATATAGGATTCCGATCTTTTCAGGATAAGTTCATGTTGATTATTGATTCTTTGATGTGCATTTATTCCGGCGATGAATCCTTGTGCTCCCGCTTCTTCATATCCTGTAGTACCATTAATTTGGCCAGCAAAGAATAGATGTTTTACCGCTAAGGTTTCCAAAGTCAAATCCAATTGCATAGGAGGGAAGTAGTCATATTCTATGGCATAACCCGGTCTATACATTTTGGCATTTTCAAAACCTGGTATTAATTGCAATGCTTTTAATTGTACATCTTCTGGTAAGGAAGTAGAAAATCCATTTACATAAATTTCTACAGTTTTAAATCCTTCTGGTTCTACAAAAATTTGGTGTCTATCACGTTCGGCAAATCGATTGATTTTATCTTCAATGGATGGGCAATAACGAGGGCCCAATCCTTTGATGCGACCAGTAAACATCGGTGATTTTTCAAAACCTGTTTTTAAGATTTCATGGACTGCTGAATTGGTATAGGTAATCCAACAACACCTTTGTTCTTTGGGAACTTCTACATCAGTAAATGAAAATCTTCCACGTGAATCATCACCCCATTGTTCTTCCATCAATGAGTAATTTAAACTTCTTCCGTCCACGCGTGGGGGAGTACCAGTTTTCATTCTTCCAGATTCAAAACCTAATGATACCAATTGCTCGGTTAAACCTGTTGCTGCTTTTTCTCCGGTTCTACCGCCACCAAATTTCTTTTCGCCGACGTGGATTATACCATTCAAAAAAGTACCGTTGGTGAGAACAACAGCATCTGATTCAATTCGGATTCCCATGGATGTGATGACCCCTTTGGCTCTTCCGTTTTCAACGATCACTTCTTTGACTGTGTCTTGCCACATATCAAGATTTGGAATGGACTCTAATTGAAGGCGCCATTCCTCTGCAAATCGCATGCGGTCATTTTGTGTTCTTGGACTCCACATGGCTGGACCCTTAGAAAGATTCAGCATGCGGAATTGAATAGTGGATTTATCCGCAATGATTCCGGTGTATCCGCCCATGGCGTCAATCTCGCGAACGATCTGACCCTTGGCTACACCACCGATGGCAGGGTTACAACTCATCTGGGCAATCACCCCCATGTTCATGGTGATGAGTAAAACCGATGAACCTAAATTTGCAGCTGCTGCTGCCGCCTCACATCCGGCATGGCCGGCACCCACTACAATAACGTTATATTTATTAAACATATATTTTTCTCTAGTTTCACGTGGAACTCGTCTCTGATAAGAAATCTAGTTTCACGTGGAACGCTATATAAACTCTGCTAGTTCCATCCATCTCTCGGTCTTCTCGTCGAGAGTGGTTTTTGTTAATTCGATCTCCTCGGCGATCTTTTGAAGCGCCACGTGATCCGTTGTTTGAGATAGCTCTTCCGTTAAGTTGCTTACCTTGTTTTCTAAAGTTTCAATATCACTTTCCAAGCCCTCGAACTCCTTCTGCTCCTTGAAACTTAATTTCTGTTTCTTCTCTTGGACCTTCGGTTTCTCTACCTTTTTCTCCGGCTTCTTGATTAAAGCTTCCTGCTCCAATTTGTAGTCCGCATAGTTCCCGTTATAGATGACAATCTCTCCGTCACCCGGAAAGATAAATAGTTGTTCCGTCAACTTGTCTATTAGATAACGGTCGTGGGAAACAAGAACCAAAACCCCTGGGTAGTTTTCTAAGAATTCCTCCAAGACATTTAACGTGTCGATGTCCAAATCATTGGATGGCTCATCGAGAATCAAGAAGTTCGGATTCGCCATTAAGACACGCATCAGTTGGAGACGCTTTTTCTCACCTCCGCTTAGTTTGCTGACAAAGCCAAATTGCTTCTCAGGAGGGAAGAGGAACTTCGTTAATAGTTGAGAAGCCGTAATCACTTCTCCATTTTTCATCTCAATAAAATCAGCAACATTCTTCACGATATCCAATACCCGCTCATCCGATTTGAAGGATAAACCTTCTTGTTTGTAATAGCCATATTTGGTGGTTTCACCAATGGATATATTACCCTCCGTAGGCTGTATATTTCCTGTGATCAAATTTAAGAATGTGGTCTTGCCACTACCGTTCTTTCCAGCTAACCCAATACGATCGGCCTTCTTGAAAGTGTAACTGAAAGGGGAGAGGATATGCTTGTTCGGAACAGAAAATCCTGCAGCTTCAATCTCTAGAATTTTATTACCCTGTCTTGAAACTTGCATGCTCAATTCTACCTGCTCCTTCTTTCTCGGACCCTTGGATTTCTCCTCTAAGTCATAGAAAGATTCGATCCTCGCTTTAGCCTTGGTACCTCGAGCTTGTGGCTGCCTCCGCATCCAATCCAATTCCTTCCGCCAAAGATTTCGAGCCTTGTCCGCAGCTAAAATATCGTTCGCCTCACGCTCCGCTTTCTTCTCTAAAAAATAAGCGTAATTTCCTTTATATAGAAAAACCTGACCCTTGTCAAGCTCCCTGATCTCCGTACATATATTGTCTAAAAAGTACCGGTCGTGCGATACCAAAAGGACTGTTTTATTTCCTGTCGTCAATAGCTTCTCCAACCATTCAATGGTCTCAATATCCAAGTGGTTTGTCGGCTCATCCAGGATGTAAATATCAGGCTCATCGATCAACAACTTCGCCAATGCTAAACGCTTCTTCTGACCACCACTTAGTGAATCAATACGCTGCTCAAAATTGCTGATCTGGAAACGACTCAGGATAGTCTTAATGTTATTTTCGTATTCCCAAGCATTTAAGGCTGTCAATTTTTCCGTAACTTCTAAAAACTTTTTAGATGTAACATCCTCATTTTCAATTAATTCCTCGTATTCTTTAATTAATTGTTGCTGCTCGTTGTCCGCAGAGAAAATAAAATCATTGATGGTCTTTAAATCCGAGAAATCCGGATCCTGGGCAAGGTAGCCAATGCGTAATCCCTTTTCCTTCACAACTTTACCCTTGCTAGGAATAACAATCTCCGCTAAGATTTTTAATAATGTTGATTTACCTGTTCCGTTAATACCAACTAATGCTACGCGATCCCCCTTCTGTAAGGCAAAATGAAGATCGGTAAAAAGCCACCTATCATTGTAGGAATGGCTAACTTGTTCTGTGCTTAAAATACTCACCTGATGTGTTGACGTAATTATCCAAGCACAAAATTATTAAATATTTGTTAGTACTTAACTTTTAATCTGAAAAGTATACAGTATATTGACTGAAGCTATATTAGTTCATGCGATAGTTTGCAATAAGATTGAATCGCGGGATATGAACATGAAAGATAGAATTATCCATTTCACGAATCATTTCGTAATAGCCTTCCATAAAACCTATATCGCTTTTTAAATTGCAACCCGACACATATTGATGCATCTCTCCCGGTGCAAGAACTGGCTGCTCGCCAACCACTCCGTCTCCATCAACCTGTTTTGTAAGACCAATTGAATCGTAAATATTCCAATGACGACGCACCAATTGAACCGTATACTCACTCAGATTCTCAATCGTAATCCGATAAGCAAACATGAAATGCTCGTTCTCCGGATTTGAGTATTCTGATTGATATGTCGATTCAACCGAAATTTTAACCCCTGATGTTGTTTGTGTTGTCATAGTCAACCAAATATATATATTCTCATCATTTAGACAAAAATATCCTGATTATGAACTACCTAATTTACAATTATTAGACAAAAAATAATCATAAGTGTTTGACTTAAAGTAACAAACAAAAATTTACTTATCAAATTAGAATGAAAAATTTAACTTTTTGTAAAACTTAAATAAACACAAATCCTCCAATTCTGTATATTTAAAGAGCAAATGATTAGGTTTGTACCATGGCAAAAGGCAATTTATTTCTTCTACCTGTTCCCTTAGCTGAACATGCTGAAAAAGCTTCTTATACCCTGTTACACCTCGATATTATTAATAATATCAAAGAATATGTCGTCGAAAATGAAAAAACAGCACGCAAATTCTTGAAGGAAGCAGGACTCAAAATACCGCAAAGTGAATTGATTATTCATGACTACGGAAAACATAGCCGTGAAAAGATCAATTATAACAACGTATTTAAAGCTGTAGAACAAGGTTCAGATATTGGATTGATGTCCGAGGCTGGTTGCCCAGGTGTAGCAGATCCCGGAGCCGATGTTGTATATGAAGCTCATAAAAGAGGTATTAAAGTAATTCCACTCGTTGGACCTAGCTCCATCTTATTAGGCCTAATGGCCTCTGGTTTTAATGGTCAGAATTTTAGCTTTAAAGGCTACCTGCCTATTGATAAGGCGGATAGAACGCGTTCCATTAAAGAATTAGAGCATATCAGCCAAAAGGAAAAAAGCACACAAATATTTATTGAAACCCCTTTTCGAAACAACCAGATGCTTGCTGAATTATTGAAATCCTGCAAACCGCAGACAAAATTATGTGTCGCTTGCAATGTCACGGCAGCTGATGAATACATCCGAACTCAAACCATTGAAGAGTGGAAAAAAACTACAATCGATTTGCATAAGAAGCCCTGTATATTTTTATTATTTGCCTCATAAAATTGTATTTTTATAGCTCATGAGAAAATTTATCGTTATATCCCTCTTTTTCCTATGCCTTCCTTTCTTATCTCTAAAGGCGCAACAACCAACTTATGTATTGGTGCATGGTGCATGGGGTGGATCCTGGCAGTTTAAGAAAACCGCCGAAGGTCTTGAGAAATTAGGAGCTAAGGTATATCGCGTAAATTTAACAGGTCTGGGCGAAAGATATCATCTGGCATCCCCTGATGTCAACCTAACAACACATATCAAGGATGTAATTAATACTATTTTATTTGAAAGGTTGGATTCCGTTATATTAATGGGACACAGTTATGGCGGAATGGTCATTACTGGGGTGGCTGATAGTATCCCTGAGAAAATTAAAAAAGTAATTTATTTGGACGCCTTCGTTCCTGAAGATGGTGAAAGCGTCGCAAGGTATATAGGTGACAATCCAAATTCGGATTTATTAAGTAGTAAGGATGATGTTTATGTTTATCCAACCTGGGTGAAGGACACAACTGCATTTCCGCGGGATGTTCCACATCCTTTGGCTTCCATTAAGGAACCTATTCACCTGAAGAATACCCTAAGATTAAAAATCCCAACAACTTATATTTTGACCTATGAGAAATCACAAGGCGGAATAGAGAAAGATCCTTTTTATTTCTTTTCAACGCGCGCGAAGAAATATCATTGGAAGCTGATAGAAATGGAAGCGGATCATAACCCTCAAATCAAGAAATTAGACGAATTGCTGACCATTTTAAACAATGAAAAATAGATGAACGACGTACTTTCTCCCGAACTGACTGCAGAAATCGAAAGAATAAGTATTTTTTTCGTTGTCGTTATCCTTATTATTTGGGCTCTTTTTGCCAATACGGTCAGAAATACCTTAAAATTAATTTCTAAAGAAAACCAATGTATTCTGCCGAATCAAGCCTGGTTTCTGGTAGTTCCATTTTTTAATATTTATTGGAATTTTGAAGTTGCAAGGAGGCTATCCTATTCCCTGAATAATGAATTCTTTGATCGTAAGATTGCGGTTGAAGAGAACCCTTCCTTGGGCGCTGGTATGACTTATGCTTGGTCTTTTTTAGTATATAATTTTCCATTTCCATTATTCTGGCGAATACTGGGTATGATAGTCAGTTTTGTGTATTTTATTACTTACTGGTTTAAAATCAATCAATACCGCGTGCTATTGCTAGAACATAATAAATGGCTGGAAGCAGAAGCGGAAAAAAATAAAAGCAATGAAAATTAGAGAGATTGTCGAACACTTGGAGGAATTAGCTCCATTAAATTATCAAGAAAGCTACGATAACTCAGGACTGATTGTGGGAGACCCACAGCAAGAAGTATACAAGGCTTTAATTTCATTAGATTGTACGGAAGAGGTTGTAGATGATGCGATTGCCAAAGGCTGTAATTTGATAATTTCTCATCATCCTATTGTTTTTTCAGGTCTGAAGAAATTCACAGGCAGGAATTATGTTGAACGGGTGGTCATTAAGGCAATTAAAAATAACATTGCTCTATATGCCATTCATACAAATTTGGATAATGTCTTAGGCGGAGTAAGTTCAAAAATGGCAGACAAACTAGGTCTTGAAAACCAGGCTATTTTGCGTCCAAAGGCAGGTTTATTAAAGAAATTGGTAGTATATGTTCCAAGAACACATGTGGAAGAGGTTAGACAGGCAATGTTTGACGCTGGAGCAGGAGCGATTGGCGATTATGATCAATGTAGTTATAACACCGCCGGATATGGAACTTTCCGTCCATTAGATGGAGCAAATCCTGCAATAGGAGAGGTTGGTAATCAAGAGCGGGTGGAGGAAACCAAAATTGAAGTAATTTACCCGGCTCAAGCTGAACGAAAAATATTGGTTGCTATGTTTTCTGCACACCCTTATGAAGAGGTTGCACACCAAATCGTTGGCATTGACAATTCTTTTTCTTATGTTGGGTCTGGAGTTATCGGTAATTTGGAAGAGCCTATGGAAGAGTCTGAGTTTTTGGCATATTTAAAAGAAAAGATGAATCTAAATGTGATACGTCATACCAAAACATTGGGCAAGAAAATCTCAAGAGTCGCTGTTTGTGGCGGCGCAGGAGGTTTTTTGCTGGGCGACGCGAAACGTTCAGGTGCAGATATCTTTATTACGGCGGACTATAAATATCATGAGTTTTTCGATGCCGAAGGACAAATAATCATTGCGGATATCGGACATTTTGAAAGTGAGCAATTTACACAAGAATTATTGTTAGATATAATTCAGAAAAAATTTGCTAACTTTGCTGTCCTATTGACGGAAATAGACACAAATCCAATAAAATACTACAGTTAATGGAACAAACCGTAGAACAAAAACTAAAAGCTTTATGGGCGTGGCAATCAATCGAAACACAGATTGATAAAATTCGCCAAGTGCGTGGAGAACTACCTATTGAGGTAGCAGACCTGGAAGATGAGATTGCAGGTTTAGATACACGTATCGAGAAAATTCGTAATGAGCTAGACGAATTAGAAGATTCTATTGTGAAGCGCAAAAACATGATCAAAGATGCGCAAGCAGCAATCAAAAAATACGAAACACAATTAAATGAAGTTAAAAATAACCGTGAATATGATGCAATTTCTAAAGAAATTGAAATTCAAGGGTTAGAAATTCAAGTGTGTGAAAAACGTATTCGCGAAGCTGAATTCGAAATCAAAAATAAAACTGAAGCTTATGATGCGACAGCGAAAAACGTAGATTTCAGCAAAGGTGAGTTGGATGCTAAAAAACAAGAATTGGAAACAATTACGTCCGAAACTCAAAAAGACGAAGATAAATTAGTTACTGAGGTAGAAAAAGCCGAGAAAAATATCGATGATCGCCTTCTAAAAGTAATTAAGAAATTGCGTAAATCATTCCGCAACGGATTGGCAGTGGTGTCAATTGAACGTGATAGCTGTTCTGGTTGTCACAACAAAATACCACCTCAATTGCAATCTGAAATTCGCCAAAGAAAGAAAATTATCATCTGTGAACACTGTGGTAGAATCTTGGTGGATGAGGAAATCGCATCTGAAGAAGCATAGTCTTATTTAAAAGATATGGAACGCCAGCACATTGTGCTGGCGTTTTTTGTTTCTATTATTATTGTAATTTTTATGTATCAACCTCTTAACCTTTATTTATTTTCCTATTAATTCCTATTTTTATCCAAACTCACCAATTAAATTATATGCTGAAAAATATTTTTACCATCCTTGCACTCGCTACCAGTCAATTAAGTTTTGCGCAGAGCAATGGAGAAACCCTATTATTACGCAATCCCAGTATCAGTCAAAATCATATCAGCTTTGTATATGGCGGTGATATCTGGATCGCAGATAAAAATGGACAAAACCCAAGAAGATTAACCGTCAACCCTGCTGTTGAACAGAACCCGATCTTTTCACCCGATGGCTCCAAAATAGCCTTTACAGGAAATTATGACGGGAATACCGATGTATATGTGATCTCAACTCAAGGCGGTGAACCAAAAAGGGTTACTTCCCACCCATCAGCAGATGTGGTTCGTGGATGGCTATCTAATGATGAATTATATTTTACAACCCAACGGGAACTGAATTATTCCCTTGGTTCTAGGTTATATAAAACCAAGATCAATGGATCTGTGGATTACCCTTTAGTAATGCCTGAGGCAAACCAAGGATCCCCATCACCAGATGGCAGATATTGGGCCTATATCAAAAACGGCGACCCTACTGAACGGGATAGAGTCGCTTTCAAAAGATACAGAGGTGGCGGTATGCCTTCCATTTGGATTTTTGATTCTCAAACCCATGATGTGCAAGTCGTTCCTGGGGAGAAATGTAATGATGTTAAACCAATCTGGTTAGGCGATAAGGTCTATTTTCTTTCGGATAGAGATAAGATTGTAAATGTTTATAGCTATGATGTTAAATCCAAACAGGTTGATAAGCTTACAAATTTTAGTGATTATGATGTCCGGACTTTACAGGGACAAGGGAATGAGCTAGTCTTTGAACAAGCGGGAAAACTTCACCTGTTGAATACTTCAAACAAGACCAGCAAGCCTATTGCTGTAAATATTCAAGCAGATGCCATCTCTAAAAGAGGACATTATGTGGACATGAAAGATGATATTCGCAGTTTTGAAATATCTTCCACGGGTCAACGTGCATTATTTGAATCCCGTGGTGAAATTTTTACGGTGCCTAAGGAAAAAGGAGATGCCCGTAATATTTCCAATTCTCCAGGTTCTCATGAAAAATATCCTGCATGGTCGGCAAACGGAAAATGGATCTCTTATATTTCCGATAAAAACGGCAAATATGAACTTGTATTAAGAGACCAAAAAGGTATGGATGAACCAACATACATAAGCTTGGGAACGTCCAACTTTTATTTTCAACCAACTTGGTCCCCAGATAGCAAAAAGCTTTTCTATACAGACTCTCACTTGAACCTGTATTATGTAGAAGCAGATTCCAAAAAAATCAACAAAGTGGCAGATGATTATTTAGGATCACATACAGGTCGTAATTATAATTATTTCCAATCCAGCTGGTCCCCGGATTCTAAATGGATTGCCTATCTGAAAACTTTAAATAACGGTCAAAATGCCGTTTTTATGTATAATCTGGACAGCAAAAAGTCCCATCAGATAACGGATGGTATGAGTGCTGTTTCCCAACCTACATTTACAAGAGATGGCAAATATTTGGTTTTCTCCGCTAGTACAAACGTAGGATTAACCAATTCCGGTCTACATATGACGGCTTATGATCGGGATACTGAATTTTCTCCTTATGCCTTTATTCTTTCAAGTGAATCTCCTTCCATCTTCAAAAATGAAAGCGATGAAGAAACAGTAAAATCAGAAGAATCCAAAGAAGACAAGGACAAAGACGAGAAGAAAGACAATAAAAAAGGTAAGAAAGACGATAAAAAATCAGATTCTAAAGAAGATAAACCGAAAGAGGAGATCAAGCCTATCAAAGTTGATTTTGATCAGATAAATAATCGAATTATTGCTTTATCTATCCCTAAGGGTTCCCATAGTTTCGATGGTTCAGTAGAGAATATGTTGATCTATAAGCGTGGAAGTAATATTTATGCGTATGACTTGAACAAACTGGAGGAGAAAGTTATTGTTGAAAATGCCGGCAGCTTCAGCATTAGTAGTGATGGTAAACAGATGATTTACAGTAATAAAGATGGTTATTATATTGTTGCTGCTGGACAAAAACCTGCAGGTGATACCGGAAAGCTGAAATTAGATAATATCAAACTAAGGGTTGAACCAGAAGAAGAATGGAAACAAATCTACAATGAAGTTTGGGCGATGCAAAAGGATTTCTTTTATGTAGAAAATATGCATGGTGCAAATTGGGAGGCTGTTAAAAAGAAATATGAGAAGTTCTTGCCTTATGTGAATCACCGTTCTGATTTAAGTTATCTATTGAATGAGATGCTTGGTGAGTTGGTGGTAGGGCATAGTTATATCTACCCTGGAGATGAGCCTTCAGCTCCCTCCGTAAGCTCTGGCGTATTAGGCGCGGACTTCGAAATCGAAAACAATCGTTATAGAATTAAAAAGATCTATAACCGAATGGATTGGAACCCGACCTTTAAGGCTCCATTGGCGGAACCTGGACTTGGTGTAAAAGAAGGTTGGTATATTCTGGCCGTTAATGGCCAAGAATTAACTGCCGATACAGATATCTATAGTTTGTTTGATTTTACAGTAGATAAGCAAATTGGTTTAAAGGTAAACGATAAACCAACCCTAAATGGAGCAAAGGATATTACAGTGAAGCCAATTTCCTTTGGAAATGAAGTCGCGTTAAGACGTCAATATTGGGTTGAAAATAACCGAAAAAAGGTGGACTCACTAAGTAATGGTCAAATTGCCTACGTATATATGCCGAATACAGGAAGAGAAGGGTATGTCTCTTTCAACAGATATTACTTCTCACAAATGGATAAAAAGGCTTTATTGTTGGATGAGCGTAATAACGGAGGCGGCTCAGTTGCCGATTATGTGATTGATTTATTGTCTAGGGAACTTATCTCAGGTTGGGGAATTCGTGATGGGAAAAGCTTTACTACGCCTGGAAACGGAATTTTCGGACCAAAAGCCATGATCATCAATGAATTTGCTGGTTCTGGAGGAGATATGATGCCTTATATGTTCCGCTTTAAGGGACTTGGGAAGCTTGTGGGCAGAACTACAATGGGAATTCTAGTTGGTATTTCTGGGTATCCGCAATTATTGGATGGAGGAATGGTAACAGCACCTAACTTCGGTGTATTTGACCTGAATGGTAATTATATTATTGAAAACGAAGGTGTAGCTCCAGACGTGTTTGTCGAACAGACGCCGAAGGAATTACTTCAAGGAAAAGATCCTCAACTGGAGAAAACAGTTCAGATCCTTCTCGATGAAATGAAAACCTACCCTTACAAAGAACTTAAAAAACCAGCGGATCCAATCCGGGTTAATTAAAAATAAAATGAAAGCCAAGGGGGAACTCTTGGCTTTCGTTCTTTTTACTAATTTAAAAGAGTATTTTTGAAAATGTTAATAGAAATCTGGTCCGATATTATGTGTCCTTTCTGTTATATCGGAAAGCAACACTTTGACAAAGCGCTTAATTCTGTAAGCTTTAAAAATGAAATTGAAGTTCAATACAAGAGCTATCAATTAGACCCTAATTACCACCATGAAGCTGGGGATACTACCTACAGTTACTTGAGTCGTTCCAAAGGAATGCCGATGGAGCAGGTGAAAGAGATGACCGGCAATGTAGAGCAAATGGGTAAAAATGCAGGGATAACCATTGATTTCAGTACGAATATTCCAGCAAATACATTCAAATCTCATGAACTGATTCATTTTGCAGCATCTTTGGATAAAGGAGCGGAAATGAAGGAAAGACTTTTCAAAGCACACTTCGCTGAAGGACTGAATATTGAAAATAACGAGGTATTATTGAAGCTGGCTTCTGATGTTGGTTTTTCCGAAGAGGATGCTGCAGCAGCGATTGACAGTGATAAATATGCTTATGAGGTGAAACAAGATTTAGCTGAAGCTCAGCAAATCGGTATTCGTGGTGTTCCGTTCTTCTTGTTCAACCGTAAATATGCTGTTTCTGGCGCACAACCCGTTGATGTTTTTGTCGAAGTACTCGAAAAAAGTTTCGCAGAATGGAAAGAAAGTAACCCCAATATAACCTTCTTAAATGGTGATAGCTCAGCACCAAGCTGTAATGATGATAGTTGTAGTATCTAATATTAAGAATACCTAAATGTTTGAACCTAAAAAAAATTCAGCGTGGATGTCATTAATGATCCTTTTGGGATTAACCTTTGCCTGCGCATTTACCATTCAATTGGTCCTGATAGTAGGTATAAGTTTGAGTACTGAGGGTTTAGTGAGTTTACTGAATTCAGACCAGTCCATCATTAATCCAGACAACAACCCTTATCTTCTTTATTTGCTTTTAGGGGTAAGCAGCCTTTCAACCTTTTTGTTGCCATCACTTTTGCTTCAAAAAGTTGAAACAAAGCAATTTCAATATTTCCCAACAGAACAATTTCAGCTGAAAAACTACTTGGTTCTTATATTCCTGTTCTTATTGGTTAGTAATCCTGCAATGACTGTGATCAGTGAATGGAATATGAGCCTTAAACTGCCTGAATTCTTAAAGAGTTTAGAAAATTGGATGCGAACCCAGGAAGACCAAATGGCAGAATTGACCGAAAGATTGGTAATGGTAGATCGTATCGATCTGTTGATGATGAACCTATTGGTCATGGCCGTTATTCCTGCAATCGTGGAAGAATTTTATTTCAGAGGGTCTTTACAGAATATCTTACAACGCCTCTTTAAGAACATCCATGTGGCAATATGGGTTACAGCCATTATCTTCTCCGCTATTCATGTGCAGTTCTATGGTTTCTTTCCAAGAATGATTCTGGGATTAATATTTGGATATTCCTTGTTATGGTCAAAAAATATATGGGTTCCTGTATTTGGTCATTTTTTGAATAATGCCTCGGTAACCATAATTGCCTATGTCTACGCAAAAGATGGAAAATCATTTATTGACATGCAAAATGATGAACCCTATAGTGTGTCTATATATATAATTAGCTTTGTCGCAAGTATTGCCATTGCCTTTTATTGTTATAAGATTTCAACTCAAAAATCTATTTCAAATGAACTCAAACTGGACTAAATTAAAAGTTTACAATCAAGCTTATGAAGCTGAAATTGTAAAAAATATGCTTATTGAAAACAATATTCCCGCAGTAGTATTAAATAAAAAGGATTCATCCTATTTATTTGGTGTCGTGGAATTGTATGTAGAGAATGAAAATTCGGAAAAAGCCACTGAATTGATGGGGTCTTTTGGTGAAGAAGAGGAATAAATGAAAACAAGAGCTATTACTGGGTTTTTCTTTGTAGTTGCATTGGTATGTGCTACTATTTTTAATCAATATGTATTTACGGTTTTCTTTGCTTTGATAGGCATTCTCTCAGCTAAGGAATTCTTTAGTATTTGTAGTAAAGATGGTATCAAGCCCTTGAATGGCCTTGGAACACTAACTGCTACCGTGTTGGCGGCTTTATCTGCTGGGTACTTTTTAGGTCTGTTAGAATTGAAATACTTACTGCTATCCATTCCGTTTTTCTCGCTACTTTTTATTTCTTCACTGTATTTGAAACGAGAAAAACCATTCCATGATATTGCCTATACAGTATTGGGGATTTGGTATGCCACTATTCCATTCTTGTTTTTCATTGGCTTAGGATTTATTCAGGGAAGCTTTAACCCCTATATTCCTATGGGTTTCCTCATTATCCTTTGGTCAAATGACACAGGAGCTTACTTGTCTGGTAAGGCTATGGGTAGGACAAAGCTGTTTGAAAGAATTTCACCAAATAAAACCTGGGAAGGATTTATTGGAGGAGTAATCCTTGCCATGGCTGTGGCTTTTAGTTTAGAACATTTTTTCGGCTCTCTAAGCAAAGTTCAATGGATTAGTATCGCAGCGGTGATTGGTATATTTGGAACGTTGGGAGACTTGGTAGAATCCATGCTGAAAAGAAGCTTAGGAATCAAAGACTCAGGACAAATTCTGCCTGGTCATGGTGGTTTCTTGGACCGTTTTGATGGCTTATTAATTGCTGCTCCACTTGTGTATGTTTTGCTAACATTATTATAATTACCCATGAAAATAGAAAAAGCAACCTTTGACTTTCTAAATAACCTGAAAGAGAATAATAATAGAGAATGGTTCCAGGAGCATAAAGCAGCGTACGAAGCGGCTCTGAAAAATGTAACTGAATTTATTGAAGGAATTATTATTAAACTTTCAGAATTAGATCCTCATATCAATCAAGAGATCTCAGCCAAGAAATGTTTGTTTCGTATTTACAGGGATGTTCGCTTTTCAAAAAACAAGGATCCTTATAAAACATGGTTTGCTGCCGGTATTTCGGTAGATGGTCGCAAATTAGCAGGTCCTGAATATTATATCCATATTCAACCGGATGGCACTTTTATCGCTGTAGGTTATTGGAGGCCAGAAAAACATCATTTGGACGCTATCCGACAAGAAATCGATTATAACGCTGAAGAATTATTCAAATCCCTGGAAAAAGGAGGTTGGAAAGCTGAGGATTTATCCTCTGAAGATAAATTGCAGAGACCTCCGGCAGGATATGCGGCCGATAACGAATATATAGAGCTTTTAAAGCACCGAAGTTTCATTTTGTCAGCTAACCTTAGCAGAAAGCAAATGGAAGCCTCTAGCGCCTTAGAAACCGTTGTTGAGAAATATTCCAGCATGATTCCTTTTAAGGAGTTCATCCATCAAGCCTTGGATCAATAAGGAAGGCTTATTTTCCCCATACAAACAGCAGGAGAGTCCTTGATATGTTTAACCGACTGTGGGTTTCCTGCCAAGGTTTCATTCGCTAGAACAGCAAATAAACAAGCTTCTTTCGCATCTGGATTTAAGCCTAATTCATCAAAAGAGTCTACGCTATCCGGAAAAGCTTCTCTTAACTGCTCCATCAATAAAGGATTGTGCAACCCACCCCCGCTTACATAAATTTTGAAATTCGTAATCCCATCGGTTGCCCTCTGAATTCCGTTTATTATTGTCTTTGCTGAAAACGCATTCAAAGTCGCCATTGTATTTTCATGACTAAGGTCTTGAATGGATGCGATCTTAATTGCTCTTTGAAGGTATTCTAAATTGAATAACTCCGGCCCAGTCGTTTTCGGAAAATTCAAAATGAGGAATGGTTCTTTGAGTAATTCTTCAAGCAACAACTCATTAACCGTTCCCTTTGAGGCTACTTCAGCATCCTTGTCCATTTCTTTTTGAAAGTGTTTTTCCATGTATTGATTCATCATGGTATTTCCTGGGCCAAGATCCGTAGCATAGGCTTCCAATTCTGAACCTATTTGCGGTAAAAAGGTAAAGTTTGATATCCCGCCAATATTCAATAGGATTCGGTTCTCCTTTTCAGAACTGAATAGTAAATAGTCGCCATAGGCAGCCAATGGGGCGCCTTCCCCGCCAGCAGCTAAATGCTTTTGTCGAAAATCGGAAAGGCAGATGATTCCTGTTTTTACGGCAATATGATCTCCATCGCCTAATTGTAGAGTGCTATTTGGAAGAGAAAGGACCTGCGTCAATGATTGTGGCGCATGAAATACTGTCTGGCCATGACTGGCAATCGCATCGATCTGTTCTGGTCTTAATTCCCACTTCTTTAATGCCTTTAAGATTAATTCAGCATGTACCTCTGCAATATATGGATTGAGGCCACAGAGAATCTGTTGATCAACGGTTCTTTTTGCAAATATCTTACGGATCCAATTCCTGAATTCTGGCTGATAATCGAGGGTTTCAAATTCCAATAATTCAATTCTACTTGTATTACCATGACCATAAATTTTGCATAAGGCAATATCTAAGCCATCGAGTGAGGTACCGGACATTAATCCAATGATTAATCTATAATCTTTTTGAGCAATATCTGATAGTTTAGCGATTCCAGGATTCATAGGATAAAAATACAATAACTTTTGTATTCTCCTTTCTTAATCCTATTTTTGGGGGAAAAACAAATAGAAAAGACATGAATTTTCCTTCAGAATTAAAATACACCAAAGATCACGAATGGGTTCGTGTAGAAGGTGATGAAGCAGTTATTGGTATTACAGACTTCGCACAAAGAGAGTTAGGTGATATCGTGTTTGTTGATATCAACACAGTGGGTGATGAAGTTGCAGCTAATGAAGTGTTTGGTTCAGTAGAGGCGGTAAAAACTGTTTCTGATCTTTTTATGCCAGTTACTTCAACTGTATTGGCTGTAAATGACGCTATTGATGCTAATCCGGAATTAGTAAACTCTGACCCTTATGGTGAAGGATGGATTATCCGTGTTAAATTAAACAATGCTGCTGATGTTGACGGATTATTATCCGCTGACGATTATAAAGCTGAAGTTAACGCTTAGTCAAGCAATAAAGCATAAAAAAGCCCGATAACAATTATGTTATCGGGCTTTTTTATGCTTTATATTGCGCTTATTCAACTTTCATGATTACTTCAGAGGTGATTTTTTGACCTTCTACTTCCATATCCATTTTAACGGTAGCAGATTTGGTAAAAAATGTAGTAGGGTCAGCAATATAGGTGCTTACTACACTTCCAATTTTGGTTTCATCCTTGAACATGTCTGAAGTACTTTCAATTACATAACCTTCGGCAGTCTTTTCTACATATTTGTTTAAAGCCTTGGTCGTAATACCATTTGATGTTGCTTCAGTAGTCCAGGTATCACCTGGTTTTACAGGTTTATCAGGATAAGTTGCTGACATTTCAACGTTTCCAAATGGATTTTGTGCATTATCTACTCCCTCCATTTTAACAACTTTACCTGTTTCAGAGGTAATCATAGTAATTTTCTTTCCGATCAAACTCTCAAATTGAGCTCCCATCGCTGCTGCGGTCGGATCGTCTGATGGATTCTCAGAATCATAACTAATAGTCATCATACCCGCATCAATATCCATTTTAACGGCATCTGTGGTATTTTCAATTGTATAGTTGGGACTTTCGAATTTAGCGACATTGATTGTACTTTTAGTAGTCATATCCATGATCATACTCTGTGCACCTTCCATATCCATTTTCATTGTTGTAACCGCCTTTAAAGGTTTGTTTAAAGGAAGCTTCATTTTAAATTCAACCTGTTGAGCATTCGACGTGAATGCCGCAGATGAGAGTAAGAATAGGACTAATAATTTTTTCATTTTTTTAGATTTTGTTAACTAAAATACAAATTTTTTCAACAATGTAAAGTCTATCCAAAAATTATTGAAAACCCGTATAAATGGGTTAATTGATTTGTGCCTGAATGAAAATAAATTGCAAAACCTAAGCTAAACCTTTTTCTCAAATTGATCCCTTTCTTAGGCAAGTCCGATAATACTTTGTGTTAAGAATAATAAATTCAACCTTTTGAAAACCTCTAGAAAAGAAAAGCCCCAATATCGCTATTGGGGCTCTCAAAATAATATTTTAGATTTCCTTATTTCTTGATATAAGAAACTTCTTTTACAGCTTTAACAACTTTAGCGATACTTGGCAATGAAGCCTCAACTAAGGTTGGTGCATATCCAAGAGGAACGTCTGCTGAAGTAACACGTACCACAGGAGCATCTAAATAATCAAATGCATTCTTTTGAACATGGAATGTAATTTCAGAAGAAATAGACGCTAAAGGCCAAGCTTCTTCAACAATTACTAAACGATTCGTTTTCTTTACAGATTCGATAATTGCTGGGAAGTCGATAGGACGTACTGAACGTAAGTCGATCAATTCAACGCTAACACCTTCTTTTTCTAATTCCTCAACCGCAGGAATAACAACACGAGGAATCATTTTACCAAATGAAACTACCGTTACTGCTGTTCCTTCTTTCACTACATTGGCTTTACCAATTGGCAAGTAGTATTCCTCTTCAGGAACCTCACCTTTATCACCATACATCACCTCAGACTCCATGAAAATAACTGGATCTGGATCAATAATAGATGATTTTAATAATCCTTTTGCATCATAAGGGTTTGAAGGAACAACCACTTTCAATCCTGGAGTATTTGCATACCAGTTTTCAAAGTTTTGAGAGTGCTGAGCACCTAATTGACCTGCATTTCCCGTAGGACCTCTGAACACAATTGGACAAGAGAATTGTCCACCACTCATTTGGTGAATTTTAGCTGCCGCATTGATTACTTGGTCAATTGCAACTAAGGAGAAGTTGAAAGTCATAAATTCAACGATGGGCTTTAAACCATTCATTGCCGCACCAACACCGATACCTGCAAAACCAAGCTCTGCAATTGGGGTGTCAATAACACGTTTAGCACCAAACTCATCAAGCATTCCTTGACTCACTTTATAGGCACCATTATATTCAGCGACTTCCTCGCCCATTAAAAAGATTGTTTCGTCTTTGCGCATTTCTTCGTTCATTGCTTCCCGAAGCGCTTCTCTGAATTGTATTTCTCTCATCAGTATTACAGATAGTGAATTTTGTTTAGATATGCAAAAATACTATTATTTCTCGAATTTCCGTAGGGCCATTGTACTATTTTCGATGGAATGAGCACTACACAATCGATTTACAAAGTGGATTTTACTGTTGGATAGCAATTACAAAGCGCTCTAGCCATGAATTAAGCTCTTTAACCGCCAAGGGAATGTTCCAGTTTTCTACATTTCTCTTTTCCACTAAGTTGGAAATTGACCTTACTTGGACACAAGGGATCCGCATCTTGTTCGCCGCATAAAAAAATGCAGCCCCTTCCATGCTCTCCAATAGGGTTAATCCATGCTCCTGCTTGATCTTGGAAATACTATCTTCGGAGCCATGCGACTTATTCACCGTAATAGCATCCGTATAGGGTATCTCATAAAATTCCGCCGGGAGTGACCAATTTGGCAAGGTCTCCACAAATACGGAATTTCCAAAGCCCAAATTGTCAATTGGAATGAAATCCTGATCGTTCTCTGCGCCAAACTCAAATACCCGGTCCGTCTTAATCTTGAATATAGAACCCAACTTATGGTAAGGGTTAAACGTTCCTGCAATACCCACATTGATCATCAGATCGTAATTTTTGCCTTGCAGGTATTGGCCCAAGGCAAAACCCGTCGCAAGCATACCCACGCCTGTGACCAGGTAATCTGTTTTAGTTTCTATTAATGTGGGAATAGATGCGGCTATTTCAAGTTCTGTGGCGGCGACGACAAGAGTTTTCATATATGTTGCTCAAAGTACTAATTTACGCTAATTTACTTTATCTTTGTCATTATGATTTATATAACACGACGCGAACGCTTTAATGCTGCCCATAAGCTCCATCGTGAAGACTGGTCACTTGAGGAAAATGAGCGTGTTTTTGGTAACTGCTCTAACCCGAATTGGCACGGTCATAACTATGACTTATATGTGACTGTAAAAGGCCTTGTCAATCCTGAAACAGGTTTCCTGATTGACCTTAAACTGATGAAAGATATTATTATCAGAGAGGTTATCGACAAGCTGGACCATAAAAACGTCAACCTGGATGTAGATTTTATGGAAGGTAAAATGGCCTCTACTGAGGTTATTGCCATGGAAATATTCCATATCTTGAAACCATTCTTTGAAAAAGAAAAGGTTTTCCTACATGCAGTCAGACTACACGAGACTGAAAATAATTATGTCGAATATTTCGGCGAATAATTCACCCATAACAAATAGTAAGAATGAGCAAATTTCAACAATTTGATGATGACGAACAGGACGGTTACTTAAAAATCGACCAATACAACGAAAAGAATGTTGAACGTATTGCAGAACATTATAAAGATATTCTTCAAGCTTTAGGAGAAGATCCTAATCGTGAAGGTTTAATTAAAACACCAGAACGTGTTGCTAAAGCCCTTCAGTTTTTAACCCATGGCTACGATGTTAACCCGGCAGAATTGTTGCGTGCCGCCATGTTTGAAGAAGAATATAGCCAAATGGTGGTGGTAAAGGATATCGAGGTTTATTCGATGTGTGAGCATCACATGCTTCCATTTTTTGGTAAAGCTCATATCGCTTATATCCCAAATGGTCATATCGTAGGATTAAGCAAGATCCCCCGTGTGGTTGATGTTTTCTCCAGAAGACTTCAAGTGCAAGAAAGATTGACCAATGAAATCCGCGATTGTATCCAAGAAACGTTAAAACCAGCAGGTGTTGCAGTCGTAATTGAATGTAAACACATGTGTATGGCTATGCGTGGCGTACAGAAACAAAATTCGGTAACCACAACCTCTGCATTTACAGGTGCATTTCAAAATGATGTAACTCGCTCAGAGTTTCTACGTTTGATTACCGCTTCTTTAGATTAATTTTTCGAAAAGATATTTTTATTAAAAGGTCTGGGATTACTTCCAGGCCTTTTTTTGTTTAGGAATTTCGGGTCTTATTTTGGATTCCTTTTACTTTAATTATTATTAATCCCGGAGATGTACCGTAGCTGGCTCGGATCTTCATCGGACCTTGTTCGGATTTTTGCGGCCAAGATCCGGGAGATGTCCGAAGAAGGTCCGAAGAAAGTCCCCAGAAACAGCGAGTTTTTCTTGAACAAGAAATGGAAAAGATTCGAATATCATTTCCCTAAAATCGATAGTTTATAAATGAAATCGATTTCCGATTAAAGGTCAGTTTTATGACGTAATTTAAATAATGGTTGAAAATTTTCACTTTTCACAAACAGCATTTAAAGGCTTTAAACGCTGTTTATACTTGTGGGTGTTACGTTGTAAGTAAAAGATAATCAGCGCTTTGTAAAATAATTCTTGGTTGGAAGCATAGCTAATATTTATCTTTGCGCAGTATGTTTGAAGAGTCTAATCCGCTAAACAGTTATCTGGAAGATACTACAGACGAAGAAAATTCGTTGTTAAAAAAGGTCAATAGAGAGACCTATCTAAAGGAGACAATGCCGCATATGTTATCGGGGCATTACCAAGGGCGAGTGCTGAGTATGTTAAGCAAATTAGTACAGCCGAGGTTAGCGTTAGAGATTGGGACTTTTACGGGATATGCGACCCTGTGTTTGGCTGAGGGAGTAGTTGATGGCGGTGTTTTACATACGATAGATATCAATGAAGAGCAGGAGGAGCGAGTTCAATCCTATTTTGATGAATCGCCATATGCTAGTCAGATTAAATATCATATTGGAGACGCTGCGGAGGTTATTCCGACGATTGAGGGAACATTTGATTTGGTATTTATTGATGCCGACAAGAAGCGTAACCTCATTTATTTTAACATGTTGGTTGACCGGGTTAGACCTGGAGGTCTAATTTTAGTTGACAATGTGTTATGGAAGGGCAAGGTTTTTGATGAAAAGCCGGACAAGCAAACACAGCAAGTAATAGAATTAAATCAAACCTTGGCAGGGGATAAACGAGTTGAGAAACTCATACTGCCGATTAGAGATGGGCTTTTTGTGCTACGCAAAAAGTAGTGTTAAACTAAAGCAAGTTTTATGCTAGATTATTGTAGAAAGATTTTTGTGGTATGTATACTTATCACTCTTTCAACTTTAGGATTATATGCTCAGGATTATACGACAAAGACGTATATCGAGAAACATAGTCCAGCAGCTCAAACGCTAATGCGTGAAACAGGGGTTCCGGCTTCTGTAATTTTAGCAGTAGCAATTCATGAAAGTGCTTATGGCAACAGTAGAATTGCACGCTATTTAAACAACCACTTTGGTATCAAGGGGAAGAACAGCAGTAAAAAGATCCGTTCGGCGTATAAAGGCTACGGTTCGGTATTGGATTCTTACCGTGATTTTGTGGGGCTTCTTCAAAGAAGGAAAGCTACACAGCCATTGTTCGACAAACACAACTCTGAAGATTATAAAGGTTGGGTAAAAGGGATCGCTAAATCTGGGTATTCAGAAACTGGCGATTGGTCTAGAAAGGTGATCTCAACGATCAATACCTATGACCTAGAAAAGTACGACGAGAAAATTAATCTTAACTAAGCGCATTTGTCAACACGATGAAGAAGTTTTTATTGGCCAGTTTAATATTGGCCTTATTTTTTGTTTCATGTGGAACTAAAAGAAACACAGTACTTAAGCATCCTAACGGAAAGCCCAACAGCAGTACCTCTAAACCGAACTCTTCATCATCGGGCAATAAAGGGACATCCATGAGTGGATTGTCCTATATCGATCGCTATAAAGGCATCGCTATCGAGGAAATGAATAAATACGGCATTCCTGCCAGTATTAAATTGGCGCAAGCCCTCTTAGAATCAGGAAACGGGAACAGCTACCTCGCGACACAAGCGAACAACCACTTTGGAATCAAATGTGGCGGCTCATGGTCCGGCAAGTCTGTCAATCGCCCTGATGATACCAATAATGATTGTTTCCGCGTGTATAATGACCCTGAGCAATCTTTCCGTGACCATTCCCAATTTTTACTTCGTAAACGCTATGAGAATCTCTTTACCCTAAAAAAAGATGATTATAAAGGCTGGGCAAAAGGTCTAAAAGCAGCAGGCTACGCCACAAACCCTCGCTACCCAGAACTTCTAATCGATCTAATCGAACGCTACGACCTTCATCAATACGATATTGCTGAAGCTCCAATAGAAAAAGTGGCTCGTGTGGAGAAAGTGGAAGAAGTAATCGAAGAAAAAGAAGTAGTAGAACCTGATGTGCCCGTAGAGGAAATCAAGAAACCTGTCGCTATGGCGATTTATGAAGTCCAAGCAACCGATACCATGTATTCCATCGCCAGAAAATATAATGTCAGCGTAGACAATATCAAACAATGGAATGGTCTTTCTACTGATGCGGTCTCCGTTGGACAACTCCTGGTCGTATCAAAATAGTTACAAGCCCCATTAAAAGATGTTAAATATTAGCAAGCTATTCTTCTAAGACGTAGTTTTATAGGAGTGAAAATTCTTGTCCATATATTTTATATTTTTTGTTTATTTGGACCAACTTTGTTATTTGCACAGCAAAGTCTGGAAGGGATTGTATATGACAAGGATACCAAGCGAAGGCTTGGAGAAGTGCAGATTAGGAACCTAAACACTCAAAAATACATTTATAACGATGCTCGGGGAGAGTTTAGAACTTCCGTAAAAGCTGGGGATGTTTTGGTCTTTAAGAAGATTGGATATTTTTCGGACACCTTGGTTTACAATAATAATGCGGTTTTGATTGTCAACTTAAAGGAGAATGTTGCTCAGATTGAAACGGTTACAGTTGTTGGTCGGAAGAGCCCTGATGAGGTTTTAGCAGAGATAAAAAGAGATTATGGCAAGGCTTTTGAGTTGTCTACACCCGGAGATTTATTTTCTGTTGGGCGGACCGGAGCTGGGCTGAATATAAACTCGTTGTACAATATGGTCAGTAAGGAGGGGAAAAACGCGCGGCGCTTTACCCAATTTATTGGAAAATTGCATGAAGAAAATATCATTGACTTTAATTTTACGCCGGAATTGGTGCGTAGTTTAGTCGGGTTGGAAGGGGATGAATTGAAGGTATTTATGCAGCTTTTTAGGCCTACATACGAATTTGTGTCTACAGCTAACTATTATCAAATGGTGAAATATATAAAAAGTAAATACGAAGTGTTCAAACTACACCCAAATTTACGACCTTTGCGAGAACTACCAGAAATTAAGTTAGACGTAAAAAAAGAGAATTAACATGAATATAAAAATTTACCTATTACCTGTTTTCATTTTTATTTTCGGGATGAGCCTGACCCAAGCACAAGACCTACGTGAATTGCGCGTACGCCCAGATAGTGCTATTTCAGAGGATACTACAGGCCGGGCATTGGCCATCAAAAATATAAACGTGCCGATTCCAAAATTGGATTTACGTGTCAATTACTGGAAACATTGGACTCGCTTAGGAGTTAATTTTAACCAAGCGGCTTTTAGTGAAAACTGGAAATTAGGGGGATTAAATTCATTCGCCATTGGTGGGATTCTTTGGCATAAATCGGAGTTCAACAGGAACAACTTTAACTTTACTTCAGAGGTTGATTTAAAATACGGTAAAGTAAAGAATGAAGGCCAATTGGCAAAGCCAAATAATGACCGGATATTCTGGGATAATAAATTGGCGTATAAGTTGACCAAATCATGGGCGGTCTATTTGTCCTTGACTTATGAGACTCAATTTGACAATTCATTCCACTATGCGATGGTGGATGGTGAAGAGGTGATCACCGGTTTAAAATCTTCATTTATGGCTCCGGGTTATTTTACGGAATCATTCGGTTTGGAGTACAAACCTGATCAAACCTTCTCTTTAAGATTCGGTACCGGTACGGCCAGACAGACTTTAATCTTGGATAATAGATTGAAGCCATTGAATGCCTATGACTATTTCCAAAAACATGGAGAATATAAAGATCCGAATGATGTGACCAAAGGTACAGGCCCAATGTTTGGTGTTGAAGAAGGCAAGATCTTCAATAATGAGCTGGCATTCCAGTTAACAGCCAACTTAGACCGTAACTTAACGAAGAATTTGCATTTAAAGGCGCGTTATAACCTATTCGCGGACTACGAAGATATTACAGACCCAACACATCGTTTAGATGCGACCTTAACAGCGAAGGTGACTTCCTTGATCAATGTGGCATTAGGTGGGGTTGTGTTATATGATACTGCCCTAGATAATAAGGTTCAATGGAATCAAATGTTATCCATGGGGGTATTGCTTAATTTACCAAAATAAGATAGATGAGAATAATTTCAGTGCGACTGATTGTTGCGGTGTGTGGAGTGATGTTCTTGGTTGGTTGTTCAACGGCCAAGAAGACGAAGGTATTACAATCAAAGACATCTGTTATTAGCCCTTCAACGGTAGTTGAAAGTTCAGCCCCGCGGCTGGATACCTTAAATAAAACGCCAGATGTCATTGAACAGGCAAAGATAGCTCCTGTTATAGCTGCTGCGGAACTTACCCCGGAGCAACAGGCGTGGAATATGTTTTTGCAAGGTAACAATAAACAATATGATTATGCTAGCGCCATTCATTATGATGTGCGCAAGCCTTCATTTGTTATGATTCATCATACCTCTCAATCCAGCTTAGCTCAAACCATACGTACCTTTCAATTGGCCCATACGAAAGTAAGCAGCCACTATGTGATTGGTCGGGATGGTCGCGTGGTACAGATGTTGAATGATTATATGCGAGGATGGCACGCTGGTCGTGGAAAGTGGGGAAGCATTACAGATATGAACTCGGTGTCAATCGGAATTGAATTGGATAACAACGGCTCAGAACCTTTTCCGGACGCCCAAATAAACTCCTTGTTGATCCTTTTGGACACCTTGAAGACCAAGTATAGCATTCCCCAGAAAAACTTCATTGGACACGCTGATTTTGCCCCAGGGCGCAAAGATGATCCGAATGTGTTTTTTCCTTGGCAGCTCTTGGCAGAACGTGGATTCGGAATCTGGTATAACCCAAATTATTTAATGGCACCTCCAATGAATTTTAATCCTATTGACGCCTTGAAGTTGATGGGTTATGATTTGACGAATCAGGATGCCGCAATCAAGTCTTTTAAACGGAAGTTTGTCAAGTCAGATCTTTCAGGTATACTCACCGAACGGGATAAAGCCATTCTATATGATCTCTATCGAAAGTATTATTAGAGGATATATTTAAAGAAATATTAGGATTGAAGGGTTTCAATCCTATTTTTTTGGGATTTACCCAAGCAGATTTGAAGAAGCCAACTGATCAGGATAAGGAGTAAACAACCTATCAGGTTTAGCCAAAGGAAAGCGACAATATTCATCTGCCAAATTCCAATAACAATAACTTCGGTTATTACAGCTGCCCAAAACACCGCTTTTCCGCCAATCCTTCTGATGTAAAATGCCACCAAGAATATACCCAGTATCGTTCCGTAAAAGAGGGAACCCAAGATATTTACCGCTTCCAACAGGTTTCCTAGCTGGCTAGAGTATAAAGCAATGCAGATTGTAAATATACCCCAACCGAGCGTTGTAATTCTTGAAGCTCTTAAATAATGAGCATCATTGGCGTCTTTTTTCACAAACCTTCTGTAGATATCAATTACCGTGGTTGAGGATAGGGAATTGATGGCACTCGCCGTGGCGCCCATGGAAGCCAAAAAGATAATAGCGATCAGAAGTCCAATAAGGCCCTTAGGGAACGTGTCTGTCACAAAACGAAGGAATATATAGTTTGTGTCATTTGTGTCGGCTGTGGGGTCGTTTTTCTTGATTAAATCCAGCAACTCTGTTCTTAGGCCATTGTCCTTTTCATTGAAGAGCTGTAGTTCTGTTCTAGCTTCGTCAATTTTATCCTCCTGCTTGCTCTTTAAGGCATCAGTCAGTTGATTGATATAAACAGTTTTTTCTTCGCTCAAGACCTCATGTCGCTGTTTGATATCCTGATACTCCTGCTGGTGGGCACTATTTTCAAGTTTTTCTATTACCTGATTATTGAAGAATAGTGGTGGTGTATGATATTGGTAATATGCAAAAACCAAAATACCTATCAACAGGATCGAGAACTGCATTGGCACTTTCAAAAGACCATTCATTAATAATCCAAGGCGACTTTCTTTTACGGAAGAGCCTGTTAGGTATCTACCTACTTGACTTTGGTCTGTCCCAAAATAGGAGAGTTGGAGGAAGAATCCACCAATCAAACCCGTCCATACCGTATATTGATTATCGAGGTCAAATTTAAAATCTATGGCATTTGCTTTCCCAGACTTACCAGCAATATGCAAGGCCTCCTTAAACCCGATATCCTGAGGCAATAGATGTACAACGAGCACGCCTGCAAGGAGTAGTCCACCGAAGATAATGGACATCTGCAGGAGTTGAGTGTATGATACCGCTTTTGTTCCGCCGTAAACCGTATAGATCACAACCAAAGTGCCAATTCCGATGGTGGTCATGGTCAGGTTTATATTCAATATGGTAGAAAGGATTAAAGCGGGAGCAAAGATGGTAATACCCGTAGATATCCCACGCTGAATCAAGAATAGAGTTGCTGTAAGGACCCTTGTTTTGATATCAAATCTTTTTTCGAGGAACTCATAGGCTGTATATACCTTTAACTTATGGAAGATAGGCACGAAGGTAATACAGAGGACAATCATGGCTAATGGTAATCCGAAGTAAAATTGTGCGAAGCTCATTCCGGAGGAGTATGCCAGTCCTGGAGCTGATAAGAAGGTAATTGCGCTGGCTTGTGTTGCCATAACTGATAATCCGACGGTGTACCAAGGTAAAGAGCGGTCACTGAGGATATAGCCGTCAATGGTTTTGACGTTCTTGCTTTTGTAAATGCCATAGGCAACGATGGCAAGCAAGGTAAAGATGAGTACTATCCAATCGATACTACTCATCCAAAATATTTAGTAAAAATATACATTAGAACTATGCAAACGACTAACCAGATGACAATAATCCAATAGAATTGTCTCCAGCTTCGTACGAATGGCGGTAGTCCTTTATCTGTCATGCGTTTTGTTTGGCAATAAGGCCGTGATGAAGATAATTGCGAAAATTAATCCACCAACAAGACCAGTGATAATACCTAAAAAAGTTTCAGTAGCAACCCAAGCAGTTAAAGCACCTAAAATAGTACCTACTAATAAAATGATTCCTTTTACGTTTACTTCGTTTGAGTTTTCGATTTGATTTTCCATTATAATATTTTAGTTTTTTTCGTTCTTAGCGAGCAAATTTACAAATAATCTTATAGCTCCGGGAACTCCTGCAGGCAATTGTCTGAAAAATGCCAAAGAAGTATATACAAATTTCCCTTTTCCATAGTTTGCAACTAAGAGTGAACCTTTATTTTGTTGTTCATTCTTGTCGGCCATACTCAATGGGGTGCGATATTCCGGAGCGATATTGCTGGCGAAATATAAACCTCTTTCCTGAACCCACCCTTCAAAATCCTTCATTGTAATTTTATTGGGATAATTAAGGATAGGGTCGTTTTCTTCGGTAAAAGTCACCTTTGCATCCTCCTCCGTTACGCGATCTCTATTGATCTCAAATGGATATGGACCAAATTTATTGGTGCTCATCCTTGAGTTTACATTGTATTGGGCCAAGACCGTCCCGCCTTGTTCCACATAATCAAAGAGCACAGGCAACCATTGGTTGGCATTGTGACTTACGTTATATGCCCGGATACCGACAATAATAGCATCGTATTGTTTTAAGTTAGTGCTGGCTAACAAATCGCTGTTCAAGAGGTCGACTTGAACGCCAATGTTTTCCAATGCAGATGGAACTAAATCACCTGCCCCATGAATATAACCAATTTTTTTCAAAGGATTGTTAATTTCCAGTGCTTTAACTTTTAGGTTTACCAATGGGAACCAGGTAATATCCGGAATATGTTGATAGGAAATCTTCTTGAAACTATGTATAGGCTCAGCATTCAAAAGAGGTTGAATTTCGCTGCTTGCCGAGTTTTTGGGATTAGAGATCTCAAAAGTCTTTACAGAAGTCTCATTTGCAGGAATCTCAAAACTCTCCTGATTTGGGCTGATGGTCAATCCGTCGGTCTGTTTGAAACTTAATTGTGCTTTTTGATTCTGGTCGCTATTGTTTTTAATAATCAAGCTGATCGTTTTCTTTTCTCCAGTTTTTAGAAGTGCCTGACTAGAGCTGATAGAAGCAGTCAGCACAGGAGAAATGGATACAGGTTGGTGGATTTCCCCTCGAACAGGGTCCACATAGCGATATTCAACTGGTTTTTCAAAAGTAATGGGAAGCCCCGCTACTTCCAGTTTGAATTTTGTGGATGGGTTATTCTGGTTTTCTGGAAAACCAAAGTCCTGGTCTTCAATATCAAATTTCCCCAATGAGTTTGGTTTTTCAAGCCAATAAGGTTGAGTCCAATGATTGATTGATTTCTGGGCTTCAAATTTTTTAGTTTCATTGGCAGGTAAAACATCGCCGATCTGTTTATCATCTATAGCGATTAACTTCACTTCAATATTCGAAGCTCTTTTAATGATTTCATTATTGACAGGGAATTCTTGATCAACCACAAAATTAGGCTTGGAGGCGATTGATTCCGCTACAAGACCCGCGCATGATAAGATGATATCCTCAATATCCTGGATTTTCTTGTCCCTGTAAACAGAAGGTTTCAAGGCTTTAACCAGTTTATGAAGCTCAACGAGACTTTTTATGGAGTTTTCAGGATGATTCAGGTCATAGGCCTTTTGAATTTCCTGAATTTTGGCTTCAATAGGTTTTACTGGTTCTGCCAATCTTTCCCAAGTGGTATTTACACCATCAAAGAGATCCTGAGTAGCTTTTTCACCTGCTACATGATCAAAGTATTCCGTTGTCTTCCCGCGGTTAGACGCAGATCCGAAACCTTGGCTTTTATGTTCAGAGCGGCTCATTGCTGAAATCTCACCATAGGAATAGCCCATTAAGGGGTTATAGTCATTCAGAACGACTTTAAGTTGTTCTTCGGAGGTATTGTTCATTCCACCGAAGTTGGCTGTATTCCAGACGATTCTTTTAGCCTTCCAGGGCTTCAGATCTTTTAGTTGTTCAGGAAATCGTTTTGGGTCTGCGGCAGCTTCGTAAGCTTCCTTAGCGAGCATCGCTGAGGCTTGGTGATGTCCATGACCGCCACGGCTGTCAGGAGGGAAGCGGTTGATGATAACATCCGGTTGTAATTTTCGGATCAAATAGACTGCTTCGCGTAGAATATCTTCTTTCTTCCAGAAGCTGAAGGTTTCATCATGCGTTTTGGAGAATCCGAAATCATAAGCTGCGCTAAAGTATTGTTCGCCTTTATCGATGGCACGAGCGGCTAATAGTTCTTGAGTTCGGATCAATCCGAGTTCAATACCTTGTTCGGTTCCCAATAGATTCTGTCCACCATCCCCACGCGTTAAAGATAAATAGGCGGTTCTGTATTTTCTATCATTCGCCAGATAAGCAATAAGACGGGTGTTTTCATCATCAGGGTGAGCCGCAAAATATAATGCTGTGCCTAAGGTTCCGAGTTTATCAATCTTGAGTTTGATAAGAGCTGCCGAGTTGCTTTGTTGAGAAAAGGCAACTGAGAAAGAGGCAAGAAAGAGGAAAAGTAGGCCTAAGAATCTATGAATCATCCTTAAAAGTAATAAGATTCGGGGTAAAAAAATAAAAGGAATCAAAATAATTTGATTCCTTTTACCAACAATTAAAAATCTTCGACTTTAAACCATGGTGTAAATTCCGTAGGTTCAATTTTTAGCAGGATGATGCGCTTTTATTTGGTCTAACCTTTAATGAATATAAAAGTACTACAAATCAATCTCAATAACCGAGGTATTTAAAAAAAACTTTTCCACAAAAATGGAGTTATTCACAGCTTTTTGTGGAAAAGAATGTTGATCATGGATATGATCCTATAATTATATATGCGATTTACTTGTCGATAGATCCCAGGACACGTTTCATAAAGCTGTTTAGGGCTTCTTTTTGAGACATACCATCTTGCACCAATTTGTTGACTTCGATAGCGCCGTACATATTGGAGATTAATTCACCAATAACATCTAGCTCTTCGTCTTTTAATTGGGAGACTTCTGTCAACGATTCCAATGTTTCAATGGTTTCTAACACGAAATCGGCGTCATTCTCTGCGATAAACTCGGTAAGATGTTTAATTATTGGTAACTTCATTTAATAGTTCTGTTAATCCTTCGATTTTGTTTGTTTGTACTTGATTGATCAACTTACCGCCTTTGAAAGCTGCGAAAGTTGGGAGATTGTTTACATTAGCAAGTTTTCTAGACTCAGGGAATTTCTCTGCATCTACGATAATGAATTTCACGTTTTCATTCTCACCGGCTAATTTTTTGAATTTAGGCTTCATAATGCGGCAGTTACCACACCAAGAAGCGGCATATTGAACCATCACCGTATCATTACTGTTGATGACTTCTTGTAGATTATCTGTGCTTAATTCTTCTAACATGTTTATTGTTTTAAAAGTTATACCAAATAAAAAAGAGGAGGATTATCCTCCTCTTTTACTAGGTGGAATATTAGTTGTGTGCTAAGTAAGAAGCTACGCCATCACGAGTAGCGTTCATTGCTTCTTTACCTTCTTCCCAGTTTGCTGGGCACACTTCACCGTGTTTTTGAACGTGCGTATAAGCATCGATCAAACGGATAAATTCTTTAACGTTACGACCTAAAGGCATATCGTTTACTGATTCGTGGAATACTTTACCAGTTTCGTCGATCAAGTAAGTTGCGCGGTAAGACACTGCAGAACCTTCAACTAGAGTTCCGTATTCTGGGTGTTCTACTTCTTTCATTTCAAGGATACCTAATACGCTAGAAAGATTGCGGTTAGTATCAGCAATGATCGGGTATTCTACACCTTCGATACCGCCGTTGTCTTTTGCTGTATTTAACCAAGCAAAGTGAACCTCTGCTGAGTCACATGAAGCACCGATTACGATAGTGTTTCTTTTCTCGAATTCAGCAACAGCCTCTTGGAACGCGTGTAACTCTGTAGGACATACGAACGTGAAGTCTTTTGGATACCAAAATAATAAGATCTTCTTGTTCTCTTGTTTCGCTTTTTCGAATAAGTTCAACGTGAAATTGTCGCCTAAATAGTCAATTGCATCTACTGTGATGTTCGGAAAATTTTTACCTGTAAAACTCATAATATTTTTCTTTTCTTTTTTGTGATACAAAGATACGATTTTAAACGCCTAAAAATAATCGATAATACTTATTAACTATCGGTTTTATCTATTTAAAACCAGTATCATATATAAATATGATTTATATCACAAAATTACGATTACCTGGTTATCAGTAGGTTGGTTTAATTGTAGGAAATATGGTGCTTTATGGAGATAAGAAGGAGGGTGGGGAGGAGTGGATTGAATAACTGGAGAGTAATGAGATGGATTTTTGGGATAGGCAAAAAATAAAATTTGCTCTAATTTCATAAAGTATTAGTTTTGCAGCAGCGGCCCTGTAGTTCAACGGATAGAATAGATGTTTCCTAAACATTTGATAGCAGTTCGATTCTGCTCGGGGCTACGGAAAAATGCTCAGCGAAAGCTGAGCATTTTTAGTATTTAGTAGAGAGTATTTAGTATTTAGATGATTTTCTGCAAGAATTTCAAGCTTAAGAGAACATTTTTGAATCTGCTTTAAACCAGTCTGTTGTGTTAGGTATATGTTCGATAATGGACAAAATAATGTTCGATACCGTACAGGCTAAACCTGTAATATTCTGTTTAAATCATTGCTGGTCAGATGTTTGGAATTGTGGCAGATGAATTGTGAAATTTAAATTGGCAGTTCAGTTTTCTAAAAATCTAGATTATGATTAAGCACAATTTTATTATAGCATGGCGAAATTTATCAAAAAATAAATCTACTACACTAATCAATGTAATTGGATTGGCTTTAGGAATAGCCACCTGTTTAATGATTAGTATTTATGTTTGGGATGAATATAGCTTTGATCGATTCAATAAAAATGCGGATCGTATCGAGCGGATAGTTTTTCGGGGTACTGTCAAAGGAGGAGAAATTAATGAAGCTCATGTTATGCCTCCTGTTGCGGCAACCATGAAAGCGGATATACCTGAGGTTGAGGATGCAGCCAGACTAAGAAATGGAGGCTCACCCTTATTTGTCGTTAATAATAAGATCTTTAATGAGGAAAAATTAGCATCCGTGGATGCCTCTTTCTTCGATATTTTCTCCTTGCCATTTATTAAAGGAGACCAAAACACTGCACTCAACTTTCCGAATTCAGCTATAGTAACAGAGTCTATGGCAAATAAATATTTTGGTACAACCGATGTAGTTGGGCAAAATTTAGCTATTAAAAATAATCCTACGATTTTAAAAATATCTGGTGTAATTAAGGATATTCCAAAGAACTCCCATTTCAATTTTGATATTTTTACGTCTTTAGAGGGAATTCAAGATTCAAAATCAGATTCCTGGATGACCTCTGAATATTTCACTTATGTCTTACTGCGGAAAGATGCATCGCGAGAAAAAGTACAGAAAAGCTTGACATCACTCTTCGATAAGAATATTGCACCTCAGTTTATGTCTGGTTTTGGAATGAGTTACCAGGATTATCAAAAATCTGGAAATCACATCGGACTTTATTTACAGCCTTTAACAGATATTCACTTACATTCTAATTTCACTTATGATCTTAGTGCTCCTGGTGATTTAAGGTATATCTATATTTTTAGTGTGGTTGCTGTTTTTATGTTGTTCATCGCTACGATTAACTTCATGAACCTATCAACGGCTAGTGGTTTTAAAAGAAGTAAAGAAGTTGGCGTGAGGAAGATGCTAGGGGCAGATAATACTGGGATTAGAGGGCAGTTTATGGTTGAAGGGATACTTCTAACATTTATGGCCTTAGGCTTGGCTATTGTTTTAGTCATTTTAGCCCTTCCTTTATTCAACCAAATTTCTGGGAAGGAAATGGAAATTAGAAATCTAGACTTCCTAAAGATTATTCCGCTTCTTTTGGTTTTTGGACTTCTTGTTGGTCTGACCTCAAGTTTCTATCCTGCTGTTTATCTTTCTGCATTTAATCCTTTGAGCGTCTTAAAAGGAAAAATCAACAATACAGGCAAAGGATTAAACTTAAGAAGTGGTCTGGTGGTATTTCAATTTATGACCTCGGTTTGCTTAATATTCGGAACTATTGTGGTCATGAAGCAGTTGGATTATATGCGTAATATCAAACTCGGATATAATAAGGAAAACGTGCTTATTATCCCTACATGGTCTTTGGGAAATAATGAGAGAACATTCGCTAATTTACTTTCCGAAGACAGTAGGATTAAAGATGTTTCATTCTCACCCTATATTCCAGCAGGTGAAAGCCGCAATAATAACTACTTTATTTATCCGGAAAGTAAAACCGATCAATTTGTAAAATTAATTCGGTATGATATTGATGAACAATATATTCCAACCATGGGAATGGAGTTAAAAGAAGGTAGAAATTTTTCAAAAGAATTTGGGAATGATAGTCTTTCAGTCATTATTAATGAAGCCGCGGCAAAAGAATTAGGTTGGAAAGAGGGGAGTATTGGGAAAACCATAACCAACAATGAGAATAAATCTTTCCAAGTCGTTGGTGTCATAAAAGATTTTCATTTCAGATCATTACATGAACCAATTACCCCGCTTGTCATGGTTCTTAGTAAACAGACTGGGACATTAATTCTTAGGACTCAAAATTCAGATACAGAAAATCTGTTGCAGAAAATTAAATCTATTTATCAGTCTTTTCCATCAGATATGCCTTTTAGCTATTCGTTTTTGGATGAGCGGTATGCCCAAACTTATCAAGCAGAAGAAAAAACAGGAAGGTTAATGAGCATCTTTGCCGGATTAACCATTTTCTTAGCCTGCCTTGGTCTTTTCGGATTGGCTATTTTCACTGCTAATCAACGGAGAAAAGAAATTGGAATCCGCAAAGTTGTAGGTGCCTCTACAATTGGTATTACAGGAATGTTATCTATAAATTTTATTAAACTCGTCTTAATAGCGTTTATTCTGGCCTCACCTTTGGCTTGGTTGATGATGAATAATTGGTTACAAAACTTTTCATACAGAATTGAAATCCAGTTTTGGATGGTAGCCCTTGCTGGGTCAATTGCCGTTGTTATAGCTATTTTAACTGTCAGTTCGCAAGCAATCAGGGCTGCCCAAACAAAACCTGTGGACAGCCTAAGAGATGAATAATGGGATCTCGTTATTAGTATTTAGTAGAGAGTATTTAGATGAATTTCTCCAAGAATTTCAAGTTGTAATTATTTAAATAATTCACTAACTCGCTTTGGCGTATCGGTAGAGCATTCCTAAACTTTTATTCCAGAAGAAATTTAGGTTTAAAATTAATTTCTGCGAATTTCCTAACCACTTATATAGGAGTTTAAATACCTGAGAAACCTTTGGGTTTTCTAGTATTTTGTCGTTTTCCCTTTTGAATACTTCATCATAATAAGCCTGATTTTCCTCGGAAATATTCAGGAACATAATGGTTTTAGAGCCATTTTTTTATGATTAATGATCTTCAATAAACCTAGGTTTGGCAGACTTTCTCCCGAAGAAGGTCATTATCAATATGATAGCTAGCAGGAAATAAAAAGAATATTTCCATGAAAGGTCAAAATCATGAAGTTTCCCAAATAATGGTGGGCCAAATGCGGCCACTAGGTAGCCTATGGATTGTGCCTTGCCTGAAATTTTTATAGTTCCTACCATGGTTTTGCTTCTAGAGGACAGGAATAGAATGGCTAAGCTAAAGGCAAGACCACCGGAAATTCCCAGAAGGATTGCAGTGAAATAAATCCATTGGGTCTTCAGCAAAATCAGCATAACGATTCCTGTAAAATAGAGAATTCCAATGGAGTATATCATTAGTTTTGGGTCTTTCATCTTACTGGCAATAACCGGGCTAACCAACATTACGGGAAGCATCGCCAATTGAAGAATGGAAAATACCCAGCCAGCTTCGGATTTACTCATCCCGTATTCCATAAGCACCGTTGGCAAAAAGGCAACCAGACAATAGTAAATCAATGATTGCAGGCCCATGAAAAGGCTAATGTTCCAGGCTTGTTTGGATTTGAAGATATTGAACTTAGTTGTTTCCTCTTTTTTGCTTTGCTGACTTGCTGTATTTGCTCCCCAAAACAACTCTGCAAATACAATTATTAAGGCAATTATGGCCACGAAGATCCAAATCCCTAAAGAGCCTTTCCAACCCATTCCGGTCCACTTACCTATTGAAATACTAAATCCAGAGGCCAATGCTGCAACAAGGTTCATGGAGACGGAAAAGATTCCAGTCATCAACCCTATTTTTGCCGGAAATTCATTTTTGATATAAGCAGGGGTCAGGACGTTTCCAATACATATTCCCAATCCTAAAAGGACCGAGCCAATATATAAGGTTGTGATATTCCCATAAACCCGAAGATATAATCCAATTATCAAGAATAAAAGGGCGTAGATAAGTCCATGACGGATATTTAAACGGGCAGTTGCTTTACTGACTAAAATAGAACAGGAAGCAAATACAATCAATGGGATGGAGGTCAATAAACTAGCTTGAATATTATCTAAATTCATGGCCAATTTAATCTCATCCAATATTGGGCCTACCGCTGTGATCGGTGACCTCAAGTTGCTCGCCACCCAAATGACCAATAGAATACCTAACCAGGAAAATGTTGTGTTTGAATTTTGTTTCATGCCTTCCTCCGTGGGGAATAGTTCTTGGAAAACTCTCCCAAATTACTTTGAGGACAAAGATAAGCTTGTCGTTTTTGTTAACTTTGCCATTTACTATATATAAAACGACATGAGAGAATTGGCAGATTTGGACCATCAGATTAGCATTCATGTGGATGATATTCATACAGATACCTATGTTTGGTATGATTCGGAATGGCACCATGGAGAGGAGGAGCATCAACATGAATCCTTTCAGTTGACTTATGTAACGGAGGGCTATCAATATTTTCATATCAATAAAAGAATCTACTTGGTTCCCCAGCATCATGTGATTTGGATTCCGAGCAAGGTTGCTCATCGGACAAGTACTGAATCCAATGCAGTTAACTTGATGTTGGTTTTATTCAAGGAGGTTCCAAATAATGATTTTTACCATACAATCCATGTTTTTCCAGCTCCGGCAGTATTAAAAGAGATGTTGCTTTATGCAGAAAAATGGAATAAGGTGTTGAAGAGTGATCAGGAACAAAAGTTGTTTTTACAGGCCATGTTATTTAGCCTGCCGAATTTCTGTCAGGAAAGCAAGTCACTTGAAATTCCTGTACCCAATGATGAGCGCTTGATTCCCATCTGCAATTACATCAATGCTAACTATAAGTTTAATCTGGATATTCTGGAGCTTTCCGATTTGGCCAATCTATCGGTAAGAACTTTACAAAGGATATTCAAAAAGGAAACAGGGATTACACTTCAAAAATATTTGCAGCTGGTTCGTATTCTGAAGAGCATTGAATTGCTGGATAGCAAGCAATATACTTTGACTGAAATTGCCTATATGGTGGGATATCAAAGTTTATCGGCTTTTAGGCTCTCATATGCTACTTTGATGAAAGAAGGGCCTAAGTTAAAAGGATAGGGGTTAATCCACTTAACCCCTACATGCAATCTTATTTCACTAACATAATGCCATGCATAATTTGCCAATGTCCCGGGAAAGTACAGATAAAAGGGTATTCCCCTTTTTCTTTTGGGGCCACAAACTGCATCTGATAACTTTGTCCTGCTTGTACCAAAGGGCTTGCGAATAGGACTTCCGGAATATCTGGAATAAAGTTCTTCTCGTATGCATCAGGTTCCACCGACATATTATCTGCAGCCTGACCGACCTTTTTCTGGGCACCAGGTTTGGTGAACACGATGTTATGAGGCATTTGATCATTGTTATCAAACTCAAGAATTATGTTTTCACCGGCAGAAACCTCCAGGATTTCCTTGTCATAAGCCATTTTTCCAGGCAATGTTTTTATTATATGAGTTGCCTTTGAAGATGCTTCTTTCTCTTTTGCAGGCTCTTGTTTAGGCTCAGGGTTTGCCTGAGGTTCTTCCAATAGTTCTTTGTGTTGTTCCAAATAGCGGCTTACCGCAGCGGCACCTTTCATCTGATTGAATTCTTCTATGCTGAGTTTTGGTTCGCTGTATTTTGCTGCGGTTGGATCCTCGGCAACAAAGCCAATATAAATGGATTCTCGTTTGGTCGCGACAGAATTTAATAAGAGATCTGCCTTTTTGGGCTCATTTGCGAGGAATTTCTTGTCAGTCTTGAACATATTCACCCAAACAGGTCTTAAGTGTCTGAAGGACTCGTTTAAGGCGTAATTGATATAATCGTCGGTAGGCATATCCGAAACGGCAAGCAAGGCTTTGACCGCTTTAGGATCTTTGAAATGACTTAAAGCAATTACAGCTTCTAGTCGAACACGCTGTTCGGAGTCTGTAGACATTTTTATCAAGCGATCCAGTGCGTTTGGAATTCGGTCTGCCCAATAATATAAGACGCGTGTTGCTGCAGCACGGATTGCAGGAGATTTACTTTGTAAAAGCTCTTCAAGCAACACCTTGTTTGGTTTATTGAATTGCTGGTAAACCCATAGCCCTTCAAGTCTGTTCTGATCCCATTCCGGATCGGCTTTATCTAATTTACCCAGCCAGGTGTTCAGTTCTGGGATAATTTTTTCTGCTGAGTAATCCCTTAGGGTTTTTCGAGCTCTATACCGCTCACGATCCTCTGGGGAGCGGAGTTTATCCAAGATTTCAGCGATGCTGAGCTTGCTCATGTCGACTACAGGAAGTTTAGCCATATTCTTATGGCTGATTTTCCAGATTCTACCTTTAGTATGATCACGTTTAGGATCGCGGAAATTTTGCTCACCATGCTGAATAATCGGGTTGTACCAATCAATTACATAAAGAGCACCATCAGGACCGAATTTTAAATCTACAGGTCTGAAATTGGGGTCTTTCGATTGTAATAGCGGTTGTATTTCAGTGGCAATAATTCCACTACCATCTTCAGCTAATTTATGTTGTTTCACACCCTGGAAGCCAATAAATGTATTGAAAAGCACATTTCCCTGGAGGCTATCCGGAAATGCGCGACTGGAGATAATTTCTATTCCACATGTTTTCGGTTTAGATGCTGAGGTAAGGAAATCCTTCATTTCGAGGTGTTTCTTTGGATAGTCAATCGCCACGGTTAATGGTGGAGCAAAGTAGTTTAATCCGGTCGATACATCGGCGATTAATTGGGTTCCATCACGCATAAAAACATCGCCCCAAGGATTTGCAAATAAGTAGGAGATATGTTGGTCAAATTTCTTTGTCCGGGGTTCATACCGCCATACATTGCCGTAATCACCTCGGCGTGGTCCATAAGGAGTTTCTACGCTGGTATGTAGAAAAGTCCCCATATTCATATACAAAGCACCATCAGGACCCCAGGTATAAGTGTTCAAGGTATGGTGCGAATCTTCTGTTCCAAATCCAGAAAGGAGGATTTCCCTTTTGTCTGCACGACCGTCGCCATTGGTATCTTTTAAGAACACGAAATCTGGTGCTTGAGTGACATAGACACCGCCATCGCCTAATTCAAATCCCAGGGGGAGATAAAGGCTGTCGGCGAATACACTGTGCTTATCAGCAATTCCATCTGCATTTGTGTCTTCGAGAATAATTATTTTATCATTAGGAGGGTTGCCAGGAGAATAATTGGGATATGAAGGCATGGTTGAAACCCACATTCTGCCTTTGGCATCAAATGTTGCTGATACAGGGTTGGCCAGCGGAAAGTCTTTCTCCGAAGCGAAGAGCTCTATTTCAAAGCCCTCTGGAAGGATAAATTGTGATTTAGCATATTCCAGGTCTGCAGCGGTTGTAGGCTTAATATTTTCGGGATCAGGTTTTACGATTCCAGATTCAATTATCTTTTTGACAGCGGATTGGTCAATGGATGTTCCGGGTTTTGAGGTGGTCCATAACAGGGAATCAAGTTGGTCTACAATATGATCGATTTTCTGCAATTCATTGGGAAGCTCTTGGCCGCCAGCCCATTCGCGTCGTCTTCCGTAGATATATTCGCCATTCTGTGATTTTGATCGATAGAAATAATGTTGATTTTTGATTCCAACTAGTTTTCTAAGCTCTTCGTTTTCTTTATTTACTTCCCATGATTGTGTAGGTAGGACCAGGGCTTTCGCCATAATTTCAGAAACAAATTTGAATCCCTCTTCATTGAGATGTATTCCATCCGATGTAAGGGCTTCAGATCCTGCATCCATTTTATCCTTTGTAGGGGTAAATAGGTCAATAAATGGGATATTCATAGCTTTGGCTACCTCCGCCATTCCCTTGCTATAGATTTTTAAGTTTTTATTATGTTCCGTTGGATCAGGGAGATCGCCATTTATTTTTTCATGGGCTATAGGAGAAATCAAGAAGATCTGAGGGGTGTTTTGATTGGGGTTTTCCTGTTTTTGTAGTGATTCTAGAAGACTTTTGAGGTCCTGTTTAAAAACGTCTAAGCTATCAGGCCCTTTGAAGGATTCGTTCATTCCGAAGCAAGCAAAAATAACATTTGCCTGCAGGTCTTTAAGATGTTCCTGTATGGTTCCAAAGTTGAGCGGGCGAGGACGAAGATTAACTTCATCAGCATCCCAGCCAAGGTTGCGAATCGTTAATTTTTCTTCGGGAAAGCTTTGATATAGCAGGGTTTCGAAATAGTTGCTTCTTTGGAGGCCTAAGGCAAATGAGTTTCCAATAATGGCAATATTAGTATTGGGATCAGGTTTAAATGGGAATTCTTGAGTTTTTGGCTTACAGGATGCCAAAATGAGGAAGAATAGTAACACAATTGGCCAAGAGTATCTTTTCATATTAAGGGTTTTAGCCTAAACAATTAATTAGTAGATGTAGTAATTTAGTGTTTCGTGGTTAAATAAATCGGCCGTAAAGCTTGTTATTCTACGATAAGAACAGCTTTTTTCTTGGGCTGAGATATTCTATTAATAAAGAAACAAAAAAAATATGTTGACCGCATCCTGTGCTAGCCTGTATTATTGGGCTTAACCTTTAGCACGGTTTTTGAAGCAATGGTTAAAGCAATAAAACAAAGGTTTAAAAGTTTAAACATGTATTATTGAAAACTAAGCCTATTGGAAAAACATTGAGAAGAATGGAGAGAACAGTTCTAAAAATATCCTTTTGTAAAAATTAAGACTTGTTTAACGGCTGTTATTCAGTATATTAAAGATTATAGACCAATTATGAAAAGTATCAAATTATTTAGTTTGCTGTTTTTATTTCTAGCATTTTTTGCTTCATCCTGCAGTAAGGATGATCAGATTGATGATGAGGAAGAGCCAGATATAAATGTGCCTTATATTTCCATGAAAGTAGATGGGGAATTGTGGTTATCAGAGGCGCCAGATCCTATTGATGCATATTTTGAAATGGCCTGTCATAAGTATGATAACGTGGATCGCTACGTAACGCATATTGGAGGGAGAAATAGCAATGATTTCAGTGATGATCGAGATTATTTCATTATTCGATTTGATACACCTAAAATGTTGGGATTAGGCACTTATACCTTTCCACTTAATGAAAATTGGAATTCAGCATTTTCAATAGATTTTGGCACTTGGGTAAAGGAAAATGAGACTACCTCAAATCTGGTGATCTATGCCGATAATTCGAATTATAGTCGTAAAGGTCCATTCAAGGTTACCATCAACAAAGTAATTCCCATGAAAGGAGAGCCTAATAGGGCATATGTAAGTGGGAGTTTTGAAGGCGAACTAAAAAAACCGGATGGGACAATTGTAAAGATTTCAGAAGGTAAATTTGAGTGGAAAGTAGATAAATAGATATTAAAAAGCCCGGTTTAACCGGGCTTCTTTATGAATAAAAACCTAGAAAATTCGTTGATCTTCTTGGTTATAGACCAAAGCAATCAATTTAGTCCAATAATCTTCAATTTTTCCGTTTTTGATGCTGTTATAAAGGTTGTTATAGGCATCGGAATTTCCTTTTACATTATTTAAGGCTTCTTTTTTAGTTTTTTGAGCCGCCTCATTTTGCCCTGAAAGAGTTTGAGCAACGGATTGAAGCATAACCAATGCTGGATTTCGAACTGATTTAGTCTCAGCAATTTTCTTGATCAAGCTTTTAGATTTCTCAGTATTTTTATTGACTTGGGCTTCTAACCAATCAGCTAGGATTTCCTGTTTTTCATTAGGATATGGTTCGCCAACACCCAATTGTTTTGGCCATAGCCTACTTTCATCGATTTTTTGTTGGGCAATCTTGTTGTTTTTCTTCACTAAGGCTTCATAAGCGAGCATTAATTTCGCTTGCTCATAATATTTATGACCATCTGTTGCGCCTTCAAAAGGTAAGATTTCAAGCCCAGAAAGGATTTTTTCAGCTTCTGAATAATTTTGATTCAAGAGGAGTAAACGGGCTTGATTCATTCCAATGATATAATTCTCAGGATGGGCTTTATGATAAGTTTCCGATACTGCCAAAGCATTTTTGAAGTCCTTGTTAATTCTATAGAGATTGGACAACAGCTTGCCATATCGCCATTCCTTAGGATTGATTTCAATTGCCTTTTTCATGGAAGCGATGGCTTCATTAGTGTTTTTTGCTTGTAGTTGGCTCAATACAGCAAAGTAGACCGCATTTTCCTTGTTATCTGAGCTATGCTTATTGAGCAAAGAAAGGGCAGTTTCTGGTTGGTTTCTGAAGCGATAGATTAAAGCTGAAAGATAATCTGGTTTCCAGCTTTTGGTTTGTTGGCTGGCCCATTCGAGTACATTTTTACTTTCCTCACGGAATGGGAAAACAAAGTCTGGGTTTGATTCATCAGCTTTTTTTAACCAATCAGATTGAGCAGAATTGCCTTGATTTAAATATGCTAACCAATATAAGGTTTCGGTATTTTGAGGCGCTAATTCAAGAATTTTGGTTGCCTTTTCCTGATTGTTTAGGGAGGCATACCTGATAGCGAGTTCCAAAAAGGCTTCAGTTCGTAATTCTTGCTTAACATCTGTCAAGAACTTCTGTTCCTGTTCTTTTTTCTTTTTGGTCCAAAGGTTTTCAAAATTTACGAATGGATTTAATGGATCTATTATGGAAATTTTGTTCAGGGTTTCTTGAGCTTCCTTTTCTTTATTCAAATGCAGGGAGCTTAGATAAAGCATTTGCAAGGCTTCTATGTTTTCTTGCCCATGGTTCAATGCCTTTAAAGCATAAGATTCAGCTTGCTGATAATCTTTTGTTTTATAGAACAGCTTGGATAATGCAGTGAAGGCTGCGGGTCTCCAAGCAGCATCCATAGTGGCAACTTGATAGCCATCGCGAGCATCATATTTCTTATCTAGCTTTTCATTGATCAATCCATAGTAATAGTTTGCCTCGGCATTGTAAGTGTCTATTTCCAAAGCTCGTAAGGCATACTCAAGGGCTTTATCATATTCCATTCTAAACCAATATAGTTTGATCATGGAATTTAAAATGGACATATTATTTGGATCCAATTCAAAAGCCTTCTTGATAATAGGCTCTGCTTGATCATACAATCTAAAACGAAGGAGATCACGCCCCATAAAAGCCAATGAATCAACCGGACTTAATTGAACCTTTATTTCCACTGGCCTGTTCAGTTCATATTTATCCTGTTGCAAGTCCAGTCGATTACCGTTCAATGTAAGCGCATGAATGGGTTTTGCTGAATTGAGGCTTAGTTGAACTTGTGTTGGTTTACCAATTTTAGCTTCTACCCATGTGCTACCTATTTTATTTCCGGTTTCATCATAAGCTATCAGGGAGTCTTGGATATTTTGTTTAGGGTCGATGCTAATCTGTAAATTTTGATCATTCTGTTTTAGGGCAAAGGCAGCCACGAGGTTGATAGCTGTTGCCTTTCCAATTCCGTGATAAGGCATCCAGTTTTCCTGCCAGCGGTCCGTTTGGTAGGGTTGGAATCCAATTTGTTTGAATGGAGTTTCACTACTTGTTCCCATGTTTTGGTTAAACAGACGGCCACTTTGAATTTCGACATATTGACCACTCTTATCGGTTAATAGATCTTCCCAGATTTGACCTGCTCCGGATTGCGCCCATAGAAAGATCTTTTTTCCCAGTTTATCTTCTCTATTTGCATAGCGTGCCATCCCATAATCGGTATTTGCCCAATAGGCACCGAAGCTATTGCTAGCGGCACCTAAAACATGATAGGATTTGGAGTCACCAAAAGCATTGCCGGTATAAGTAGAAAGGTCATGTCCCTGCTCATCGATTGGCCAATTGTGTTGTTCTCCGCCATGGCCGATATATTTATGTCCTGGATAAACAAAATGAAGATCATCACTGGCAGGAATCCCGAGGTTCATCCAAGTATAATAAGGTTGCTCGATAGGATTGCTGTTTGACCAAAATGAACTGGTGGTAAAATATCCTTTATCTTTTTCAAGTTTGATCTCCAGGGTCCAATGGGTTCTCGAAAGGAGGTCCAAGGTATGGATGATACAGCTGGCACTTCCATCTTCGTTTTTACGGATTAAATAATCGACAGGTGTTGAAGTGTTTGGAGTATGCCCGATTACTCCATAATTGGCTTCGATACCACCGCTAGTCCATGGTCCTCGCATTGCAATATCCCGGAATTTTACAACGCCATTGTTGTAGAGGTAATCCCTTTTATTGACTTTATCGTATGCTGTCCAGATTTTTCCGCCTATTTCCGGCATGACCTGGACCTTGATAAAATCGTTTTCCAAGGTGACCACATTCCATTTCTTCTGTTCGGGTTTATTGGAAAACCCATCGAACCGAAAGTAAGGATAAAGCTTCTGATTAGAAGCAATAGGGTCTGGATCTGAAAAAGGATAGGTCGTCATGGAAACCAGTTCCTCAGAAACCTTTGAAGGTTGCTGGGCATAGATTTGCCCAGCGGAAAATAAGGTTATTGTAATGCCTAGAAGGCTCTTTTTTAAGCTGCTCTTTAGCATAATTAGGTTGTTTTATTCTATAATTAGTAGCCAACCCTGATTTTTCTTGACAGGGATGGATTCGGTTATTTCAAATGTTTTTTCCTCTTGGAAGCCATCGATGTATGGGGCATGGATTTTAACCTTTTTGGCGTCTAACCCCAGCTTTTTCCAATCGATGTTCAATTTGACATTACTGTCGTTCGCAGCCCAACTAGCAAGAGCAACCATGGTTTTTCCTTCTTTTTGGAACACAGTGCTAAGGACTTCCTTATTATCAGTTGTTATAGGGATATTTGGAGACCAGTATCCAATCATCTTAGACCCAACAATTCCAAACTCATCCCATACTTTCCACAATCCTTGAGGTCCGGATTTCTGATAAGGGAGTCTGTTTGTCATTCCGTAGATCATTCCACGCCAAGGGTTACCACCATCCTGAAGCATTTCTCCCATTAATCCAAAAGGAATTCCACTAACTTCAGTTAGGAAGAAGTCAGGGTTATTCTTTTCATAATCAAAGTATTCCCCGAACCATAATCTATTAATATACGGGAAATGTTCCATATACAGGTTAGCGCTGTTATTGAAACCATCGCGTTCATTGTATTGATTCGCAGAATGCAGGTCAATCAATCCAGGGTGACCATTCTTGGTCATCACTCGTTTAATCCGTTTCATGGTAATTCTATCAAAAGCGACATCATCCAGGTAAATACCATCAATACCTATATTATCAACCAACCAGTTCATTCCTTCGACATAATAGTTATGCCAACGGTTCATACCTGAGTTGATTAAGGCAGCATCCTGATATTTAGGAACAAACCAAGCGGCAATATAGTCGTCGCCAACATGTTCCTGCAGCCAAGAATATCCTTTTCCAGGACCAGCAGAAAATACTTCATGACCCAGACTTCTCAGCGGATATAATTCATATACTCGATTGGAGACCTCCCGGACAGTGTTGTAAATCTTCACTTTAAGACCTGCATTATGAGCCGAGTCTATATAGCCCTTCATTTCTTTGGTAGCAATGAATGGATAATTGATGTAAGGATTTAAGTTGTTTGCGTGGTGGATATTGATCACATTCGCACCTCCTTTTTTCACGGAATCAATAGGTTGATAAGCATGGTAATAACGTTCTTTCCATTGTGCATCAGTTTGAATAGGATGGAAAGGAGTAATCAAGAGGTTGAAATTGTAGTATAGTATATCGCCTTTTTTCATGCTACGTGCTCCGCTAAAGCCTTTAACAAGTACTGCAGCGTCTTTTTCTTTGATTTCAATTCCGCCTTCATTTCCATTTCCCCAAGAAGTTGGAAGTTTCAATGGTTTTTGCAGATAGAAGTTAGTATTCAAGGGGCGTTCGTAATTTTCGTCCCTTAGAGAAAATTGTAAACCTGCATTGACTGCTCCTAACCAAGCCCCATCTTGATTCTTATGGGCAACATCCCATTTCCAATCAAAACTCGTTGGTCTGTAGCCTCCTTTTTGACCTAGACCCATAAGGTATTCGGCCTTGTCTTTTTGCATCGGGATTTCAAGGCTGATATTCGACAAATCAATATCCTGAAGAGCTTCAACCTTAACGGTATAATGCATGTAACCGTCAAACTCTAAGGTTCCTTCCAGATTAACCTGAATTTGATTATTGGACTGTTGTGCAGTCCAACCATATAGGCCTTCTTCCTTCTGAGTAAACTGATAGCCTTTGTTCTCAAGCTTTAATTCATTGCCATTGCTTGCAATAAATTGAAAGTGTATAGGGTCAATGAGGATATTGTTGGCCTTAGTGGTTATTTCCGTCATTTCCGGACTGAAGAAAGTGCGGATTTGTTGAGGGAGACCAGAAGGAGCAAGCACAATTTCTCTACCTAGAATGGAAAGAATAGAATCTTGTTTGAGCTTTAATGCGGTGTATGGCGGCAAAATGCTATTTGCATGTGCGAGGGTAGAATTCAACCAAGGCAAGCGAGTCATTTTCCATGGTTCATCAAAGCCCTTGTTCGCGAGTTTTTGGTTGTCGACCTGAAACTCTAAGTTTACTGTTCTCGGTTTTGCATTATCTGCTGTAATGGTCAGTGTTCCGGTATATTTCCCTGGCGCTGTATTTTCAGGAATGTCAAATCCACACCAAAGTGATTGGACCTTACCTTTTGGAACATCTACTTGAAAAGCCAATGGTTTGCCTGTATAAGCTGTTCCTTCCAGGTTAAGGCAGTCGAATAGGTCCTTTGAAAGGCTGTTGCCAGCTTCATTTTTTAAGTCTGTAACTTCCACCTTTACATTTTTTAGATCAGCCTTATTGGGAAATACAGCGATTTGGAATGCATGGTAAGCTCCCAATTCTGCTTTATCCCTGAGGATATTATCTGTAAAAGTAGCTTCAGTCCAACGAAGAGGGAGGTAATCCTTCATTTTTACAGGATTATTTCTCGTTTCCGGAAACACCAAAAAGTCTTCGTTTTTATGTCTATTCAGCAGTTCAGACACCTCTTTTTCAGAAGCAATGGTTTCCATGGCTGTGTTTTTATTGAAGTCATCAACTGACTCAAGTCTTAAAAATGAAGCTTTAGGATTTTTGGATTTTGAGGCTGTTTTGCTGGTAGAATTGGACCTTTTAAGATAGGTTGCCGTTGGGTAGTTTGTTCTTCCATCGAGTTCGTAAGGTAAGAAGTAAACATAGTAAATTCCTTTTCCTGACTTCGGTTGGAAGGTTATCCCACCGGAGATATTGTTTTGCCACAGGTACTCCGTGGGGTCAAAACTAGTGTTGCTGGCGCTGTCAACAATGATAATTTTTTGATTATCTGTAACCCAGCGATTGCGCCAAGGGATATCTGCCTGTACTAATTTAGTGTTGTTATTTACTTTAACCACCGCGCGTTGGTTTCCGAGCTGTTCGGGGTTCCATTTTAAGGGTTGCGGTGGAAATGGTTGCTGTTGGGCATAGACCATACTTGCAGAGAAGGAGGTCGCCACTAAGAAAATAGTGTTAAAATATCTTTTTAGGTTGATTTTCATTTTTAGTTGGATTTTAGAATATAATTTTTCCAAAAACTTTCAGGTACTTGAACTGCACGATAGGGGATAAAATGACTATTTAATTCCCAGAGCACTTTACCGCTTTTATCGGTAATAATAGCACTTCCAGTTTTGGAGCTAGTTTGGAGAAGATTCCCATTGGAAAGTAGGAAAGCACTGCCCATTCTAGCGGTATATTGTTTTATAGGTAATGGAGCTTGATAGCTTTGTTTCGCTGTCATTTCCTTTTCATTTAATTTGAATGCAATAGCTCTTGAACGTTTTTGGAGTTTTGCAGTATCCTGCGGAGCGTAGTCTCCATTATCAAATAACAAGAGATCACCTTCTTTTGTTATATAAGGCATATGCTGGAAATAAAAATAATCCTTAGCATCCATTTTGAAGTCTCCATTTTTTCCAAGTTTCCAAATGATCTTTCCAGATTTAGGATCTATTTTCCAAACTTGGTTTTCAATAGGCGAAGACGTGATGTAGTTTCCTTCTTGATCGAAAGAAATGGTGTTGAAGTGGAATCGATCATGTTTGAAGCTATCTAATCGATGGTCTTTTGTTAAATCCCAGTCTTTCCAAGGTGTCCATTTGTTTTTGATGTTTCCTAGGCTGTCTATTCTAACAATTGCATCCCCCCAAAGGGTATCTTTTGTTGAATTTGGTCGGTCATCAATTTTATAATCTCGGACAATAGCATAGATTTCATTTAAATCGTTCATTTGGACATCGTGGTGCATTATTATGCCTTTATCGGCAAGGTTGCTACGCCAAAGAACTTTTCCTGTTTGGGATATTTCAACCAACTGGGTTCCTCCCATAAAGCCTAGTCGACCACTCCTTAGGTAATAGTTTTTAGGCAGGGATTTGCCTTCTTTTTTTTCAGGTTCCTTTTTAAATTCATCTTTATTTGCTGGTGCTAATAAAGCTAGAATGGTTCCCCTAGGTGTAAGTGATGCCAACCGAACGCCTAATTTTTCATCTTGCCAATACCAACGTACTGTTCCATTACCGTCTACTATGGAAATATTTCCAGGATAGCCACGATAACATAATAACACAAGGTCATCACCCATTGCTTTTGGGTCATGTGGATTATTTTCCTTTATCCAGTTATGAACCATCCAAGGCGATTGCTCCCGAGTTTCAAAGGACATTAATTTTGAACGAACAGGAAACAATTGGTCAATAACTATCTGATACTGGTATTTGGTTGAAGGCTCTAAGAGTAAGAGGTGAACCAAATGCGATTCCTTTTCTTTGCTAATGGGGCTTTTAAATTTCTGACTTTCTCCTTCTTTCCAATATTCAATATAAATTGGGGCTGCAGAATTTAATTTTACAGCAACATCTTCTTTTATTGATTGGTTATCAGGAGAGCTAAGTTCAATTTCTAAGATCTGAACCTTACGACTAAAGTAGTAGTAACCGCCGAAAGCGGCTACTACGATAAGGAATAGGAAAACAAATATTTTTGATTTCATAAATTAATGCGGAATTCTACTGGAGTTAGCGCTGGACATTTCTTGGTGCTGACGAGCCTCGTCAAGAGGGTATGGGAAATAACGTAAGGCAGGAGTTGCCACAGGTTTCAAGCCTCTAGAACTTAAATAGTCATTTGTTACTTTCTCATACCTTCCCAAACGGATCAGATCTTGACGGCGTTTGTATTCAAACACAAATTCAAACCCTCGCTCATCCACTAAAGCATCTATCATAGCATCTTTGGATGCAGGAATAGGGAAATTGGCATGTTTTCCATATTCTGGAGCACCAGCACGAGCCCTAATTTCATTTAAATATGGAAGAGCTGCTTGAGGTCCATTTAATGCATTTTCAATTTCCGCTTTGCATAGTATTACATCCGCAATTCTGAAAACTTGAATAGTTCGGCCATCCAAATAAGAATTGTTGGTCATATCATAAGAGTACTTCTTTGTTGCGACGTTCTGAAGTAATTTCACCGTGTCACTTGGAGGGGTAGTTTGTCCTACTTTAGGCATCATATAAAAGAATCCATGAGTAGTGTTTTTATCCCTAGGAGCCAATCCTTCGTAATCATAATAGAAGAACTTTTTACGAGGATCTAAATCGCTATATTTTCTCCAGAACTGGAGAGAAACTCCATAATATTGCCATCTATCAGGAACCTCACGGTTGTCAGATGGACCAAAATGGTTCGTTATTTCGCCACCATTTAGTGTTGGTTCATGAAGGATTCCAAAAATAAGCCCCATATCAATCTTATTGTTATCTGACCATTCGTTTTTAAAGTCAGGATTCAGTCTATAAACACCTTTGGATCTTAAAGCTAGGACTTCATCAATTAGGGGTTTTGCTTTATCATATTTGTGAGAACGCATATACATCTTGCCTAATAAGGTCAATGCAGCGCCTTTACTTGCTCTGCCAATACCTAGATCTAATGACCATTTTTCAGGGAGATTGTCTATTGCATATTGGCAATCTGAGGTAATTAAGTTTTCAATCTCTTCAACGGAGGCTAACGGTAAATTATAGCTTTCAGAAGGGTTTCTAACATCAGTAATCAATGGCACTGGTCCCCAAGCATCTGTTAAGTCCATATAAGAAAGAGCTCTTAGAAATCTGGCTTGAGCCATTACTTGTTTTCTCTTTTCATCAGACATGCTTACATTATCAATGTTCGCCAACAACATATTCGCGTTGCTAATTACCTGATACATATTCTGATAATTGAATTTGAAATAACGGTTATTATCATCATAAGTCAGGTTACTCATTTTTGTAGGGTCACCAGCTGCGGTTGAATACCCAATGTCTGTAGAGTAGTCCGTAATCATGACAAGATAGCCAGCGTAGTATAGATAGGCATCCCCTGGATAAGGTGAGAGACTTGCATAAACTCCAGTCAAAGCTGCATCAATATCGCTTTCTGAGGAATACGCATTTTTAGTGGTCAAGTCGCTGTAAAGCTTGGGTTCCAATTTTGTGCAAGCACTAAAGGTTGCAAGGCAAAAGGCAGAGATACCGATTGCTCCAATTGTTTTATATATGCTTTTTGAAAGATTTTTCATTTTCATTCTTTTGTTTAGGTTAGAAATTGGCGCTTACTCCGAAAGTGAATGAACGCATAGATGGATAGGAGTTAAAATCAAGCCCTGCCCCGGCATTCGCAGTTTGGGCATTGCCACTGTATTTCACCAAACCATCATTTTCATAAGCCTTGGTATCAACTTCTGGATCCCAACCACTGTATTTACTGATTGTAAATAGATTTTCACCCATTGCATATATTCTTAATGAACGGATTGCTTTGGTCTTAAATGGAACAGTATAGCCTAAGGTTACACTACGAAGACGTAAGAAAGAAGCCTTCTCGATGAAATGATCATTGATATAGCCGCCATATTTGGAGAAGAAAAATCCGTTTCTAGGAAGATCAGTCTCTGTATTTTGAGGAGTCCAACGGTCTAAAGCATCAGCAGTACGCTTCCATTCCATATTCATCCTTGTCATGTTCAGTAAATCATTACCTAGATTTCCATAAATAAATGCTGTAAAATCAAAGTTTTTATAAGATAAATTATTAGTGAATCCGAATGTTAATTTAGGATATGCCGAACCAATAATAGAGCGGTCAGCCGCGCTAATTGTTCCATCACCATTGACATCCTTAAATTTTGGATCCCCTGGTTTTGAATTTGGTTGAGGCGCATAATTTTCTCCTTGCTGAATGACTCCCAAATAAGTGTATCCAAACAATGAACCTAGGGGTTGTCCTTCACGGATAATCGCATAAGCTTCTTCCGAAACAGTTCCTATAGGTTTGGATGAGGTTAATAAGATGTCGTTCTGACCTCCCAAGGATAGAACCTTGTTTCTGTTCATTGAGATATTTAGTTTACTATCCCAAGTGAACTCACCTACAAAGTTCTTGCTAGATAAAGCAAATTCTAAACCTTTATTTTCTACGGAGCCAACATTACTTTGACCAGAAGCATAACCTGTATAATACGGTAGATTAACTTTAATCAACAAATCAGAGGTCTTTTTGTAGTAAGCATCCACTGTGAGGGACAAGCGATCATTAAGGAATGACATGTCTACTCCTGCATTGAATTGGGACGTTGTTTCCCAACGTAATTTTGTGTTTTCTGGTGAATTAGGATTTAAGGTAGTTCCAGAGGTATTGGTTTTCCCATCAAAGGTATAATGAGAATTTCCAACTAATCCGTAAGAAGCGTAATCTGCAATTCTTTCATTACCCGTACGACCATATCCTAATCTGAATTTTAAATCATTAAAGAAGGTTTGATCTTGCATAAATGATTCATTGATGACTTTCCATGCAAAAGCTGCCGAAGGAAAAGTTCCCCATTGATTATCAGATCCAAACCGAGAAGACCCATCGCGACGAACAGTTGCCGTCAATAAATATTTATCTGCAAAAGAGTAATTTACCCTTCCGAAGACGGATGCCATCATATTTTCAGAGCGATATGAATTCACTCCAGTAATGGTAGATGCAGCTCCTAAGTTGTAGTATTTGAATAAATCAGTTGAGAAACCATAGACATCAATTCCTTTTCTATTGTTCGTGAATTTTTCATAAGCATAACCCAACATCGCACTGAAATTATGTTTTTCGTTGAAGGTTTTGTTATAAGTAACGAATAAGTCAAATAGATTATGGGTTAAGCTGTAATCAGCAACTCTTGCTACCCCATTATCTATACTCCCCTGGTATGAATCACGGCTTAAATAGGAGCCAAGTTCATCCTTAGTGATTTCTGTCCCAGCATCCATTCGAATGGTAATATCCTGAATAGGTTTTACCTCCAAGAACAGGTTTCCATTTAATTTATCACGTTGTACATCATTTGTTCTAGACATCAAGTTCGCTAAAGGATTGTCCCCTTTTCCTCCTGGAGGGCGACCAAAGCTTCCATCAGCATTAAATACCGGGACAGTTGGGTCGTATGTAAGAATTCCATAAAGTACATTTGAATTCAAAATATTACCATCATATAACTGAATGTTGGAGTTTTCTCTTTGTGCGAAAATTGTTGCACCGGCCTTGATATAATCATTGACGGTTTGATCCACATTAACCCGACCTGAAATACGAGAGAAATCAGTGTTCTTTAAAATTCCTGCTTGATCAAAATATCCAATGCTACTTAGAACCTTAGTTTTCTCCCCACCACCAGTGAATTGAAGGTTATGACTTTGTAAAACCCCTCGCCTTGTTGTTGCCTCAATCCAATCTGTATTCACATCTGATTGTAGCTGAGACTTGGTGTAAGCTCCGTATTCTTGGTTTTCTTGTCCGTCAATCTCTTTGTATAAAGCATTCGCAAGCAACATATAATCCTGGCTATTCAACATATTGAATGGATTAAAAGGTTTCTGAGTGCCTACATAACCTGTATATGCAATGTTATTTTCTCCAGCTTTACCGCGTTTGGTAGTAATCAATACAACACCGTTTGCACCTCTGGAACCATATATTGCAGTAGCCGATGCATCTTTTAGAATCTCCATCGAAGCGATATCGTCCGGATTAATATTGACCCCATTATTACTTGGGAAACCATCAATTACATATAGTGGCTCGTTTGTACTACTAATGGAGTTTACACCGCGGATTCTGATAGAAATACTGCCTCCTGGGGCTTTGGAATTTTGTGTGACAACAACCCCTGCGGCTTTTCCTTGTAGGGCTTGGCCAACATTGCTGACTGCTCCCCCTTTTGTAAGTTCATCGCCTTTTAAGGAAGTAATTGAACCGGTTAAATCGCCCCTTCTTTGTTGTCCATAACCTACCACTACGACTTCTTCTAGATTAGCCTCTGAAAACTCAAGCTTAATCTCTACAGGGGATGAAGAATAAGGTATTTCAACAGAATTGTAACCCAGCATCCTAACACCAATTACCGCCGAACTACTGGATACATTTAAAGTAAAGTTTCCTTGTGCGTCAGATTGCGCAGCATTGGATGTGCCTTTTTCTGTTACAGTTGCACCAGGGATAGGAGAGCCGGTTTGCGCATCTACAATTTTACCTTTTGCAGTAAGTTGCTGATTTACAACTGAGGTCGTGTTGGTTATCGAACGTATTCCGTCTCTAACAACCACAGTATTCTCATGAATTGTAAAGTCAAAATTGTTTTCTTTAAGTAATTTGTTTAGTGAGGTTTTCAAGGTCACATTTTGAAAATCAACATCAGATTTGATGTTGCTCAATAGCCCTTCTTCATAGATAAATCTATAACCGGTTTGTTTCGTTATGGTTTTTAATGCCTGCTCTACCTTTAGGTTTTTACCTTTCAAAGTAATCTGAGCATTGGTAGAACCATATGAAACCATGAAAGATGCTGCTAATAATAGTCCGGTAAGTTTCATTTTAATTAGATTGTTCAAAAGCCTGTCCTTATCCTTGAAGCATAGGATTCCTTTTGAATAAAAAGATTTATTCATAATTTGCTGAAGATTTAATGGTTTTTAATAAACTATGTAAACTAAGCAGGGGTATTGCAGTACCTCTGCTTTCTTATTTTATTTTGGTTATTGTTGTTTTTTAGGCCCTCCTTGTTTTAGGTTTATTTGGGGAGTTTTCTTTATTCAATAATTAAAATATCCTCCTCAATTTTAAAATTATAATTAGTTAGATCTTTCAGAACGTTACAAACTTCGGCTAGTGAAGAGTGCATTGAAATACCACCAAAGTATCGGGTTTTATTAATTTTCTTTTCATATTTAACCGTGACCCCATACCATCTCACTATTTCGTCTAAAATTTGATTTAAGTTTTTGTTATCAAAATAGAAGTAACCGTTTTTCCAAGCTGTTGCTTCTTCAATATTTTCGATTTTACTACGAGTAAAAGTCTGATTCTTATATTCCACCTGTTCTCCGGCATCTAAATGCAATTCATTTGGCTTTTCAGACACTTTTACCTTTCCTTCTATTAGCTTTACAAATAGCTCCTTAGAATAGGAGTCAACATCAAATTCGGTACCTACAGCCTGTACAGAAACTCCATTGCTTTCAACAATAAAGGGTCTTTTCGAATCTTTTGCAACAGCAAAATAGGCTTGGCCTTCTAAAATTACCCTTCTTTCATGTTTGCTAAAGTTTGCCAAATATTTCAGTTTGGAATCTGCATTGACCCAAGCTTTAGTTCCATCACTAAGCACCACCTCGTAAGTCGATCTTTTTGGGATCGTAAGTGTATGAAGAGGGTTTTTTGATTTATCAATTGAATTATAGCTTAGTGTTTTTGTGTTTGCAATTAATCCATTATTAAGGATTAAACTGTCTTTAATATCATTTAAAAAAATTGATTCAGAACCTTCAATCTCTAATACAGCACCAGATTTTCCAGGAAGAATATCATTTTTCTGACCATAAACTTTATCCTCGACTATATAATCTTTACTTGGTTGCCTTTGTAATAAAAAGAAACCAATTAGAAGGATAGCTGCTGAGGATAATATCCATGTCACGGTTTTAATGGAAACAATCTGTTTCTTGTTTTTATAAAGTGCAGAATTGTTTGCTCTAAACTTCTCTAACTCCTTATCTACATCAACATTATGCACTTGATAAGGTATTTCAAGAAAACCATCCTGAATCACTTTTTCTATGTATGATTTTGAATCTGGATATTTTGCCAGCAACTCCTGTAACAAGGCTTCCTGAGACGATGTTAGTTCATTGCCTTTTACTAATTCTGCAGCCAATTCTGCTAAAAGAATTTTGTCCTCTGATATCATAATTCTTCGTTAAGTAACTTGAGAGTGAAAAAAGGGTGAAAGAAAAAATAATAAATTTTATATTATCCTATAAGTTGCTGTAAATCAGCCACAATAGTTTTGCAAAAAGTAGGAAAGAAAATTCCATTAAGAATTTAGATTTCAAATACTTCAATGCTCTTTGCCTTTGGGTTTTAATGGTGTTTATGCTTACATCTAATTCCTCGGCAGCTTCTTCATAGCTTTTTTCTTCTAGATAAATCAATTCGCAAATGCGTTTGCATTTTTTTGGTAGATTGGATAGTTCTTTATGGAGTTCGCCAAATATTTCTGCTTTAATTAATCCTTCTAAGTAGTCTGATTTATCTACTTTTTCATGGATTAATGTATCATTTTGTATTCGCTGTCCAATAGATCTTCTACGAACGTGATTTAAACAAATGTGTTTTACTGAGCTGTAAAGAAAACTTTTGATTGTTACTTCAGGTTTATTGAGTATTTCTTGGTTTTGAGATAATACAATAAAAGCCTCCTGTACCATATCTTCTGCAACACCTTCAGACCCAATTATGGTGTGTGCATACGAACATAGTCGAATAAAATAGTCCTTAAATATTTTATCAAATTGTTCCATAATAGCTATGAAAAGATATTAATGATGGCTCAAATAGGTAAGTTTATAGCTACTAATTTAGGATAGATTTTTGATTTTTATATATTACCAGAATAATAAGTTAACTTTTGAGTGGAAAGTAGATGGCGGTATAGGAAAATTTTTACCTCCTAGAAGTTTCATTCCCATTCACATCAAAATATAAATAGAGGTCTTTTCTAGAACCTGCAATTGATGAATACCAATTCGTATTAGAAATTCCTGCGACTTGCATGTGAGTAAAATAGATATGATCTGAAGGGACGCCGCCCTCGATGTTTTTTGCCTCTTCTTCCATAGTTTTTTGGATACTGTGGGCTACGGAGAACTTTAATTTATCTAGGGGAAACAGGAAATCTATCATTTTTATATTGCCTGATATCTTTACTGGGGTCGGATCATTCCATTTTTCATTTGCATAAAGATAACTATCAATATTCTCAGGGATGTTCGGATCCTGAATTTTGATAGTTATTCTTCCACCTTGGAAATCATAGAAATATAAATCCTGATAAACATTGACTTTCTTACCTTTTAAATTAGGCATATTCATAAGCTCAGCCTGTATTTGGTCCAGTTTTTCAGGACTTGCATAGATGCTGGTATAATTTTTCTTTTGAGGATCGGATGATATTTCTGTAGTAACGATTGTAGTAGTACTACTCATGGTTCCTTGGTTGTCATTAGAATCACTGTTTTCTTGAGATTTCGGGTTTATCGTTTCTTCATAGCTTTTTTTGATCTGCTGACATGCTGAAAAAGTACTAATGAGAACCAACAGGATAAAATATAGCGTATAATTTATTTTCATTTTCTTATTCATTTGGCTCAATAATATTAGGGTTTTGCGCATCATAGAGGATATTAATCTTGCTTCCAACGCTAATACTTGAAAGATTCAAAATACTATATAGCTTTTTGAAAGAGGCGATAATAGTTTTGTTATTGTCTAAAAACTCTACGGTAATTATTATTTGTGGAAGATCATTAACAGTTAGACCTGTTTCTTGGCTATTGACAATAGTGGCTTCAACAGCTTTTCCATAAAGCAATAAGCGGTCAGAAGAAGCGGGTTTTGCGATAAATGATTGCATAAAAATCATAATCAATAAGTAGATTAAGCCCATGATTGGGGAGATGACATATGGGTGCCAGAAAGCCAGATATCGCCAGCCGGCACCTCGACTTTCGTATAGGTATCCATAAATCAAGAGACGATTATAATTGTATTTCCAGTCACCCTGATTAGAATGAATTAATATGGGGAGGCCAAAGGCCATCAAAATTGCGAAGATGGTCCAGAATGTTATGCCTGGGGTGGATTGGCCAATTAATGACGCTGGAGATCTGCCGTTTAAGTTGCTCATTTAAAATACAATATAAATAAAATTTACTCAGACTGTAAATAATATTTAACGATTCAATAGATTATTAATTATTCTGAATATTTAGGTTATAAAAATGAGAAAATCCATAGTGGAAAGATCAAATTTTCGTATTCTTACTTTTTGTAATTAACAGCATTTATTTGATGAATTTGCCTAAGGAATTTATCCTTCCAAATACTAATTTCAGTACACTTTCCGTATTCGACATCTTAAAACATGTGGAACGAGCAGGGTTTATTGATAGTAGGGACTATAAGCATATTTTCCCTATCAGTTTGGAATTAAATGCAGGTGTTTTTACCAAAACGGGAGGTTCAGTAGACTATCCCGTGGTAAATATTATTCAGTCGCGAGATAACATTACAACAAGCTGTACTTGTGGGAATCAATCTCAATGGCTCTGCGAACATCAAGGGGAGGTAATCCATGCGATATTAAAGGAAAGAGAATTCAAAGCTTTCTTTGATGCAGGATTTCGTTTGTCCTTACTGAAGGACTTTGCTAAGCCTTATGGCTTGGAAAATGAGCCTGATCTAGATTCCTATTTTGTACTGAAATTTGAAAATTCAAAGCTTATTATTGAACCTCGTATAAAGGAGTTGATTCCTTATGATGAGCAATTATTAAGTAATAAACTTATACCTAAACAAGTCTCACGATTCAGAAACTTACCCGAAGAAACTGCGGGGAAAGAGCAGATTTTGGTTCTTGGAAGACATCGGTATTATACTCAACTGAGTTTTCTGTTAATGGAAGCAGAGCATACTAAATCTGGAAAGATTAAGAACCCAGTAGAGAATGTAGATTTACAACCATTAATATGGAAGACTGATGACCCTAAAGAGATAAAGTTTTATACCGCAATTCAGTATTTTCAAAATAAGTTTACAGAAGATGAGGTTGAAACTGATGCTGAAGCGTTGAAGTTGATTATTAAAAATCCATTGGCATTAAATGTCTTTTTACATGACCGGAAAGTTTCTGAAACGATATCTTCGAAATCATTAATTCCAATTCACCTAGAAATATTAAAGACGGAGATAAAACTGAATGTTTTTAAAAAAGAGCCATTCTATGAAATTACAGGGGAATTGTTTTTCAATGACATCAGTTTACCTTTTAATCAGCTGAATCTTCGAAACGACTATTTTATTTACTATCGTAAAGGTCTTTATTTCATTGATAATCCAGATTTATTGAAGCTTATCAAATTCTTTAAATCCAATAATGAAATTCTGATTCTCCATTCTACAAAGTATGAAGAATTTGCCGAAACGATTCTTTCACCGCTAGAGGAGATTGTTCATGTGAATTATAGTTACATCCGTGAAGCTAGCCCGGCGCAGCTAAAAGAGAAGCAATATCTACAGAAAAAAATCATTTACCTACAGCAAGAAGGGAATTACATCGCAATCACTCCAGTAATGAGGTATGGTGAGATAGAAGTACCTACTTATTCCAAGAAACAGTTGTTTGATACCGATCAAAACAACAATGTATTCAAAGTTCAGAGGGACTATTCTGCAGAAGATAGTCTGGTTTCCAGTATCATGGGTACTCATCCTGATTTTGTAGAGCAGATTGATGATGCTCAATATTTTTATCTGCATAAGAACAGGTTTGTTGACAATGATTGGTTTATCAATGCATTCGAATATTGGCGGGAAGAAGAAATTGAAATTCTTGGTTTTAGTGAAATCAAAAACAATAAAATAAATTCGCATAAAGCGAAGGTCAGTATTGAAATTATCAGTGGGATAGATTGGTTCAATGCCAAGCTAAAGGTGGGCTATGGGAATCAACAGGCATTACTTCAGCAGATCCATCGGGCAATCCGTAATAAGAGTAAATATGTAATATTAGGTGATGGTAGTCTTGGTGTTTTACCTGAGGAATGGATTGAGAAAATTGCGGCTTACTTTAGGGTAGGAGATGTAGAACAGGACATGATTACTATTCCTAAAATCAACTATTCGGAGGTTTCTGAAATATTTGAAGATGAATTGTTGAGTGAGGAAGTAAAGCAAGAGATTGAACTGTTGAAAAGTGACTTTTCGAGAGAAATCCTTGCAGTAGATGTTCCAATTCCTAGGGGTCTAAATGCGGAGCTCAGGGAATATCAGCATCAAGGTTTAAATTGGCTCTCTTTTTTGGACCAGTATAATTTCGGAGGTTGTTTGGCAGATGATATGGGTTTAGGTAAAACCCTTCAAATTATAGCTTTTATATTATCACAGAAAGAAAGGAAAGGTTTCCAGACTAATTTAGTCGTTGTACCCACCTCGCTTCTGTTCAACTGGGAGGAGGAAATTTCTAAGTTCGCGCCTAGCTTAAAAATATGGAAACATTATGGGGCCGACCGAGAAAAGAGTCATCGTAAATTCGCTGATTATGATGTGGTTTTAACCAGTTATGGAATTTTATTGTCGGATATTCGATTCCTTAAGGAATTCACGTTTAATTATATTTTCTTGGATGAATCGCAGGCGATAAAGAATCCGAATTCAGAACGATATAAGGCCGCCAGATTACTGAAAGCAAGGAATAGGGTTGTTTTGACAGGAACTCCCGTTGAAAATAATACCTTCGACCTCTATGGACAGCTTTCCTTTGCCAATCCAGGGTTACTGGGGAGTAAACAGTTTTTCAAGGATACCTATGCCATTCCAATTGATCGGTTTCAATATAGTAAAAGAGCAATTGAACTTCAGGAAAAGGTGAAACCCTTTATTTTAAGAAGAACCAAAAAGCAAGTTGCCAAGGAGCTCCCTGAAAAGACTGAAATGCTTATTTATTGTGAAATGAATAGTGAGCAAAGGAAAATCTATGAAAGCTGGGAAACAGAGCTAAGGGAGTACATCTCTGCTATTGAAGAAGAGGATATCAAGGATAAAAGTATGCATGTTCTGACCGGCTTAACTAAGTTAAGACAGATTTGTAATTCTCCCGTTCTATTAAAAAGAGGCTATTCAGACGTTGGTTCAGTTAAGATTGAAGTGATTCTGGAACAAATAGAAAGTAAATCAAAAGAACATAAGATTTTGATTTTTTCGCAGTTTGTAGGGATGTTGGATTTAATCAAGAAAGAGCTTGAACTAAGGGGTATTCCATTCGAATATCTGACAGGACAGACTAAAGACCGCGGCGAAAAGGTTCATAATTTTCAAAACAACAGTGATATTAGGATCTTCCTAATCAGTTTGAAGGCTGGTGGGGTAGGTTTAAACCTGACAGAGGCTGATTATGTTTACCTGGTTGATCCTTGGTGGAATCCGGCTGCGGAGAATCAAGCAATCGATCGCTCATATCGGATAGGTCAAACCAAAAATGTCGTTGCGGTACGGTTGATCTGTTCAAATACCATCGAAGAAAAAATATTAAAACTTCAAGTGCGGAAAACCCAATTAGCACAAGATTTAATCCAAACCGACTCCTCATTTTTTAACTCCTTATCCAAGGAAGAATTGCTGGGAATTTTATAGTTTGCTTAAAAGCAATTAATATTAATTAAGCAGAAAATTCTATTATGCTGATTTTTTTGTTGCAATTGGTCATATATATAGAGAATTTCAACTTATCAAATGGAGCATCTCAGACTTTCGACAATATTCCACCTACTGATTATGGATTTATCTTTGATGTTTATTACTTAGATAATTCATTGAACTTAATCATTAATGGAGAACCTTTATTAAAACGAGAGTTTTGGCAAGAGAATAATCAAGGAACCGCATCCAACCCTAATTGGGTACAGAAAGATTATACTAATCAGGGTTATGACTTCCAATTTGTGGATAAGCATGATGATGTGCCGCCATTGGTTCAGAATTTAAGATTTGCAAGCGATTAAGCGAGATGGGGTATACCAGGAACTAGCTCAACAGGGAATGATGTAGATTTTATCTACTTCCTGAAAGGTGATGCTGAACGTCCGATTTTCAGAATTCATATTCTTCAAAATGGACAAATAGAATTGCTTGGTAGTCGTGGAAATTATGGCCCATTGGAGCCGCTTGAGATCTTCGGTACAAGAAGAGGCCCAATCGTCAATAATGACTTTAAAACTAAAATAAGGTATTATTATAGAGCTTTTTTAAATCCAGAAGTAGTCTGGAATACTACAGGCCCAATAAAGTTGAAGCAACACAGGTTAACTCGGGTCCTACCAATATGAAGGGTGTAGCATATGGACGTTCAAGAATGGATTGTCCTCAATAAACAATATAAAAAATACGCAAGATGTCCTTCGCTCATTTGGACATTAAATAAATGAGCGCCTGATAATACAACCATAACGTACATTCTATTTTTAGAATGGGCGTTTTTTTATGCCTAAAACCTATTGAACATTTCCTTAGAATTCAATAACTTAGCTTTCGCAACAAATTAAACTGACACACTTATTCTATTTTATGAAATACCTATTCCTCCTGTGTTGCCTGCTTTGTTGGGGTTTACAAGGCCACGCTCAACTTTCAATTAAAATTTACGAAGATAAAGATTACCTGCAAACGCTTGAAAAAAGACTCAAAGAGGCTAAAACTGATAGCGCTAAGGCGATGAATGCATTTAGATTATCGTATTTCTACAAAAAGTATAGAAATATGGAACTCTCTAAACAGCGTTTAGAGGAAGGATTACGCTATTCGAACGGGAATAATCTTTTACTAGGCTCCGGGAAGTACTATCAGGCATACTATGACCTTGGCTTGGCAGACATAGCAAAGATTGATTCTCAATTAATCGTGGCTGATAGTCTCTTAAAAACAGTAAATTCTGAGGAGTCTAAGAAAATACAGAGTGGTCTTTGGTTGATACGAGGGACAATTAAACAACTACAAGGAAATGAAAAAGGAGGGATGGATGCCTATATAAATCATGCATTGCCTTTGGCAAAAGAGTCCAAGGATAAGTTTAGCGAAGGAAATGCCAGCAAATTTGTTGGCATCAGTTTATTGAATGCTTCGGAAAGAGAGAAAGCCAATGAATATCTAAAGGATGCTTTGTTGTTATTTAAGGAAGCCCCCAGCGAGAGTGAGGTCGCCAAATTAGAAGGAGTAATGGAGGTCACTATAATTCTAGCTGAGAATAATCTGTATCTAAATAATCTAAAAGAGAGTAAGACCTATCTGGATGAAGCTTATTCGGTTTTAAAGAATTACCCTGAATCTAATGTTTTATTGTTTTATTACTATCCAGAAGGGGTTTATTATGAGAAAACTGGCGATTATGAATCAGCAATCAGGAGCTTTGACAAGGCAATTGCTTTCCAGGGCGGGGTAACCGAAAACTTTTATATCAACAGGGCAAAGTTCGCCAAATTTGAAACCCTTAGAAAAACAGGACGTTATAATGAGGCAATCGTGGTGATGCAGGATTTATTAAAAAGTACAATCTTACTCCCTTCAGATCGTAATTCCTATGCCAATTTACTAGCTAATACCTATGCGAAAACGGGGAATATGAAAGCTGCCTTTGAATGGTCTCAGAGGTATATTTCTGTCAGCGATAGCTTGCATGCGGCCGATTATAAGAAAGATATGCTTGATATGGAGAATAAATATCAGTCTGTTGAAAAAGAGAAGCAGATCAATCAACTGCAGGCAGAAAAGCAAGCCGCAGAATTGGTCCAAAAAAACCAAAGGCTATGGGTTTTGCTGATGTCTGTTGGAGCGGCAGTCTTTTTATTGGGCTTTTTATATTTAAATAATATCCTGAAAAATCAAAAGATAGCAAACGAGTTCAAGTTCAAAGAATTGGAGCAACAGCGGGAGTTACAGGTAACCAAGGCTTTTTTAGAAGGTGAGGACAAGGAAAGACAACGAATTGCGCAGGATTTGCATGATGGGCTTGGAGGGGCATTATCGGGAATAAAAATGAAACTCTCCGGAATTCAGACACAGTATCAAGAAACCGAAATAGACCAAACGGTCGATCAATTGGATAAATCCATTGTAGAATTAAGACGCATTGCCCATAATATGATGCCGACCAATCTATTGAGTAGCGGCTTAAATGTCGCATTGAAAGACTTGTGTACGGCATTATCCAACCCTAATGTGGAAATTGAACTCAAAACCGAAGGGCTTGATACCGCATTGAATCAACATTATCAGGTGAATATCTATCGTGTCATTCAGGAGTTGCTAAGCAATGCGTTGAAGCATGCCAATGCCAACCATATTTTGGTTCAGTGTATACAAAATGAAGATCAAATTCTTATAACGGTTGAAGATAATGGGAGAGGTTTTGATCTTTCTCGTGCTCAGGCCTCAAAAGGAATGGGACTGAGTAATATTCAAAACCGAGTAGATTTGATGAGAGGGGCTTTGGATTATGACGTCATGCCTGGAGAAGGGACAATTGTCAATATTGAATTATCCGTTTAGATCAGAACTTTCGTTTTCGGTAAACCAACTTTTATCTTGTTCTTCAACGAGTCAGGAATTGGGTTGTTGGAAATTTGAAGGTTCTTTAACCAGGTCAGAAATTGAGTCAGACAAGCATAACACCTTCTTGACTCCATTTATTAATTTCTTATTTAGTTTATAAGATCCTGCTACGACATTCTTCAATTGAAAAAATATCCTTTAAGACCTTCTTGACATCTTCCTCAAAACCTGTCATCTCAAATTTATGCACTAAAAATAAAGCATATCTTTCAGCTAAAATGTCACCCGACACCGAAAAATTCTTTACCCAGTTTTTATTTCCTGAGGCTGATATAGATAATACGGATTGAAAGTTTCTTTCCATAAAATACTGCGTAGTTACTGACACTGATCCTGAACCGGTGGTATAAGTTATCAAATGTCCTGGCAATAACACATCACCTTCATTAATATCATTAATATTAATTGCTATCATATTACTAGCCATAGCCAATAACTTTTTAATAAAATTTCTGACATTTCCAGTTTTTGTATCGTAATATACAGCCATAAGGAGAGGTGTTTTAATAATATTAAAGTATACAATTATTGCAACTTAATCAAAACACAAAAGTTATTTTAATTCATCAACGAAAAAAAGTAAAACATTTATTGAAAATCACGCCGGAAAAAACAGCGAAGGATGGTCTGCCGAAGGAGACAGGACGCAAAAGAAGGGTAGGGGAGAAACATAATTAAAGGATTACTTGCTGAAATTTCTACCTTTTTTTACATTTGATTACTATAACTACGGGGCCGTTTGGCCAAGGTTAATAATTGGTTTGGTAAGAGCGACCTTCAACGGATGGTCGCCTTTCTTCTTGATAGACGCTCTGCAATTGCATAGAAATTTTATTTTCTCTCGTTTTTTGAGATTAGTATTCTTGAACTAAAACATCAGCAGAAATATGCAGTTCATTACTTAATTTCCTAATCTGTGGAAGATTTAACTTTCTCTTTCCTGATAATATTTCAGACTTTCTAGAAGCTCCTAGAATTTTACTTAAAAACGACTCTGATTTACCCATTTGGTCTAAACGAAATCTAATAGCCTCTATTGGATTTGGTTTTTCTATGGCATAATGAGTATCCTCATAGTTTTTAACCAGAATAGAAAGAATTTCTACTTCATCAGATTCCTTAGAATCTGCTTTTAAATCTGTCTGCATTAAGACGTAAATTCTTTCTAAATAACTTTCGTACTGTTTTTCAGATTTAATCGGCTTTAACATAATCAATTTTTTTAGCGTTTATTTTATCATATTCCTTATGAGTTCCAAACCAAACAATAAAAACTATTTTTAGTCGATGCTCAATATCTACAATTAAGCGATAAGTATTACCATGAATATTAAAGACTACTCTCTTATCGGTAAGTATAGAAGCACTCCCAAACTGGGCTTTTAATTCATTTGGATTATTCCATTCTGCACTTTCACATTCATCATACCATGCCAATAATGGCTGTTCCGACTTTGGGAAATCTTTAATATAGAATTTTAAAGTATTAACCGCTATAATTCTCATATACAAATATATGAAAAACATTACCAATATGGTAATGTTTTGTTTTTTTCTTAGATTAAACTATTAAATACTAATATTTTACATATTTAAATTCACCATATAAATCATTCGGTAAACAGCAAGCAACCGAAGGGCGGTAGTGATCTGCCGAAGGAGATAGGCCACAAAAGAAGGGTTGGGAAAAATAACTTATTAAATTAGAGATCTCCGGTTGCCGATGGATCGAGACAAAGTATGATTGAAAACTTTAATATGTTATGCGCAAACTGATTAAGATCTTCCGGAAATGAAAATGCTAGCATACAGTAAAATAGTTTTACTTACCTGGTCCTCGTTTGCTGTATTAATTGCCATAATGTTTTGTTTTTAAGTTCAAAATGTAAACAAGGCACAACAGAAATAGTTTATGTCTTCTTAAATTTAAACAATCTTGCCTCTATAAAACACCTATTGGATTGATTGTTATAGTTCTACAGTATTAACAGGCTATTTGACAAGAACTTAAAAGATAGAGGCTAAATAAATAACAGGTAATTTTTTGTCCTCCACTCAAATGCAGACGTATTTACAACCCCATTTGTAGCTAAACCGCTACATGTATTAAATTCAATAAACTATATGTCTATTAAATTAAACAGTCCGCTATTTTGGTAATTCTTAAAAAAACACAATTTAGCTGTTAGTTGCATACCAGTAACTGTAAAATACTTTTTATCATGGATAGATTGATGAGGATTTAATTGGCACGGGTATTGAATATTGTCGATTATACAACCTTAACATATAGATATAACCTATCCACACGCGAGGTGTACAGATAGACTATATCAAACATCTTCCTTTGCGCAAAGGGTTAATTAAATAGTAATATTTATTCACAAAAGCCCTATTAAAGATGAATTATAGATTTATAAAAGAAGAGGTATTGGTGCATACACCAACACTTTTGCAATACGCCAATAAATTCACTCAGGATCATAATGATGCCGAAGACCTTCTTCAGAACACATTGATCAAGGTGCTGAAGTATCAGAAGAAATACGTTACTGGAACCAACCTATTGGGGTGGATCTATACTATTATGAGAAATACATTCATTAATGATTGCCGAAGAAGAGTTCATCAGCTCAAGTATATAAATGGGATTACGGATTCCAAGGATATAGAAAGTCGGATCAGTAGAGATAGAGCGGAAGGCAATTTAATGAGTGAAGAAATAAACACCGTCATGAAAACAATTCCTGAAATATACTATAATGCATTCATGATGTATTATGAAGGGTTCAAATATTATGAAATAGCTGAATATCTAGGGGTACCAGAAGGAACGGTAAAGACCCGAATTCATACGGCCAGGAAAATCCTCCAGAAAAAGCTACGTAACTATAGACATGATTAGGGAAAAACTATAAAAACAGAACCAGAGGTAATTAAATCAGGCCCTCTGGTTCTGTTGTTCTGTTATATGGTGCGGGTAATGGTAATCAAGCAAAGCTGACCCTGAAGCCATATTGATATTATTAATCGTTTTTATCGTTCTTAAATTCCCCCTAAATTTAAAGCCCCCAATGATAGTATCATTACTTCTCTTGCATAGGAGGGGACCTATGAATTCCATTAAGCAATTACATTCAATGTGCACATAGCTGACCCATGAAATTCTTGTTGATCAAAATATTTTAATTTATGATCCTCTGGTATATGTGATCAGGTATAGTGACCTTTCCATGGAGGAATTTTTCTATCATCATGCTGCCAACAACCCTTTAAAAACTCAAAAGGAGAAATGGTTCATGGTCTGTTTGGTATTCTGCTTAAAGAAACCGAAGTAATTCCAAGATAAGATGCGACGTAATGCTACGGAACACGTTGGATAATATGGGGATATTCTTCGATCAACTCTCTGTAGCGCTACTCAGGACGTTTTTAAGGTAGGAATAGAAAGTTTTTTGAGATTGTAAAAGTCGTTTGAATAGATGCTCCTGTATTTCTTCTTTGATTTCGGGGAAACTTTGTAACCCATCCAAAAAATCCTTTTGTGAAAGCGTCAGCAGAATGCAGGAATCTAGGCTTTCTATGCTATAGAGGCTCGGTAGATCAGCACGGAAGCTTTCAATGGACGAAACTTTATCGCCTTCAAAAAAAACTGGGTGGAAATATCCTTACCATCATTATTGACCCAAGTCCGCAAACATCCTTTCTTAACAAAAAACATAGTTTTGGAGATTTCCCCTTCCTGTAAAAGAATGGTTTTGGCAGGAACTTCCAGCTGATTAAAGAGATTTTGGAGTTTATCACTTACCATTGTTAAGCTTCATTTATTATTGATTGGTAATACAATATTACGTTTTTTTAATAGATCCAATGTTTTGAGTCTCTAGGGTTAAAACGAATATTTTGTCTTGAATTACATAAAATATTTAAAAGATTTTTCAGAGAAATTTATTGGGTCTGAAGTATGAATTTTTATTCCTCCTGCAGATATAAGAGCATATCCTATTTTAACATTGATATGCTAGTGATTGTCTCAATCCCAATGGCGAGATTTCAGCGTTCTATAAAAAAACTGTCCAGAAATTTCTTTGGCACACTCATTGCAACTTCATGTACATACAACCATAAGATTTTTATTGGACCGGAGATTTAACGAGAGGTTTGTTTCTGGTCCAATTTCAATCTAAACCATCTTTGTGCAAAGGGGAATTAAAACCCGTTTTCTACTAAATCTCTTTTTAAAATGAACAATGATTTTATAAAAAATGAAGTGTTGGTTCATTCGGACACCTTGCTTCACTATGCGAACAAGTTTACCAAGGAACAAAATGATGCGGAGGATCTCCTCCAAGATACCCTCATGAAGGTCTGTTGTATAAAAATATCTCCTGCCCAAATTTATATCTCCAGAATAAAATCTTCACTACTTTTATCTAAACCCTACAGAAGCTTGGACAAATACCGAAATTCAGAACAATTATGAGCTTAGTTTGTTAAGTCCCCAAACAATCTTAACAATATTATCATGGCAACAACAACAAAATCTACTCCTAAGGAAACTAAAGTTAAAGCAAAGCCAAGCGCGGCTAAAGATTTAAATGAGCTATTTGAGGACGGCCTAAAGGATATTTATTGGGCTGAGAGGGAATTGGTAAAAGCATTACCTAAAATGGAAAAAAATGCTACGTCTCAAAAACTGAAAACAGCAATATCTTCTCATCTTGAAGAGACCAAGGAACATGTCAGTAGACTGGAAGAAGTTTTTGAATCGATCGGAATTAAAGCGAAGGCAGAGAAATGTGATGCTATGGCCGGGCTATTAGAAGAAGCTAAAAGTATTATGGCAGAGACAGAATCTGGGGCTGTGCGGGATGCGGGAATAATCGCCGCTTCCCAAAAAGTAGAACATTATGAGATTGCAACTTATGGCACGCTGGCGGCTTTCGCAAAAACGCTTGAACATAAGGATGCATTAAAGTTGCTCTTGAAGACATTAAAAGAAGAAAAGTCATGCGATGAAAAATTAACCGCCATTGCGGATACGAACTTAAATTCAAATGCCGAGTAATATATATCTAGTAAAATAGGTATTTTTAAATGCCAACCTTCTAGGTTGGCATTTAAATTTAATATCCTATCTTACAGGCCTTGCGCGCAATTTTCATTAAACCAAAAAATGCCAAAGCAGAAAAGAAAATAAGCGCCTAGATCGATGTCCCCATTTATAACATTCTGAAATATCATTTTTAAACTTAAATTTATCAAACGAATTGATTCCCGAGCTGTTCTAGGCAACATATCTGACGGAAAAAGAGAGAAAATACCCGCTAAAAGGTGGATCGACATTCACGAACAAAGCAATGAACCTTACACCTGAAAATACACCAGGAATGGGCAAAAATAAAAATAAAGCTGCACTTCACCCACTGGAAGGGAACAGGACGTACTAAATTAATGACGGCAGCACAGCTCTAGCATAATTTGATCTTTAAATTATATATGCTAAAACAAAATACATTCGAAACAGATTAAGGGTATAGGAATAATTCAATGACAAGGTATGGAAGCAAAGAAACCTTTTAAATATGTAAACTGCAATTCAAAGGGCATCTCTAGGATACAAAACGGTGAGGTATTTGAATACTACGACCAAAAAAACGTGAGGATTGTGGATCCATCGGTCCTATCTCGGATCCATTCCTTGGTAATCCCTCCAAATTGGACCAATGTATGGATATGCCCGAATAGAAATGGACACATCCAGGCCACGGGCTTGGATATTAGGCAACGTAAGCAATATATCTACCATCCCCGTTGGACAGCTTTCCAGGACCAGGATAAGTTCAGCAGACTATATCACTTTGGAAAGAGCCTACCAGTATTGAAAAAACAGTTGGAGAAGGATATCAAAAGGGACCTGTGTGACCAGAGATATGTCTGTGCTCTGGCAATCATGATCATCCAGCACACCTCCATACGTCCAGGAAATACCATATATAGAAATTCCAATGGTTCCTTTGGTCTCACCACGCTCCAGAATAAACATGTTAAATTACAGCAAGGAAAGGTAATATTAAGATATAGGGGGAAAAAAGGTGTAAAGCAGGAGAAAGCATTTAGTAAGAAAAGGCTGTATGATAAGATTGAGAAGATATTGCAACTCTCGGGAAAACAGTTTCTCCAATACTTGGACGAACAGAATGTTAAAAGAGCCATAAAGCCTTGCCATCTAAACAGCTATCTTTCTGAAATATATGGTGGGAATGTTACCAGTAAAACCATAAGAACGTGGAACGCATGCTTTTTGGCTTTGGGTCATCTTTTGGAAACCTATCCCGGCAACACTAAGAACCGAAACAAAAGCTGCAGAGAACTTGTCAGTTCCGTCGCGCACATTTTGGGAAACACACCATCTGTGGCACGCAAAAACTACATCTGTCCAGTTATCTTAAAAAGGTTTGAAGAGGGCAGTCTTGACGGCTGGATGAGAAGGTATGCAAACATTGCAAAGAAGGAGAAGGATACAATTGTCCAAAAAAAGCTCTTGATGCTATTGAAAGGGTGTTAGATAGATCATCATTGTTTTTATCCCGTAAAAAATCTGAATAATTTGTTATAATGAGTAAACTCACGGCACCGATCAAACATAGCTGAGACCATGGTTTAACCCATGATCTAGAGCCTCTTCATACATATTCCAATAAACTGTGGAGCTCAGGGGGGGATGGTGATAATAGATTGATGAAGGTTCAAACACCTGATAGGAAAACCTAAAGTCCCCCTCATCAACTTCTCGGAGTGTTACCAATACAATCACTCCCTTATTTCTCAACCAGCTTTGTATACTGGTCGTGTCGGGATACCCGTCAAACCCTTTTTCCCTCGCATATTCAAGGATGTTCATATTATTGTTTACCATAAAACAATGATTTAGGATTAGTGTCTTAATACTAAAATAGATAAAGAACATTCTACGGTGAAAATATTAAATGGAATTGAATGATTTGATTAAAAATTGTAGACAAGGAGCTCTGGGTTACTGATTTTATCCAATTCTTTAAAACAAGATAAACAGAAATAATTTGGTCTATTTCTCACGAAAATTATCAGTTATAAAATATTTTCAAGAAAATTCCTTAAAAAATATAAAGTTGAACGGTCTTTGCAATAATATCCAAAAATAAATCAACTAATGGAACTATATATGGAAAATTTTAAAACAGCAGAAGAACTTGGTCTGGAAAAGGGATATTATCTATTATTGTTAGCCATCTTGGGAGAGAATGGCCAAGAACATGGTTCCAGGGAAGATAGTGGAATTCAAAACAGTGCCAATTGATCACAGTTTTTTATAATGCTGTTCTCGAATGGCAGAAAATAGGTGGCTCTATTTCTGATCTGAGTGCAACAGCAAAATTGCAAAAATAGATAAAGAATAAAAAACGTCCATTTTTATGGACGTTTTTGAGAATTAGAGATTATGGATATGTTTTAAAATTAGGTTTAATCCTCTTTTTCAGCTTCGGGATTGATATGGTTCTCTGCAATAAAAGTGAGTTCCTGATCTTCCTCTTCCTGAGCTATTTGAGCCACCCCCCGGAATTATTCGATCCGCGTGCCGAGCTGGTAGATCCGCGGCGTGAACCACTTGACCTTCGTCCCGAAGCGCTACCTTTTCTGGAACCAGAGCTGGATGAAGTAAACCTTCCATCGCTATCGCGGCGTCGGTTTGATGATCTGCCGTCCGAAGAGTATTCATCATCCTCATCATAATCATCATAATCATCCTCATCGTAGTCTTCATCCTCGTTATCGTAATCCTCGTCCTCATAGTCATCATATTCTTCTTCGTCGAACTCATCATCATAATCTTCATCATTGGATGCGTCGCGGAATCCATGACTGTACCCTAATTGGTAAATGTTTTCTAATGAATGTTCGTTATTGTCAGAGGCCCTCCTCTTGAGCGGCTGCTTGAATTATTTCTTTTCATGATAAATTACTTAAATGTTAAACTGTTTTGATACAGTGGTTTATAATAATAAAATAACGAAACACTCTCTAGTACCGGTTTCTTAAAATTGAACCCTTTAAAATATAAAAGGTTCACAATTAGTGCGAATTCTACAATAGGCTTTTAGACTTGATCAATTATCACTCTTTGATTTCCTGAAAGAGAGAGACGTCCCCTTAACTCCGAAATGCATGGGTCAGCCCTATAATATTCAATCCATATCGTTATTCCCCAACATATTGGCAATTCTCTCAGCCGCTGTATCGCAGAAATCCAGGCCAGAAAAATCTGGGTTTACCCCACTGATAAATGGCACTGCCATAATGAAGAGTGAGGGATTGACTGCCCCGAACCTGTCCAGTGCCTGAAAGTTATCATTTATGGCCAGTCCCGTCACTTTCATGAAATATTTGCCCATGTCATCTCTGTACACATTGGCTGCATCGTTTTCAACATGTTTTTTTGCATTTTCCTCATCCTTGAAAAATAGGAATCCGGAAGTGACCTTACCCGTCTTAAGCCCGTCAAAAGGAAGGTCGTTGAAGTGCATGGGCCTCTGCCCAATGGCATCTACAAAAATCTCATAGTTTTCTTCAAATCTGTCCCCTTCGTCATCTACGAACGTTACTTTACATCCTGAACCTGTTGCATTGGGAACGAACTCGCTTTCCTCACCAACGGCGTAGTTACGAAGGAGATCCTGTTCATATAGAGCAATCATCTCATGGTAGGAAGCTTGGGGCAGGGACGCAATAACAATTGAAATGAGCGGCATAAGCACTTTTTTGTGCCGGACCATATCTTCGGCGCTGAGATGTTTTGCCGGGTAGTTGATGGCATAGCTAAAGGCAGACAGAGCTTCCTTCCAACTTATGGACTGCTGCCGCTTTATTGACTTTTCAGCTTCCCTGAATTCGGCCATAAATAGCTTTATGGCATCGATCTCTTCCCGGATTTGCAGCATTCTCTCGGTAAATTCTTCAATTCCCAGATCTTTCACCCTGGAGTAAAAATCGGGGTCCCTCTGACTGAGAGGGATCAGGAAGTTTCTCTCAAATACGTGGTCGAGATCCACGAAGCCCCCATTTTTCGCTTTATATTCATTGATTTCGTCCAAACCCATTGTCCACTCACTGGAAAATGCCTTATCCTCCGAATGGAACCTTAGGGCGGGAAGGAACCCTCTGGTGGAAAATAGGTCGATCCGAAAACCGCTGCTGTCTTCGTTCAATATGAAATCATAACCGCCTTCAGGTCTTTCCCTGAATTTTCCGTTTGACCTGGCCAAAGTTTTTATGGCATCAACTGCCGTTAACGACGCCCCCCGGATCGCTACTGGGAAATTTGCATTCAAAGATAGCTTTGAGGGAGGATAGGGAGAATCGTACCACGAATTGATCCTTCCTTCATTTTTAAGGGGCCATAAATGGCCAGTGCACAGGATCACAACGTCCGCATGGGTGGTGCCCTGGGATGTCAGAATCCTGAATGGTTCTCCTCCATCGCCGGGAATAATGTCCTCCACACAGGTATCCAAACGTATATCTATGGTAATCCCCAGGGACCTAGCTATTCCGATATAGCTATGGAAAGAATATTCCAGATAATCACCCAATAACCTCCTAGGGATCACTTCGTAGGGATTTATTTTTTTTCGTTGACAGAAAGATGCATATCCCTCTGGCGGAAATCTTTGAACGTATGATTCAAAATCTTCTGCAAGTAAAGGAAGTTCATTTGCAGAAACATTGGCCAGGTGTTCCTTTCCTGCCCCCATTTTGCCGTAGGGCATACCCACCCCCAATCTATCGAACCTTTCGAAAATGGTAAGCTTTTGAAGGGTAATTTTGCGTTCAACAATGTGCTTGACCATAAAAAGTGCTGCTGGTCCGCCTCCTACAATCGCAATATTTTGCTGTATGTTATTTTTGTCCATGGAATTGTTATATATTAATTTGATAGTAGCCAAGTGCTAACATTATCGTCCCATAGCTACTGGGACTAACCATAAACATAAACGGTATGGAAAAGTTAGATGTAAATGCATTTTTTAAATTACAAATCCTCTTTTAATATATCTGCTTAAAAAATCCATAGTCCTGTTAAATATTTCGAAACCGGATTGTGATGTTTATATTTATATAGATGTTGGGCCAAGCTGAACAATAACCAATGAACAAACCTTTTTTATAGATTTAAAAATATGTGGCAGACTGAAATATGAGAGATCTCATCCGGAAACTTAAGGAATACCTGTGGGAGGCAGGATATGAAATAGACCAGGAAGATAGAGGAATGAGATATTTTTTCTATTCCTATACCTTTTTAACTGTTCTTTTCATACTGATTATGATATATGTCCTCCTTAAAACGTCCTTATAAAAGAAGGAAGGCTTGAATCGACGACCCAAGCCCCTACTAACCAAACAATTATTATCCTATAAAGATACTAAAAATTTCAGAGCAACATGAGAAACCCGTTAAATATTAGTGGAGATTAAATTAATGGTTTTTGATAGTGGAGATTGTTTCCTATGGCTGGAGGATCTTATTTACTATGCCCTCCAGGCTGACCAAGTCAAAAGGTTTGGAAAGGAAATAATTTGCTTTTGCCTGACCGGCTAAAAATTCTATGTCACTGTTCGCTGAGACCAAGATTACCGGGATATCTCGATAAAGTGGGCTGGATTTCAGCATCTGCGTAGCCGCCACCCCTCCGATATCCGGAATCCAGTTGTCCATAAAGATCAGGTCAGGCTTAAAACTGCTCACTTTCTCCAACACGTCGTGCGACGTCCGCGATTGATCGACTATATGCCCCATGTCCTCCAATACGATAGTAAATATCTCAAGCACGTGCCTATCGTCATCGAAAATAAGTATCTTTTTGTTTTCCATTGTATTATGCGAAAATATCAAATCTCCCCAAATTTTGAAACATTAATTTATTTTCTGCCAGATTTTTTGGTCACCAATCTGTTGGAACCTGCCCCTCAGAGAGGAAAACAGGAGGGTTTCCTTAGGACCCAGGCCTAGGAACCCGGCATTTTCCAAGCTTGTGTCGAAGAGTTCCAGAACCGATCCCTGAAGGGATCGCCTAAAATAGATCAGAACGTTCCGGCACAGGATCAGCTGAAAGCTATTGAAGGAGGAATCACCGGCAAGGTTATGGGTAGAGAACACCATACGGGAGCGGAGCTCATCGCTAAACCGAAATTTGCCCTGCCTAGAAGAAAAATAGTCCGATAGTTCCCCTGTACCGCCCGAACTGAAATAATTTTCAGTATACTCCCCAAGGTTCTCCAAGGGAACAAGGCCTTGGCCGGCAATCTCTACAGAGACCGGGTTTAGGTCGGTTGCGTAAATTAGGGACCGTTCAATCAGTCCTGCCTCCTTTAGCAGTATGGCCATTGAATATGCTTCTTCACCCGTGGAGCAACCCGCTATCCAGACCCGGATCAGGGGGTAGGTACTCAGGTAAGGGATTACCCTCTGGCGGAGGTTGAGGAAAAATGAGGGATCTCGGAACATGGAGGTCAGGGGAACGGTGACCTGTTGCACAAAGCTTCCTGCCAACGAGGGATCCATGATCATCTTGTCTAGGAGTCCTCCCAGATCGGTAACCTTCCATAGGGACATTATCCGCACAATCCTTCTTTGAAGGGAGTCCAGGCTATAACCGGTGAAATCATACCCGAATTCCTCGAGTAACCTGGCCAGGAACATATCTAAATGGGATCCGATTTCCATTTCTCAGCCTTTTACTAATCCCCGGATCTCGGTCAACAGGAGATCAATATCAACTGGCTTGGATACATATCCATCAGCTCCCGCGCTGAGACATCTCTCCCTGTCCCCCCTCATGGCCTTTGCGGTCACGGCAATAACGGGAGGATAATCCTTCCCAAGGGAAACCCTGATGTGCTTCAAAAACTGGAATCCATCAAATTCCGGCATCATCATGTCCAGCAGCACTACGCTTATCCCGCTTCCCCCTTCTAGGATGTCAAGTCCCTCCTGGGCGGTAATGACGCCCTTGGCATCGTAGCCCCTAGATCTAAGCGCGGTCTTAAGGGCGAAAATATTCCGTCTGTCATCATCAATAATCAATATGCTCATCTTTTTCTAAGTTTTAACGGTTAAAAAGCCACACTCTTAGTAAGGAGACCAATTGGTCCACATCAACGGGTTTAGAGATATAATCTGAGGCTCCTGCCTTCATGCACCGGTCACGGTCCCCCATCATCGCTTTTGCCGTGACTGCGATTATGGGGAGTTTGCTGAACGTTTCCACGGAACGTATCTTTTCGATGGCCTGAAAACCATCCATCTTTGGCATCATTATATCCATCAGCACGATGTCTATATCGGGATGACTTTCAAGGATCTGGAAAGCTTCAACACCATCGATGGCTGAATAGATTTCCATATTGAATTTTTCAAGTGCCCTAGATATCGAAAAGATGTTGCGGATATCATCGTCGGCAATCAGGACCTTCCTGCCTTCCAAGATTTCGGACAGTCGGTTACCTTTAGGATTCACTTGCGGAGGGATCCCTGAAGACTTGTGGTCAACCAAATGAAGGAACAGGCTCACCTCGTCCAGGATCCTCTGGAAGGAATGGGCCGTTTTCAGGACAATCGAGTCCGCATATTCCTTAATGCGCATCTCTTCCTGGCCAGAGAGGCTCTTTCCCGTAAAGACGATTATCGGAAGGTCTTCTAGCCCAGCCTGCCCCTTTATGGTTTCCAATATCTCATATGCACCTTGGTCCGGGATTCCCATATCCAGGATTACACATTCAACGTTCCCTGATTTAAGGGCCTTAACGCCATGGTCAAGGGAAGACCTCACCTCTGTGGATATGTCAAAGCTCTCAAGGTAGGAGGACAAGGCTTCGGCATGCTTAGGATTTTCCTCGACAATCAAAACCTTTTTGGAACCCTTTCTCAGGGCCATATCTATTTTGGAGAAAATCTCCTGGAAACCCTGTTTTTGGAAAGGTTTCCTGATAAAATCGATGGCGCCCCTACGAATGCTCTCGCTTTTCTTGGCGTGTTCTGCCGACATCATATGGACAGGTATATGGCGGGTATCCGGGTTCGACTTCAACCCTTCAAGAACTTGCCATCCGTCCATATGGGGCAGGACGATGTCCAGGAGGATTGCCCGGGGGGAAAACCTCAGAGCTGCTTCAATGGCGTGGTCACCCCTGCCGATAGCTATTGCCTTGTAGCCAGACCTTCTTGCATATTGCAGTATCAGCTTGGCGAACGCTTCATCGTCCTCTACGATCAATAGGGTCCTGTCCCCCGGTACAATGTCCCCTCGGTCATCGGCAATGAATTGCGGGAAAAAGGTCTCTTGACCAACAACCTGTGCACCAACTGCCTGCACAATGGGACCGATGGGCTGCTCCTGTTGCACACCAATCCCGCCTCTGTCTAAAAAATCCATGGGCAGCGAGAGTGTAAAACAGCTTCCCTTGCCCGGGGTGCTTTCGACGGTAAGTTCCCCGTGCAGCGAGAGTGTAAAACAGCTTCCCTTGCCCGGGGTGCTTTCGACGGTAAGTTCCCCGTGCAGCAATCGTGCGATTTCCCTGCTGATCGAAAGTCCTAGGCCGGTTCCACCGTACTGCCTCCTGGTAGATCCGTCCGCCTGCTGGAAGGCCTCGAATATCAGTTTTTGTTTTTCTTGGGGAATCCCGATCCCGGTATCTCTGACATGGAACAGGACAGAAGGTTCCTTTCCATCGATAAGCTCTACGCTGAGGGTTATGTATCCCTTTTCTGTGAACTTGGTGGCGTTGGAGAGCAGGTTTCTTAGGACCTGTTCCAACCTTAGGCGGTCGCTTTTTAAGTTAAAATCCTCCGGCAGGGTGTTCTCGATCCGGAGGTTCAGGTCCTTTTCCTTGGTTAGGGGGCGGAACATCTGCTGAAGCTCCAAAATGAGGTCGGCCAACCTAAATTCCTCGAGCTCTACGTCCATCTTACCTGCCTCAATCTTGGAAAGGTCCAGTATTTCGTCTATCAGGTTAAGCAGTCCCGTACCGGATGACCAGATGACCTGGGCTGATTCCACCTGTTCATGGTTAAGGTTGCCTTCAATGTTCTCAGTGAGCACACGTGAAAGCAAAAGGATAGAGTTAAGAGGTGTCCGCAGTTCATGTGACATATTGGCAAGGAACTCAGATTTGTATTTGGTGCTCAGCGCTAGGGCTTCCGCCTTTTCCTGTATTTCCTTGTTCCGTGCGACGATCACCTGGTTGGTTTCTTCTAAAAGATGCGATCTTTTCTCGAGTTCCTCGTTGGAGATAAGCAGTTCATCCTGTTGCGACCTTAGCTCCTCTTCTGAGATCCTGAGCTTACCGGCCTGTGCTTCCAGCTCGCTATTGAGGGTCTCCAGTTCTGCATGCTGGACCTGCAACTCTTCGGTCTGGGTCTGCGTTTCTTCCAATAGCTGTTGTACCCTGCGCCGGCTCTGTGCCGCGACCAGGGAAATCCCGATGATTTCACAGAAGTCGGAAATAACATCGAGCTTTTCTTGGCTAAGCTCTCCTCGAGACCCGACTTCGATGATTCCCATGCATTCCTGCTGGTAGACAATGGGTAACAACGCTATCTGGTTAATTGATATCTCCCCCTGTGCAAACGAGAGCTTGAATTCATCGGGACATAGGTCCCTGATGACCCTTTGGCGTTTGGTCCTGTGTACCTCTGCGAAGATCCCCTCCGTTAGAGGAAGCTCTGAGAAAGGAAGGCTATGTAGCCCCACGGTATGCATGACCTTGAAGGATCCCCCTTGGACCATGAAAATTGCTCCGTTCTCCAGATCCATGAAGTCGGTGATGAATTCCATGCTGTACTTCGCAATTTCTGCAAGATCGGGGTTCCCCATCAATCCAGAGTTCAGCTGGGCCATGCCATTTTTCCGCCAATCGTTCCATTGTAGCTCATCAAAGTTCTTCTTCAATGACTTGGTCATTATGCGAAGACTCTCCGCAATGTTGCCAAGGTCATCCTTTTTCGTATCATCTATGATCACAGAATAGTTTCCCTGGGTAATCTGTCGGGCGATCCCTCTGATAAGGTTCAATCTATGTTTTATGTCACGGTCCTTATCTAGCAATTCCTGCTGTAGTTCTGCCCGCCTTTTGTAGTCTCCTCGAAGTTTCCAGAACAGGATGGCAGTGATGACCAAGGACATCAAGGAGGCAAAGGCAAAAAGGATATTTGTTCTAAAAGTGGAGTTATCGAGGTGTTGGGAACGTTTTTCCGCCCGGGTCTCTTCCTCATGCTGAATCTCGCTTATCAGGTTCCTACATGAATCCATGATCGATTTTCCCCTGTCCAACAGGCCGGGGGAAAGGTCGGCCGACCTCAGTCGCTGTCCTATGAGTTCGTCAAGTACTTCAATCCTTTCTCTGGCCAAACGGCCTAGCTGTTGGGTCCGGGCCAATTGCTCGGAGCTCAGATTTCCATTCACAAGACCACTGAGGTGCTGTGGGAGATCTCTCTGGCTGTCCCTGTAAGGAGCCAGGAACTTTTCCTGACCTGTCAAGAGATAGCCCCTCTGTCCGGTTTCAGCATTCTGCAGGTCGATCAAGATCAACTGTGAATTGAGTATGGTCCGTTGGGACTGATCCATAAGGGCTTTGTTCTCCCGCTGATTGCGGAACGAGAAGAACATCACCGCTGATGAGGCCAAAAGGATGGCCATGGAAAAACCAAAGCCTATCTGGAGGTTCCTTAATACATTTTGTGCCATTATTTATTGATTGGTAGGGTAAAATAAAATGTCGAACCTGCCCCGAGCTTGCTCGTGACCCCACAGGTCCCACCGTGGAGGGTAATGATCTCTTTACATATGTGCAGTCCGAGGCCCAGTCCCTGGAACTTTGCTGATGCTTCTTGAACCCTATAGAACTTATCAAACACGAAAGGTATTTTGTGTTCTGGGATCCCTATACCGTTATCGGAGACCTCTACGGACAGGAAATTTTTCTCAACATAGGTGTGGATGCGGACCGTTCGGGAACCGGGAGCATATTTTATGGCATTGCTGAGGTAGTTTGAAAGGACCTGCTCCAATCTTAGGGGATCCGCCAAAATCCGCCTATCTATCTTTGTACCTGTCCGCTCTATTCTCATTTCCGCCGCTTGATGTTCTATCAATGCCGAATCAACAGCCTGTTGGATGACAGTCTCGATATCAATTTCCTGGAGTGTGAGTTTCATCCCCCCGTTTTCCAACCGGGATATGTCCAGTAGGTCCTCAACCAATGTATGGAGCTTTTCGGCCTGGTCCTTAACCTTGCAGAGATAACTGTAAGCACGATGGTCCTTTATGTCCTTCATTGAGCGCAGCGATATTTCTGCAAAGGCCTTGATACTGGTCAAAGGGGTCTTGAGCTCATGGCTCGCAACACTCAAGAATTCATCTTTTTTATTTTCTAATTGCTTTCGCTCATCTATATCGGTCATGGTACCCACCCATCTGTGTCCACCTGACCCCTGAGCTACGGGCACAATCTTTAGGAGATGGTATCGGTAATTCTCAGAATGTTTTTCGCGAAGCCTCAATTCAGCCTCCAATGGGAGTTTGTCTTCCAATTGGAGCTTCCATTTCTCAAATATCTGTCCATCTTCGGGATGGAGATCCGGCCATGTGGTCTTATCATGAGAATACCGAAGCCACTGCTCATTTACGAAATCAACATTCCCGCTGGAATCAGTGGTGAAGGCAATCTGGGGCAATGATTCTAAAGTCGTGTTCAGCTCCTTAAATTTTGAGGAGAGCTCCTTTTGAGAAGATTTGCGCCATTCGACTTCTCGTTGCAGCTCTTCCTGCATTTTATACAGGGCTGCGGTCTGTTCGTAGAGCCGATAGAAGGTCTTTACTTTTAGCAAAAGGATGTCTGGGTCCACCGGCTTGGTAATGTAATCGATGCCTCCGGAATCGTAGCCCTTTGTGATATACTTCTTTTCACGGTTGACAGCAGACAGGAAAATTATTGGAATATCCTTGGTTTTTTTTGTCGACGAAAGAAATTCCGCAACTTCATATCCGTCCATTTCGGGCATCTGTACATCAAGGATGATCAGGGCATATTCGTTCTTGAGGCATTTTTTCAGGGCCTCTTCTCCCGCAAGGGCAGAATCGGTCCGAAAACCTTTTGCTTGAAGGGTTTTTTCCAGCGAAAAGATGTTTTCGGGTTTATCGTCAACTATTAGGATCATTTGTTAATCATTTTTCGATGGTTCCCATTATCTCAGGACCATTGCCGAAAGTAGGTCAAGAAAAGAAATTATCAAAATTTTATTTGATAAAACATCAATTTCAATAATCAGATTATTTAACTTTAATATTTAGTTTTTATAAGATAAATCGATAATTTTAAACTTGGTCAGGAATATTATTTTTGATAAAAATTTATAATAATATTACGACATGATTTCTTTAATTAATCTTAATTATAAAAATTAATTAAGCTTTAAATCACAGCTAACACATATCAACTTTTCTTCAATGTCAATAAAATCTTATATACAATGCAAACTTGAGGATTCGTTAAAAGACTTGACAAATTTATATAATATACATCATCGTAAATCCGATCATAATATTCAAATGGAAATGGGCATACCCTTAAATACAGATATTTTTGTCATTTGTTTAATAAATAAACTAGAGATAAAAATTTACAATTTATACATTTTAAGGGAAGATTGTAAATTATCAACTGATTATAAAATTGGAGAATTAGTTGAGAAAATAAAAAAGGATGTGCTATCGATTTAAGAGGATGAAACTCGTTAAATTTTAAAAAGGAACTATTCCTAAAATATTTCTATAATTCTACGCCATTTAAAATTTAAATTTTTAAAAAATTAGGTTCGTTTTGTGAGACGAATACTTCGACTTAAGTTTTAACAATTTTCTATAGTAGCTGCACAATACTGACGAAACTTAAAACATAGTGATGTGTCGTGACCATTTCCATTTTTGTATTTCTAAGAAAGGCTACCTGATTAATATTAAACTATATTAAATTTTTCCCGTTATTGTTAGCATTAAATCTCGCTAATAATCTTACAAAGATTTAGATCAAAGTGCATATAGGATAAATTTAGCTTGATAAAGGATTTTATTTTTTCAGGAAATAAGGGTCGAATTCCTCAACGAAAAGTGTTTTTCTTTAGCCATCGCTTAAAATGTTACGATCATTTATTTGTACCTTCTATAATATATTATGAACATCTTATCCCCTATCTGCACTAAAATTTTAATAGTTTTTCGCGTTTAGGCCTTTCGAATGTAGATATTGACTAAGCTTTTGATATTCTAAATATTTCATGTAATGCTCCATATATGTATAATCTGGCTCACCGTTGGAATTGGTTGGCATAAGGAGTAGCTGTCTTTTCATTCTCTCTTCATTAAATTTAAATCCATATTCGTACTTTGATTTTTGTTGTAGAATTATGCTTTTAATGAACAAGAAATGGTACTTATTTCCTTCGATAGTTTTAAATGATATTCTTTTAACGTCGTATGAAAATAACGCATCGTAAGGATTGTAAAAATTCTCTACAACACTTCCGTTATAATTGACTCCTAAAACATTCCTATCTCGACTAGAGTTTTCATTATTAACAAACATTGTAACGCCGTTATTTGAATCACTAGCTACGACAAAAGGTGCGTTCCCATTTTCCATTGGGACTTGGTTAATCTAGTACCAGATTTTATATTAAAAACGTCTTCTATAAAGTAAGATTTCCATTTTTTATCTGATAAAGCCACAGGCTTTGGAGTAATCATGAAATTTTCTATTCTATCTTTGATGTAGTTTTGATACGTTTCTTCTTTATTTCTATAAATAGCTTTTATGTATGCCTCCATCAAAGCATAATCAGATTCTTTACCCTCAATACTAGGAAGAAGGAGATTTGTTTTGTTCAACCTTCCTAATGTCGCACCATTTCCCCCCCCCAGTTAAATTTTAATAACTGAATTTTCAATGAAGGAATAATGAATAAGGATGTATATATATTTATCCCTTTAAAACTTAGTATTTGAATATTTTGACCGGTATAGAATTTTGACCTTTGGTAGAAAACAGTTTGTGTATCCAAACCAATAGTAATTGTATTGCCTTCCTCAAGTTCATACTTTTCAGACTGTTCACCAATGAAGCTGCCTATACCATTTAATGTTTCTGTTCTTGTAATGTACGGGATATTGCCAATAACATTTACCAATTTATTTTTGTCAATGCCACTTTTCGTTGCTTTTGGTTCCTAATAATCTTCCAATACTGAAAACACTCCAATTAAGGGTTTCTAAACTATTCTTCACCATCTTTAAATAGATATTGACGTCCTTGCATAACCATACTAAATTAAAATGTCAAATACTCACCTATGTTTTTTTTAAAATCTTCTTGTTTAGGAATTTCGTCATTAAAGTAATAGAACGAATGAAGCCATTCGTCACTTGCCTCTACAGTGGTATTGACACAAAACTTAGTCGGCGATTCAATTCGATTAAACCAGACATCTAACAAATGTTGCCTCTTATCTTTAGCCTTTATAGTCTCAACTAATCCACGATGCTTTTGTACTTCAAATCCATCATCTTCAAAATTTATGAACTTCACTTTTTTATCAATATGGTGTGGTACGCCTGCAGTAAAAACTGCCATACATGGATTCGTACCAACACTATAAAAAGTGTTTTTGTTTAGGGTGATAACCCCCTCTAGAGTATGATGTTTTAATATGTTGATTTTCGAAGCTCGTTCTTCTTTTCTCTTTCCCGTCATCGACGATTGTGGTACAATTATAATAACTCTACCATCTTGGACAACGCTATTTAATAAATGCTCAGTAAAATTGATTTCATACAAGCTCGGATTAGATTTCGTACCCATTGAAGAGGGCGATGTTCAATATTGCATCTGGAAGATGTTTAATCTGGTTATTATCCAAGTCTAATTCTTTTAAAGAACTGAACTCAATAATGGTTTCAGGGATATCTATCTTCGTTTCGCAACTTGAAATATCTAGTTTCTGTAGGTTTTTCAAGCTATGTTTGAATAGGTTCTGCAATTGTATTTTCGGACTGTAATTGGCGTTTAACAGCAAGGTTTGTAGTTTCTCCAACTTTTCGAACCCTTTTGGAACCTCTTTGATTTTATTCATTGATAAATCTAACACCCTTAATTCTTTCAGTTCGAACAATTGCTCTGGAAGAGTTGAGATTTGATTAGTACTCAATATGAGTTCCTTCAAGCCTGTTAAGGAGGTTATGGTTTCAGGAATAGCCTTGATCATGCTGTCCGACAAGTTTAATCGTTCCAAGCAAGAAGATTTTGAAAGTCTCTCCAATATATTTTCTACGTCTAAGACAACTTGTTTTTCAGAAAACCCTAATTGCATTAAAGTAAAGGATTTCAATTTGGGTAAAGATTTAAAATCCTCAGGAATGGTTTTGATTAATGGGGCATTTAATTCAATTTCCTCCAAGTTTTTCAATTCGAAGAGCTCTTTTGGAAAGCCATAAATCTTTTCATGGACGACCAGCTTTTTCAGCTTGGTCAGACTTCCCAATTCCTTAGGGAGAGGTTTTTTGACTGGGGAATCAAAAGCTAATTCTTCAAGCTGTGTAGCTTTTGCAATTGCAGCTGGAACATCCTCTAGATCATTTAAACTAATTTTTAATTTCTTCAGGTTCCGAAGCTCAAACAGCCAATCTGGGAGTTCGTAAATCTGATTTCCGCCTAGATTTATTTCCTCCACCAATAGGCATTCCTTAAGAATTTCAGGAACTGATTCCAGCTATTTTTCAGACAGGTCTACTTTTTTTATCTGAGCCTTTTCACTTTCAATTTTCATAAGATTTTTTTCCATGCAGATAGAGGTTTATGAAGTTTAGTAAAATGATAGATTGCTGATTCTCTTAAAGATATTGAATAATTTTTAATTTTTATTGAAATAGAAAGGAATGTTGTTTGCTAAAACTTATTGAATCGCAATTTATCTCATTTTACAATCTAAAAATTGTAATCAATATCATTATTTGTATAAATTGCTGTTTAGCAATAGAAAAAATGAGCTAAAAGGTCTTGAAATTTAAAGATATGATAACAATAACTCAATATTAATTACAAAATCATGCTAAAAAGTCAGAAATTTTAATATGTTTGCACTCGAATAAGAAAATTCAACCTAACACTTTATTTCAATGACAAACAAAACTGCTTTAATCAAGTACTTGATTTTAGCTGCCACCTTGGGAAATGCTGGAAATTCATATGCCAGTAACCTTAATAAGGCTTCCTTTTGGCAGCAGTCTAAACTCGAAGGTACTATCAGTGATGCAAATGGACCTATAGCTGGGGCATCAATCACTGTAAAGGGGAAAGGTATTTCTTCATTTTCTGATGATAAAGGTCATTTCAGCCTTTCAGATGTTAAACCAGGATCTACTTTAGTGATCAGTTATATCGGCTACCGAACGCAAGAGGTCGTGGTTAACAATGAGACAACCTTGAATATCACATTGGAGTCGACAGTATCTGATTTAGATGAAGTAGTAGTTGTTGCCTATGGTACCACCAAGAAGTCAACTTTTACCGGATCAGCATCGGTTGTAAAATCAGATCAGATAGAAAAGATTTCAGGTACAGGCTTTGCCGAAGCTTTGCAAGGGGCAAGTGCAGGGGTAAATGTAACAAATAATGAAGGTAACCCAGGTGGTGATTCTCGCATACAGATCCGTGGTATTTCATCTATGTCTGGTGCTTCCAATCCGCTATATGTTGTGGATGGTATGCCTTATGATGGACAATTGAACTCTATTGGCCAAAATGATATCGAGTCTATTACGGTATTGAAAGATGCAGCAGCATCTTCACTGTATGGTTCTAGGGCTGCAAATGGGGTAATTGTGATTACCACGAAAAGAGGAAAATCAAATAAACCTCAGATTAACTTTCGTTCTAACTGGGGGACTTCCGATAATGCAGTGGTTAACCCGACCAAAGCAAATCCATATGAACAATTACTGAATACCTGGGAAGGAATGTACAATGACCAATTCTACAAATATGGCTTGAGCGAACAAGCTGCTGGAGACTGGGCATCTGCAAACCTTTTAGGGAAACTTCTGAAAGCGGTGAAAACAACGGATGGTAAAAACTCCTATGTTTCGCCATTCCAACATATCAATGAAGACTATGTCCTTCATGATGGTAAAGGAAATTCCTATGTAAACCCTGATCTGAAAATGATCTGGAATGAAAGCGATTATGACTTTTATGGTGCTGTATTTTCTAGAAAACTAAGACAAGATTATACGGTAGATTTAAGTGGTACAGCCAATGAAGGTAAAACCAATTACTTCTTGTCTGCAGGTTATTTGGATGATAATGGTTATGCGAGTCGTCAATATTTTAAACGTCATAACTTTAGAGCCAATGTAAGTTCTCAAATTACAGATTGGTTACAGATTGGTGGAAATGTATCCTATTCTGGGTCCAGACAAAATCTTTCCGGAGCATCCCGTGCATTGGTATTTACCAATACCCTCCAATCTCCTTGGTTAAGAAATGTAGATAATACAGATTGGGTTTATTCGCAGAAGACTGGAGAAAGAATGTTTGATTATGGTACTTATACCAACAACTTCTTTGGAATCCAGGTATTGAACAACGGTGGTGATTATTGGGATAATCCTAATGATGAATCCTTCAACAACAATATGCGTAGCATGATTTCATCAAGATTTTATGCTGATTTCACTCTACCATATAACTTAAAGTTCAAAACTTCATTAGGTCTAGATAACAATATCTATAAGTTCTTTGGTTATGGTTCTGCAATTCATGATGCGTCTCAACAGGCACCTTACGGGATCACTGTAATCACCAATGGTGGTAATGCGACAAGAAACAATGGAGATACCAAATCCATGACCTTCAATAATATCTTGACATGGGAGCAAAGCTTCGGATTACATAATTTTTCTGCATTAGCAGGACAGGAAGCTTATTCTAAGGATTACTATTTTGATTCTGCTTATGGTGAGGGAATCATGCAGATGGGGCAATTTGAATTAGGTTCTACCACAAGAAACTGGAGCAATAACTCTTACAGAGACCGCATCGCTTTATTATCCTATTTAGGAAAGATCGACTATAACTTCAATAACAAATACTTTGTTTCAGGATCTATCCGTAGAGATGGTTCTTCTCGTTTTAGCCCTGAAAACCGTTGGGGTAACTTCTTCTCAGGTGGTGTTTCCTGGAGAATTAGTCAAGAGGAATTCTTAAAAGATAAAACCTGGATCAATAATCTAGCTTTACGTGCTAGCTTTGGTACAACAGGAAACGATAAGTTGACAAGAAGAAATGCTGCAGGGATCCCTGGAGGAGAAATCTTATATGCTTATCAAGGTGTTTATTCATCCGATGACCTATATACAGTTGCTGGTTTAAGACCTTCGGCAGTTCCAACTCCAGATTTGATCTGGGAGAAAAATCAACAATATAATGTTGGATTGGACTTCGGATTATTCAACCGTATCAATGGTACTTTAGAATACTACCACCGTGATGCAATCGACTTGTTGTTCTACAAAGACTTCCCATTGTCAGCACAGGTAGGTGCAGCAATTGGTCAGAATACTAACCTTGGTAACCTCACAAATAGAGGTATTGAATTTAGCTTATCAGCAGATGTAATCCGTAAAGAGAACTTCAACTGGAAAGCGGATTTCAATATTTCCACCCTGAAAAATGAAATCACCTATTTGCCGACTGGTGCTTTCACTTATGAAAATAGAACCGCTGGATACAAAGTGGAAGAAGGTAAATCCCTTTTTGAATTTTATATGGTGAAGAATGCTGGTGTTAATGCCGAAACAGGAAACATGCAGTATTACATCAAAGGAGATAATAATAACTGGGATATTACAGAGGACTATAGCTTGGTTACAACAGATGATTATCAGTATGTAGGTTCTGCATTACCGAAAGTATTTGGCGCATTAACCAACAGCTTCGGTTATAAAGGACTTGATCTTTCCTTCATGTTTTATTATTCATTAGGTGGTCACATGTATGACTATGGCTATATCGAGCGTACTGCACTTCGTGGTGGAGTAGGTGTCATTCAAGACTTGGTTGAGGATAGATGGAGAAAACCTGGAGACAATGCTCTATTGCCAAAATGGTCAAATGATGATTATTCAAGCACCAGAAAAGCATCTGATTTCTACGTTTTCAAAAATGATTATTTGAGATTAAGAAACGTGACTTTAGGTTATAACCTTCCAAAATCAGTGTTGGATAGATTGACTTTATCGAATGTTAGAATCTTTGTTTCTGGAGATAACTTATTGACATTCGGATCTGCCAAAAACAGATATTCAGATCCTGAAACTGGATTATCAGGAAATAATTATAATGGAAGTGCGGATACTGACAATGGTATTCAAGGTTCTAGAAGAGTTTATACAGGTGGTTTACAAGTCTCATTTTAATTCGCGTCATGAAAAAGGTACTTAAGAAAATTCAAATTTTAGCACTTGCCGTTGCACTAGGATTAAATAGCGGTTGTAGTGACTTTTTAGATACAAGCTCTTCAGTGGATACTTCCGATGGAGATGTTCTTTCCAATACTGCAGGTCTACAGAAAGTGTTGACTTCAGCATATAAACAATTATATTTCAATTCCCAAGGAGCAGACCGCGTATATGCTGGTCTCCCAGGCTTACAAATGTATGTGGACCTTGGTGGTTCAGATGTACTTTGCCATACCAATATGGGAGGTAATCAATTGACGGCTTACCGTTATGAGCCTTTGAAAACACAGGCAAATGGTCTTTCGGATGCAATCTGGTCCATGATGTATAAAATCATTAACCAGACCAATATCATCATTGATAATATTGAATCCGCTCAAGGCGAACAAGCAACAAAGGATGCTATTTTGGGACAAGCAAAAGCCATTCGTGGAATTTGTTATTTCCATTTGATCCAAAATTACCAACAGACTTACGCTATTGCTAAACAAAAGCCGGGTGTGATATTGAGATTAACGTCCAAGGATGAACAAAACCTTCCACGTGCAACCGTACAAGCTACTTATGATCAGATCGTAAAAGACCTGACGGATGCAAAATCACTTTTAGGTTCATATACGCGTGAAGGAAAGTGGTTTATTAATCAGGATGTCGTAACAGGGCATTTAGCACGTGTTTATCTAGTGATGAATGATTGGTCAAAAGCCTTGGCTGAATCTACAGAGCTTTATGGTAAGTATCCGACGCTGATGAGCAAGGAACAATACCGTGCTGGATTTGTTGATGTGATCAGCAAGAATTACCCTGAAGTTGTTTGGGCAGTAAAATTTACAGATCAAAACAACTTAGGTGGTGGTACGCAATTTAACTTCTGGTACAACCAAGATGCTAGCTATGGAGAAGGATTTACAGACGGACCGATTTATTCATTCTTAGATTTCTTTGCTGATGGAAAGTACGAGCAATTATTTGAGAAAACAGAAGACAGATATCAATTCTGGAAAAGAACAAATAATGCAAGTGCAGAATGGTCTACAAAATGGGCGTATGATAAGTATAAGCACTATGGTGATGGAAATGGGGCTAAGCAAAGTAATACTCGTCCGGAGATCTCATTAATGCGCAGTGCTGAAATGTTATTGATTATGGCAGAGGCATCTGCTCAATTGAATAATGGCCAAGGATTGACGCATCTTAACAAATTACAAAAAGCTAGAGGTGTAAAAAACCTAACTTCAGTAGCATCAGGAACGAATCTTTTGGAAGCAATTTATGTTGAGCGTAGAAAGGAATTGTTATGTGAAGGGGTTACTGGACTATACGATTTGTTAAGATTGCAGAAACCATTGGTTCGTTATCAAGAGACTGCTTCTTATAAAGAAGGTCATTATACTTGGGGAGTATCTTATTTGAATGGTTATGTCGCAAATTCGGCAAACCCTACAGGAACTTTCCCTTCAAATGATTACAGATTATTGTGTCAAATCCCACAATTGGAAATTGTGAATAACGAGGCATTAACTGAATCTGATCAAAACCCATATAGTGGCACTAAATAAGCTTTAAGCAGTGTTATCATAAATTTTGCAAAACCCCGTCATTCGAGAATGACGGGGTTTAATTTTAAAAGATTATATGAAAACTTACTAAAGAGTAATCCTTAATTCAAAAATTACCAACCTTGGTTTTGTGCAATTCCAGAATTGCTGACATCCTGTGGAGGAATTGGCCATACATGATGAACCGCTGGGTTGAAATTTCGAGGTGCCCAAACCGTAATAATAGTATAAGGAGAATTAGGGTCTGTTTTTACAGTGTGTTGTCTCCCTGTTGCTGGTTTAGCATATGCCGCTTGCGCATCTCCCCAACGAACTAAATCACTATGTCTATCAGTATATTCACCTGCAAATTCCGAACGACGTTCTCTCTTTAATTGAGTTAAAGTTGCGCCGCTAAGGTTACTTAAGCCGGCACGGTTTCTAACTTTATTGATCTCAGCATCCCCATTCTTACCATCCATAATCAATGCCTCAGCTTTCATTAATAATATATCAGCATATCGAACCAATGGAATATTCAGGTTAGAAGTCGGATAATCCCCATTTGGATTTAAATGTTGATCCTTCGGGAATCGAAATGGCTGCATATATTTATTGAATTGAAAACCAGTCTGTGAGTTGGAGGAGAAATACTTACGTTCTTGACCAAATAAAGTAAAGGTATCCCCAAATTCAAGAATGGTAGCATTCCTTCTAGGATCTCCTGTTTCAAAAGAATTGTATAATTCTAATGATGGATGAAAATATCCCCATCCGTTATAGAGGCCATAACCCGTATTCTCAAACATAACTGCAGGTAAGATGGACCCATAGACTTTATTGGAAACGACTGAGAAAATATACTCTGATGAGTAATTGTTTTCAACATAAAAAACGCTCGCAAAATCTACAGCAGGATTATCCGTATCGATAAGTTTACGTCCAGAACCTGAATTGGTTACCATGTCGCAATATTTTACTACCTGAGCCCATTTTGACTTATCATATCTAGCCCATTGTACATTGGTTTTTGCTAAGTATGCATAAGCAGCATCTTTATTAGCGCGACCCAGATTACTTGCATCATAAGTCGTTAATAATGGAAGCATATCTGCTGCTTTTAACAAGTCAGATTCGATTTGCTTGAAATTCTCTTGAACATTCGCAGGACGAGTGAATTTATTCTCATTCATATTCTGCTCAGTTACTATAGGTACCCCGGCTCTTTGATCTCCATAATATTGTGAAAGATAAAAGGAAGCATATCCACGCATGAAATAAGCTTCGCCAATTACTTGGTTTTTGGTTTTATCGCTGATGTTCATGGACGGAACTTTAACGATAATATTATTTGCACGTTGGATAATCTGATAGAACTTTTTGTACATGCTGTTGATACGGCTTTCATTTCCTGTCGCTGTAAAGTTTCTAACAGCAGCTGATCCAGCATCAGTTCTTCCGGTTACCACATCATCGGATGCATTTACAAACCAAAATAACCCCCGGCCAAACATATTATCATCATTAAAATGTTCGTATAAACCATTGGAAGCAAAGATAGCATCCGACTCGGTTTTCCAGAAGTTGGCATCAGTTGTTGTTCCCTGCGGAGTAAGATCAGTGAAGCTCTTGCTGCAAGAGGCCATGCCCGCCGCAAGACCTAAGGCCATTGCCGGCATGAATATATATTTCTTTTTAAATTGTAATTTCATTGTTCTGCTTCTTGAAAATTAAAAGTTGATGTTCAAACCTACGGTGTATGTCTTTGCGAGCGGATAGTTCGCTACATCCAAACCAATTCTTCCTACCTCAGGATCGATTCCTGAATACTTGGTAAAGGTGAATGGATTTTCTGCAGAGACATATAGTCTAGAATTTAGTTTGCCAAAAAATTCAGGAAGATTATAACCTAAAGTGATGTTTTTGATACGGAAGAAATCACCATCTTCTAAGTACCAATCCGAAATCGTCCCGAAGTTACTGTTCGGATCCTGGATAGATAATACTGGAATGCTACTGTCGGTATTTTGCGGAGTCCATGCATCCAATACACGACTGTCTAAGTTGTACCCTTGTAAGCCTGCATTATAAGCCGTGAATTTGTATCCGTTGAAGATTTTAGAACCCGAAACACCATAGGTTAATACGCTTAAGTCAAAACGTTTGTAACCTAAGTTTAAGGTAAATCCATAGGTTGTTTTCGGAACGGCACTACCCATATATTCACGATCCTCCTCGTTGATTTTTCCATCATTATTCTTATCTACAAATTTTAAATCCCCAGGTCTAGCATTTTTCTGGATTTTCTCACCATTGAAGGTATAGGCATCTATTTCTGCCTGACTTTGGAAAATTCCTGCGTTGCGAATTAAATTGTAAGAATATAAAGGTTGACCTGCTGTAGAACGATATGGTAATAAGATCCCACGAACATGGTCTCCATGTTGAACAAAGTCATTGTAATAACCATTTAGGTTAAGAACTTCATTTTGGTTGATGCCAATATTTCCTCTTAAACCCAGTTCAATTTCTCCGAATTTCTTGTTATAACTTGCTGAAACCTCAAAACCCTTATTCATTACATCACCCACATTCGAAGGAGCTACTGAAGATACTCCAATATGTGGATCCGGCTGATTGCTTAAGATCATACCGATTGTTTTCTTTCTGTAATAGTCGGCTGTAATGGTTAATTGATTGGCAATCGTCATATCCAAACCAACGTCAAATGACTCTGAACGCTCCCAGATTAAGTTCGGGTTAGGTTGTTCCGTCAGTGCGAAATGACGTACCAGTTCCCCTTTACTTCCCAATGGAGTAACCATGCCTGTGTTCAATGGCAAGTTGAAAGCATAGGCACCTACGGATTGAATATTTCCGATCTGTCCCCATGAACCTCTAAGCTTTAGATCGTTGAACAGGCTACTATTGAAAAATGGTTCATTGGAAATACGCCATGCTGCTGAAACGGATGGGAAAATATCAGAACGGTTTTTTGATGCCAAGCGTGAGGTTCTGTCCTGACGAATACTCGCGGATAGAAAATAACGATTAGCATAATTATAGTTCGCACGGGCAATGGCTGAAGTCAATGCATCCTCATAGACGCCACTTGTTGGCAGCTTTGGAATAGATGCAGCATTACCAATATATTGGAACCAATCATCTTCTCTTTCGAAGCCCATTCCTTGTATATAATAACTTTCATATCTTGTTTTCTGAGCCGAATAAACCGCTACTAAATCCAAATTATGATCTCCAAATTGTTTGGTATAGTTCAATTGTTGATCCCATATCCAACGGTTTTCTCTAGAATCCTCATGGGTCAGGTAATTGTTTCCATTCGCACGACCGATTTCTGGAATTTTAGGGTCAAAACGCTTGTATGAATAGCGATTTAAGTTAATCCCGAAGTTTGTTTTGAAAGATAAACCATCAACGATATCAACTTTTATAAAAGCATTTCCGTTTAGATTCAACTGTGGGTTTTTAACGGTTGGACGTAACAGTAACGCTACTGGGTTATAAGTGTCACCATATGTTCCTGAGAAGCCTGCTAAATCAAATGGAACCGTTCCATGGAATAGATGGTTTTCATCGTATACCGGTGCAGCAGGGTTCATGTAAATAGCATTGATAATAGATCCGCTATAGGAACTTTCAGTGTTTGTCCCCTGCGTAGAGAGATGACTAGCATAGAAATTTTGTCCAACAGAAACTCGGTCAAAGAAATTGAACTCAGATTTTAAGCGGTAACTGAAACGTTTGTAACCTGTGTTTAATAGAAGACCTTCCTTATCATGGTAGCCAAAAGAAGAAGAGTAAGTTGCTTTCTCTGTACCACCTGATAATTGAACATTGGAGTTTAGGATATTTCCAGTTTGAAAGATTTCATCCATCCAGTTTGTTCTAGTTACTTGTCCCCAAGGGTTTTGGCTTGCATCATGCCCAGGACGAGGATTTACACCATCATTTTTTGCTGCGGTATTGTATGCCGTCGAGTATTGTTCTGCATTTAATGCCGATGGGAGATTGCTGGCAGTTTGCCATCCACGATATACATCTGCTTGGACTTTTGGAGTTCCAGCTTTTCCGCTTTTTGTCGTAATCACGATAACTCCGGACGCTGCTTGAGCACCATAAATTGAAGCTGCAGCAGCATCTTTCAAAATGTTCACACTCTCGATGTCATTTGGATTGATAGGACCACCGTAATAAGGCAAACCATCCACTACATAAAGTGGAGCTTCTGCATTTAATGTTCCCATACCCCGGATCATCACCGAAGGCATTTTCGATGGGTCACCACCCGAAGACATTACTGTTACCCCGGCAACATTTCCTTGAAGCATGTCTGAAACATTACTTAATGGACGGTCCACTTGTTCCTTGACATCCGGAAGCGTAGAAACGGCAGTCGTCAAATCGCCTTTCTTTTGTTGGCCATAACCAATGACAACTACCTCTTCCAGATCCGCCAATTGCTCGGTCATTCGGATAAGCATAGAACTGCTTTCCGAATCATTTAGTGGTTTAGTGTTGGTCTCATAATTATTAAATCCTATCATACTGACTTTCAGTCTGTAATTTTTTGCGCCCTCAATGCCAGAAAGAACAAACATACCTTTGCTGTCGGTAGAGGCAGCAGCAATAATTTGCCCCGTTTGATCCACCAACTGTACTGTAGCTCCTGAAAGTACCTTGCCGCTTTGGTCAACAATAGTACCTTTAAGTTGCCCATTGGTCTGTGCCCAGACATTTGCGGCCAAAAAAACTGCTGCCCCACTTAATAGGAGCCTCAGATTTTTCATCATTGTTTTCTTCTTCATGTAGTTAATACTGATTAGATTATTTAATTCTGTGTATTATCGTTTTTGTTTATATAAATCGTTCCTCCATTGTCATGGAAAGAGAGTTCATTCATCTGGCAAATTATATTCAATATCATTTCCAAGGAATTGCTCTCTGAAAATTCCCCAGTAAAGGTTTTCCCCGTTAATAGTTCTTTGTCAAATTCAATTTTTATGTTTTTCTCCTTGGCGATGATTTCAAATACTTGGTTCAAGTCTTGATTGTCAAATTTTAATAATGGCTTTTCCGAAGACGTTTCTATAGCCGGATTGATCGTCTTTAATGGTTTCTTGATATTGACCTGAGGTTTTGGAATAAATTCGTATTTCTCGCCTTCAATTTTCAACTTGTCTCCCGGATTGAGGATCTGAGGCTTCATGCCATTGGCTGTTTCATGTACTTGGTTAACTCGAACTTTGCCCGACAAAAGATTTACAGAAACCCGGTCTGACTCGAATGATTTTACAATGAAAATTGTACCCAAAGCCGTAGTGCTATAGCCATGTGCATAGACAATAAATGGCCTAAGGCTATCATGAGCGACTTCAAATTTTGCCTTACCCACTAAATCTATTTTCCGGTCTTTCTTGCCATAATCTACAGTATAGCGAATACTACTTTTAGGAAACAGAGTAATCTTGGAATGATCAGGAAGGATGGCTATTTGGTTGACGGTTTTCTCATTTATTAAAAGAGTGCTGTCGTTTTTGGTCAATTGGTCTTCAAGTAGCTTATGATTACTGTTGTTTTGGAAATAAATATAATAAGCAAACGCAGCCACAAGTAATATGGAAGCAGCTACTAGCCATTTTTTAAATAATGGAATGATGGTTTTATGGTTCTGCTGGATACCAGTTTTTTGATGGATTTTTTGAAGAATTAACTTATAATCCTCATCAGAAAGATTATCGTTCTTTTTATCAAAAGCGGATTTAAGAGAATTATACAATTCCAGATCTTGTTTTTCAAGGTCAGTCAATAATTGCTTTTGTTCCTCTAAATCAAGAGCCCCTTTCCAAAAGAGTTCAATTCTATGTTCTAAATTTTTGTCCATTATATCTAAATACAATGGATTGGAAAAAAGGGGATGCCTTTTCGAGTTAATTAATTATTAAGTTAACATTAAAATAATGTAGAGTTATCCTTGAAGGAGGAGGAGAAGTAAAAGAGCTTTTCCAATGTGTTCAGGATGATGGGAAATAATATACTTTCGGATAGTTTGATTTGACTGTTTTAAGTAATCATTTACTGAACTAAGGCTAATCCCCAATCGATTTGCAACGTCTTCTTTGGAGCAACCTTCATATCTGTGCAGCTTAAAAACTTCCTTTTTTCGAGGCGGCAATTCATTTACTGCTTCGTCTAAAATTTCTAATTGAATTTCGAACTGTTCTTCTATTTCAATGGACGCTGTATTATCGGCGATTAATTCTTTATCCAATTCTTCCAAATAAGTAATGGATTCCTTCAACTTTTGTTTTAGGATATTCATGGACTTGTTGTAGCTCACTACAAATAACCAACCCCCGACTGATTTTTCAGTGTTTATCTTATAACGGTTTTGCCATAATGCAATAAAAACATCCTGTAATATCTCCGCGGACTGATCGGGGTTCTTTACGAATTTTAAGATGTTGGCATGTACAGGTCGGTGGTAATGCTGATATAATTGATTGAACGCCGTAACGTCACCCAAAGACATGGCTTGGATGCAGGATAACTCATCAAAATTTTTATTAATCCCGTCTCGATACTGATTCATAATTTCAATTACATTAAAATTGCCTCAAATGTAACCAACAGGATATCTAGAAAGACTTTCAGTCTATTATTAAATTATTAATTTTTTACTTTGTTGGTTTATTCTGTGTGCTAATTGGGGATTTCTAAAGCCGCCATTTTCTGTTTTTGTACTGAAATTGTCAAGGTTCTGGATTAATAGTATTGGCGCTAAAAAATCATTTATTTTAATACAATATACTAAGAGTTTATCAAAGGTCAAATAAAGCTTAAAAAATCCTTTAAATGTATACATATTTAACTAACACGTTTATTTTTAAGGGCATATTAATTATATTTGATTCAATCAACAAATAAACCATGTTAAAACCTATAATTTCCTTATGTGTCTTGCTTTTCCTTGCCTTAGGCTTGAGTGCACAGCAATCGGACTCCGCTTATGTATTCTCATATTTCAAAGGAAACGGCGAGGATGGCTTGCATCTTGCCTTCAGTGAAGACGGATTAAAATGGACTTCATTAAAGAATGATCAGTCTTTCTTGACGCCTAAATTAAGCCCTGATAAATTAATGCGGGATCCTTGTATTATTAAAGGTGGCGATGGATTGTATCATATGGTTTGGACAGTTAGTTGGACCCAGAAAGGAATTGGACATGCTACCTCCAAGGATTTAATCAATTGGTCTGAACAACAATATATTCCAGTCATGGAACATGAAGAAAACACTCGAAATACCTGGGCTCCGGAAATTACCTATGATCCGGAAACAAAACAATATATGATTTATTGGGCTTCGACGATAACAGGTGAGTTCCCTGAAACACAAGTGGAAGCCGATGAAGGGTATAACCACCGAATGTATTATACTTTGACCAAAGACTTTAAGTCCTTTTCAGAGACTATGCTACTCTATGATCCTGGATTTAACAGTATCGATGCAACCATTCAAAGAAATGGAAAAAACTGGATGATGGTCATCAAGGATGAAACTCGAGAACCTCAAGCAGAGAAAAATTTGAAACTAGCCTTTGCAGATCATCTTGAAGGACCCTACTCGGATGCAAGTGAAAAGATAACTGGAGATTTTTGGGCTGAAGGACCTACTGTTGCCAAAATAAATGGGGAATGGTATGTTTATTTCGATCGTTATATGGATAACCATTTTGGATTGATCAAATCCAAGGATCTTAAAAACTGGGAAGATATTACTGATCAGTTGGAATTACCGAAGGATTTGAGACATGGAACCATCCTAAAAATTTCTCGAAAAGAATTGAATAAGCTTAAGGCGCTTTAGCCTTAAGCTTTTATTGTTCCCTAAATATTTTAAGACGGCTTGTCATAATGAACATTAAAAATCCAAATAAGGAGAATAATGCAAATGAGTATCTTAAGTTGAATATTTCAGCTATATAACCAATCAGTGGTGGACCCATTAGAAATCCTAAATATGATATACTGGACACCATTGCCAAAGCGACTCCCGCAGGAATGCTTTTATGTTTTCCAGTAACGCTATATACGGTAGGCACATTACAAGCCACCCCAAGACCAACCAACATAAACGCCACAGTACAAACCCATAGGTTCGGGAAAATCACAGAAGATAACATCCCCAAGAACATTAGGATCCCACTGATTTGTAGCGTTCTTTGTCTCCCAATTCTACTGATAATGGCATCTCCAATAAAACGGCCGGTTGCCATCATGATCATAAAGGAAGCATAACCCAGGATTACCAGGCTTTCCGGTGCTTTGACAACCTCACTGAAATATACTCCGCTCCAATCAAACATGGCTCCTTCTGTTGCCATGCTAAAGAAACCGATTATCCCTAGTTGTATAATCAATGAATCTGGTTTGAACTTCGACTTTACCTTCTCCTTCTTCTCTGTGCCAACCTCTGGAACTAGAAATTGCTTGTTAATAAGGATATTTACTGTCATTAGAATAATCACTCCTACAAAATGACCGAAGGTATTGATCTGAAAATTTAAAGTTAATAGTCCGATCAAAGCTCCTGTAAACCCAGCCAAGGACCAAGCTCCATGAAAGGAAGACATGATTGATCGACCATAAAGTTCTTCTGCTAAAACACCCTGGGTATTGACGGAGATATTACAAATATTACCGGTGACACCAAATAAGAACAATGCAGCACCCAAAAACCAAGCATTTCCTGAAAATGCAATAAACAATAATACTAATGAATACAGGAAGGCCGCCCAAGGTAGAATTTTATGACTACCATACTTATTGACCAAGGCTGCTGAAATAGGCATAGTTAACAATTGCCCAATTGGAAGCATTAATAAAATCGTTCCTAATTGTGCCTCTGATAAGCCTAATGCTGCTTTTATGGTCGGAATACGACTTGCCCAACTGGCAAATCCTAATCCTTGACCGAAATAGAATAACGCAACAGCAATTCGAATTCTACTTTTCATGGATTGAGAGACGTTTGCACTCGCCTCGCTTAATGATGTCATCGTCGATAATTTTGTAACAAAAATAGAACAAATTTTAGACTTCATAGACAAGAAAGTGTAAAAAATACACAATTATAACTCTTTGTTAATCTTTATGTTATGCGCGTATTTTATTTTATCTTTTTCGTTAATATTTGAGGAAATTATTAGGATTTCCTTTTGTTTTTATCCAATTCATAAGATTGCTTGTTCGGCTCTACCATATTCCGCAAACAAATCTTAAATTTGATAGCATCAGCATGTTAACATACAAATGCTAGGAATCAAATTAATAATTAACCCTTTTTATGAATAAAACTTTGCTATCTATTGCCTTATTGCTTGGGGGATCCTTGCAACTGCAGGCTCAGGTACAACCCACGTTTCTTTCTAATCCAACTTTGAGTCCAGACGCGCAAACAATTGTGTTCTCTTTTGAAGGGGATTTATGGAAAGTGCCGTCCGCTGGTGGTCCTGCACTCAGACTGACAGCCATGGAAGGTAATGAGGTCATGCCGCGAATCTCCCCAGATGGTCAGTGGCTCGCCTTCTCTTCTAACCAAAATGGTAATATGGATGTCTATGTCATGCCTATGGCTGGTGGAAATATTACGCAGATTACAAGTCATGAATCAACCGATGAAGTGGATAGCTGGAGTTGGGATAGTAAGCAGATTTATTTTACCTCAGGTCGTGAAAACCGTTTAAGTAGCTACAAAGTAAGTAAGAATGGTGGAACCGCAGTTCGTATTTTCCCGCATTTCTTCAATTATATCCATAATATGGTGGAAACTCCTGCAGGGGAATTACTATTTACCGATACCTGGGAAAGCTACACTGCAGCAAACCGTAAAAGATATAAAGGAGCATTCAACCCAGATATCAAAGGTTTTAATCCTAAAACTAATACTTATAAGGATTACACAACTTATGAAGGGAAGGACCTATGGCCAACCGTAGATAATAAAGGGATCATTTACTTTGCTTCTGACGAAGGAAACAATGAGTACAACCTATATAGCATCTCAAATGGCCAAAAAGTTGGATTGACACAATTTCCCGAATCCATTCGGAGTCCTCAGGTTGCGGCAAATGGATCAGCGGTGGTCTTTGAGAAAGGCTATCAGATCTTTGTTTATGATGTAGCCAGTAAAAAAACAAACCAACCTGCGATTAGCTTAAGTCGTAATCAAGTCCTTGCTAAGTCCAAGGAATTTGATGTGAAAGGAGCAATCAGTAATTATGATGTTTCCCCGGACGGTAAGAAAATGGCTTTTGTTTCTCGTGGTGAGCTGTTTGTTTCTGATGTCGATGGCAAATTTATTCGACAAATGCCAAGTCAAGGTGAGCGCATTGCTGAGGTACAATGGCTAAAAGACAACAAGACTTTAATCTATAACCAGACCCTCAACGGTTATTTAAACTGGTATGCTCGTTCTGCTGATGGCAAGGGTGAGGTGAAACAATTGACCCAAGACAATCGGAACAATAGGGATATCAATTTTAATAAAGATAATAGTAAGGCAGTTTATTTGAGTGGTAGGGATGAGGTACGCATCATGGACTTGAATAGTCTGAAAAGTGAAACCATCGTAAAGGATGAAATTTGGGCTTTCCAAAACTCTTCACCATCCTTTTCGCCAGATGATAAATACGTGCTGTTTACAGCGATTCGAAATTTTGAGCAAGATATATTTGTTTACAATATTGCAGACAAGAAAACAATTAATCTAACTAATACAGGAGTAACAGAAGCTTCACCGGCATGGTCTCCTGATGGAAAATATATTTATTTCTCCAGTAACCGTACAAAACCAGCTTATCCATCAGGAATGGACAACGCCAGCCTTTATCGAATGGCATTGGAAAATTATGATGAACCTTATCGTATCAGCAAGTTCGATGAGCTATTTAAGGACGTTGAAAAAGACAAGGAAAAGGAGAAAAAAGATACAACAACTACGAAAGACGATAAAACTAAAAAGGCTAAGGATACCAAAGATAAGCCTGCAGCTAAGGATGAGAAAAAGGACGATTCCAAGAAAGTTTTGGTGAGCATAGATGTGCAAGGTCTTTCAGATAGAATCACGCAGGTGAGCCCATCTGCTGGGACTCAATACAGTCCATTGCTTTTTGCCAAAGGCGAGAAAACCTTTTTATTTTATCAATCTAACCATGAAGGTAAATGGGCAACCTATAGAATCACTTTTGAACCTTTTACCAACAGTAAAACGGATAAAGTTTTGGATGGTTCCTTACAAGGACTTATGGAGGTTGACGGGAAGTACTTTGCCATTGTGAATGGGAATATTCAGAAGTATAATATCGACCAGAATAGACTGGAAAATATGGACATTGGTTTCAAATTCAATAGAGATTTGGATAAGGAGTTCAAGCAGATGTTCTATGAAACTTGGGCAAATGTTGAAGAAAACTTTTATGATGAGAAATTTCACGGGGTGGATTGGGAAGGAATGAAAAAGAAGTATAGCAATTATCTTTCAGGAATCAATAACCGCATGGATTTACGTATCCTTCTCAATGATATGCTTGGGGAATTGAACTCTTCCCATATGGGATTCAGTACTTTCGGCACGGATGAAAGAAAGCAATATAATTTTGTAACGAATGAGCTTGGTGTCACTTACGACGCAAAGGATCCGTATAAAATCGCTCATATTGTTGCTAAAGGTCCGGCTTCCAAAAAAGATGTCAACCTAAAAGTAGGGGATGTGTTAGTTGCTGTAAATGGAACCCCAATTGATAAGAGCAAGGATCGAGATTCTTATTTTACTTGGCCATCCTTGGCGAATGAAGTGCAGTTGACTGTAAATCGTGCTGGCAAAGAAGAGAAAATTAATATCAGACCGCAAAGTAATGCTGCTTTCAAGGATCTATTATACGATGAATGGATAAAAGGAAATCGCTCAAAGGTGGATCAACTTAGTAAAAACCGAATTGCTTATTCGCATATGAAGAATATGGGTTCGGATGAGTTGCAATCGTTCCTGATAGATATGGCCGAGCAAGAAAATAATAAGGATGCCATAATCCTGGACTTACGTTATAATACAGGTGGAAATGTCCATGATGAAGTCTTAAAGTTCCTTTCACAACGTCCATATCTAAAATGGCAATATCGTGGAGGTAAGCTGTCCCCACAAAGTAACTTTGCTCCAGCCGGAAAGCCTATTGTCTTGTTGATCAATGAACAATCCCTGAGTGATGCTGAAATGACAGCAGCCGGCTTTAAAGAACTAAAACTCGGAAAGATCATAGGAACTGAAACTTATCGTTGGATAATTTTTACCTCTGGAAAAGGATTGGTGGATGGATCTTTCTATCGTTTGCCTTCTTGGGGTTGTTATACCTTGGATGGAAAGGATCTGGAATTAACCGGTGTATCACCTGATATCACCATAAAAAACACGGTAGCTGACCGCGTGGCCGATAAGGACCCACAATTGGAAAGAGCAGTTCAGGAAATCTTAAAGGATTTAAATTAAAAAATTATTAAATAAAGTCTTTGAAGGCCGGCAGGTAATAACCTGCTGGCCTTCTTTGTGTACAAATGTAAACTAATCATTCCCCTAATCTATCTGACAGGTTTAAATTAGCTAGAATCCTTTCTTGCCGCATTAATTATTTATTATTAGTTAATGATTGCGTAATGTTTTATAAATATTGTGGCGATACTTTTGTGCAATTATTAAAAATTATAGTACATGAAATTAATTATTACGTTATCGCCGCTACTTTTTGTATTTGTTTCTTGCTAAAAAGATGAATTCCAGACCTCTAGGGTAAAACCTGAGGTTAAACCTTTAGTAAAAAAAGAAAACCATCTAGAATCTATTCAACCCACTCAGGAGTATGATGTTCATTTTGTATACAGTCAAGATGGAAATATCTATTTCAAGAGAATCTTAAAATCTGCTTCCGGAAAGGAACTGGAAACAAAAACCTTTTCTCAACCTAGTAGTTCAGAATTAGAATTCACAGTTTTTATCAATCATATCAATAAAGAAAATAAGGATATGAAGGTGAAAATTAAGCCAAATACAGTTTTTCAGAATAAAGGTGAATGGACTACCGACGAACAAATCTTGGTCGTATCCGACTATGAAGGTGAATTTTTCCAATTGGTAGATCTATTAATTTCTGCACAAGTAATCGATGAATACTACAACTGGAAGTTTGGAAACAAGCATCTGGTGTTTCTTGGGGATGCTTTTGACCGTGGAACAATGGTTCATGAAATCCTTTGGTTACTCTATAAATTAGAATCTGAAGGTGCAAACTTTCATTTCCTATTTGGGAATCATGATATAATGAATATCTCCGAAAATCAAACTAATTATATAGACGAGAAATACAAAGCTGAAGTAAAGCCTCTAGGTTTCGAAGGAATTGAAGACTTGTATAAAGAGAATACTATTCTTGGTGGCTGGTTAAGACAGTAAAATGTTATTGAAAAAGGAAATGATATTTTATTTGTTCACGGTGGTATCTCTGAAGTTTTATTCACAGAACAACCTAATATGAACATTGCCAAAGTCAATGAGATTGTTCAAAAGAATTTAAATGACCCTAAAAATCCGGAATCTGCACCTTATTTGCGTTCTAGTTCTGCACTAACATGGTACCGTGGTTACTTTAGAAACCCTAAACAGGACCCTGCGTTTTTAGATGAGGTATTGAGCCATTTCAAAGCAAGACTAGTTTGTGTGGCGCATACCATTCAGAAACAAGCGGGCTTATCCTATGATGGAAAAGTTGCTGGTACGGATGTGGATATTCATAAGGGTCAAAAAGAAGGCTTAATCTTCGACAAAAAAGATGTTTATAGAATTGAAGTAAAAGATAAAAATACAGCTGCAGTAAAAACGAAGTTGTAGAGGAATTCCCTGCTCAATAAAGCATTCCCAATTAATTGTTTCTTTGTAAAAGAGCATTAATTGGGAATGCCTTTTTAATAGGAGATGGTGGGTTTGGGATAAAACCTTTTAAAAAAGTAATCATATTGTTGCAATTCTCGAATAATCGGTTATTTTTACAGAAAGTAAACCCTAAATCACCTTAACCTATTAAACTACATGGATGTTATTGAACCTAATTTACATCAAATTTCTAGGGAAGATTTTGACCTTATCAGTCGATTGAAAAACAACGATACCGAAGCTTTTTCAGCGATTTACTTTGCGCATTGGGAAAGTTTTTTCGATATCTGTTTGGGATTTTTGAAAGAAGAGGAACTAGCAAAAGATGTATTACACGATGTGTTTTTAGATTTCTGGAGAATCCGGCATAAACTAGAAATTAAATATTCCTTAAGGGCGTATCTTAGTGTATGTATTAAAAACAAATGTATTTTTGTTCTGAAACAACAACAAAAGCTAAAAACGACCAACTTGGAGAATTTAGATTTTGTAACTTCTGAATATGATCAGTTGGCTGTGAATGATATTGAAAAACAGCTGGATTATATATTAAAGAATAAACTAACCAGTAGAAGTAGATTAATATTTGAATTAAACCGATTTGAAGATATGACCTATAAGGAAATTGCTGCCAAGATGAACTTGAGCGTGAAATCGGTTGAATATCATATGTCAAAAGTGCTAAGTTTATTGAGAAAATCAATATTGCTCTTATTTACCTCAATATTATTCTTCTAGAAAATGGAGGATATGAATGAAAATAAAAAGGAAAATTTAGGCGTAGAAATCCATGAGCGAATTTTCCAATCCATACGTAAGGATAGGAATAGAGAAACTAAGAAGAATCTAACAAAGTTGTCCTTAGTTGTCATCGCTATAATTTCTGTGACGGCCTTATTTGTCAAAAGAGATCTATTAAACTCTTATTTTAGGGAGGAGAATGGTCGTGAAATTACTGCAGATTTTCTTGCAGGCACTCTTACTGAATCTGATAATAACAGCATTAAGTCCGATTCTCTCCATATAGGAAAAGATAAGAATGAGGCTATTTATTTAGATCAAAGCCAAAATCGGATGGTGATGAATATTGCCAAAATGGACTTGGATGATAAAGACATCTTAAATATTAAAACGGGTCTTGGGGGGTTCTATAGAGTCGAATTACCTGATGGCTCTATTGTAAATTTAAATGCCAATTCAAACTTACATTATGCCGCATCCTATATGCGAGACCGTAAATTAACTTTATCTGGAGAAGCTTATTTCGAAGTAAAGAAAATGATTGTTGATGACAAAAGAATGCCTTTTGAAGTTAAAACAGATCAACAAACCATTAAAGTTCTAGGAACTCAATTTAATGTTAGAACCTCAAGTGGCTTCGAAGAAACTCTTCTTTTTGAAGGTAGTCTCGATGTAAGAGCTGTTAAATCTTCAAAGTCAAATATATTGTCTCCGGGGGATTTAATTAGAGTAGCTGCAAACCAAATTTCACGCAATAAATTAAATGAAGGCGAAATTGAAGAGTTAGTTGCCTGGAAAGAAGGCTTTCTGTATTATGATAACCGAAGCTTAAATTATATCCTTGAAGACCTTAAAAAGTACTATGATTTTGATTACAATGTATCTGAAGTCCCCAATGATAATTTTACCATCTATCTAGCCAGAGAAAATAATTTAGAAGAATTAATATCATTATTAAATGAAGCTAGCTTTCTTAACCTAAAGCTTCAAAATAAAACTATCCAATTTTCTAAAAAATAATTTAAATTTTTTTTTTTTAGGGTATAACTCAAATTCATACTCTATATAGGTGAAGAACATTATAAAGACCATTTTTATAGTCCTTAAACACCTAAATCTGTATGAATAAAAAATTCTTAACTCACTTTCAGAGCTGTAGAAAATTTGGAAGCCTGCCTTTTTTGAAGGTCTCAAAAGCATCTAAATTAGCTATAGTAATTTCATGTTTAGCTCTGAATGGATTTGCTTTGGGTTTTAGCCAAACCATCTCCTTAAACCTTAAAAATGCCAGTACTAAACAAGCCCTAAATGAAATTCGAAAGAAAAGTGGCTTTCAAATTGTTTACAATGAATCCCTACTGTCAAAATCCACCAAAGTAACCATCGTTGATTCTAAAATCACCCTACAGACAGCTTTAAATAAAGCTCTTGCAGGGCAAGATGTTACTTATGAGGTGAAGGACAAGGTTATCTTACTCAAGCCGATATCTAAAACCTCCAATATTGAAATATTGCCCGGCAGCAATAAAACAGTACAGCAGCTTGCTGTTAAAGGACGCGTTGTCAACAAAGAAGGGCAACCTATCGCTTCTGCAACAGTGACAGAGAAAGGAACTAATAATCGTACTTTAACAAATGAACAAGGGGATTTTTCTTTAACGGTATCAGGTGCTGATGCGGTTTTAGAAATAACCTCAATTGGTTTTAGCCCTCAAACAGTATCGGCATCCGGTCAGAATATCTCCGTAACATTAGTTGAACAAGAAAACCAAATGGACGAAGTTGTCGTAGTAGGTTATGGTCAACAAAAGAAAGTAAATCTAACTGGCGCGGTTTCAACGGTTAGTGCAAAAGAGTTAGAAGCAAGACCAGTACAAAATACAGGGCAGGCCTTACAAGGACTTGTCCCGGGGTTGAATGTGCAGACAGGAGGATTAGGAGGTGAACTAAATCAGACCATGAATGTCAATATTCGTGGTGCTGGGACAATTGGTGTTGGATCGAGTTCTTCCGTTTTGGTATTGATTGACGGTATGGAAGGTGATATGAATGCTTTGAATCCTAATGATATTGAAAATATTACCGTTCTAAAAGATGCTGCAGCATCCTCAATTTATGGGTCGCGGGCTCCATTCGGTGTCATTTTAATCACTACTAAATCTGGAAAAGCAGGCAAAACCCTCGTAAACTATAATAATAATGTTAGGCTAAGTAAACCCCGTGGATTACCTACTATGTTAGACTCTCGGACTTTTGCCTACTATTTCAATGAGATCAAATCGAATGATGGTGAACAAGCCGTGTTTTCTCAAGAAGTCCTAGACCGTATTACTGCATATCAAAAAGGGGAAATTACAACGGTAAGTACACCTGCGGGAAATGGTAAATGGGAATACTACGGCGGTTCCAATGGAAATACCAATTGGTTTGATGAAATATATAAAGACTTTTCTCCATCTCATGAACATACCTTGAGTGCTAACGGCGGAACTGAAAAAGTTCAGTTTTATAGTTCATTGAATTTCATGGACCAAAATGGATTGAACAAATATGCGGATGATCGATTCAAAAGATACTCCTTCTCAAATAAAGTCAGTGTCAAGCTTCATGATAAAATTGACTTAATGTCTAATACTCGTTTTGTGCGTGAAGATTATGGTAAAGCTTCACATATGAATGATTTGTATTACCATAATATTGCAAGGAGATGGCCAACGATTCCGGTTAGAGATGATAATGGTCATTTTTCGGATCCAAGTGAATTAGCGCAGATGACAGAAGGTGGAAGGTCAAAATTGGTTAAAGATTTCTTATATCAGCAATTGCAATTGGCAATTCGACCTTTAGAGAACTGGAACATTACAGGTAATGTGAATTACAGAATTACCAATCACAATGGTCATAATGAAATTTTGAGGTCATTTGGTTATGATAAGGATAATAACCCTTATCCTTTAGCGGTGGGGTATAATTCGGCTGGATATACTAGTGTTTCAGAATTTAATAGAAAAGACGAGTATTTCAGTACAAACCTTTTTACTGATTATTCTTTAAAAGTTGCTGATGATCACAATTTTAAATTCCTATTGGGTTTTAACTCTGAGCTGAATAAATACAGCACGCTAAATGGTAGCATGAGTGATTTGATTTCAGACAATGTTCCTACACTGAATACAGCTACTTTGAATCCATTAACTTCTGGCCAATATCAACATTGGGCTACTGCTGGTTTCTTTGGTCGCTTCAACTATAATTACAAAGAGAAATACTTATTTGAAGCAAACGGTCGATATGATGGTTCATCTAGGTTCCCCAGAGATTTAAGGTGGAATCTATTCCCATCATTCTCTGCAGGATGGAATGTGGCTAATGAAGATTTTTGGAAATGGGGAGAGGCCGTTTCCGTATTTAAACTTAGAGCATCATATGGTGAACTAGGAAACCAATATACTGATAACTGGTATCCTTTTTACCCGACTTTACCATTTACTGTTAATGGGAATACTTGGTTGCTTAATGGTCAAAAGCAGAACTATTCATCATCACCAGGCTTAATTGCATCGACATTGACTTGGGAAAGAATCTCAAGCTGGAACGTTGGTTTTGATTTGCAAGCCTTGGATAATCGATTGGGAATGGTGTTCGAATTGTATCAACGCAATACCTACAATATGATTGGACCTGCTCCAGAATTACCAGTTATTCTAGGTACAGGAGTTCCTCGTCTAAATAATGCGGAAATGAACTCCAAAGGTTTTGAGCTTGAATTAAACTGGAAAGATAATATTGGCAACTTTAATTATGCGGTTAGAGGGGTGCTCTCTGATGATAAACAAACCGTAACGGAATACCCTAACTTAACAGGTACCTTGGATACATGGTATAATGGTAGAAGAGTTGGGGAACTTTGGGGATATACCACGCTTGGAATTGCAAAAACGCAACAAGAGATGGACGCTCATTTGAGCCATACCAAACAAAATTTTGCGAGTCAATGGCAATCTGGAGATATTATGTACCAAGACTTGAATGCTGATGGATTGATTTCTGCTGGAGCAAATACAATTAATGAACATGGTGATTTAACTATTATCGGAAACACACAACCTCGTTTTCGATATAGTTTAGATTTGAATGGATCGTATAAGGGTTTTGATTTCCGGGTATTCTTCCAAGGTGTTGGAAAACGTGATTATATGCCAAACGGTCCATATTTTTGGGGAGCGAATGGCGGAATGTGGCAATCTGCTGGATTTGAAGAAAACCTCGATTTCTTCCGTGATGAAAATTCTGTAATGGTTCAAAATGGAGTTTTAGGTCAAAACCTGGACTCTTATCTGCCAAGACCTTATTTTAATACCAATAAGAACCAATATACACAGACACGTTATTTGCAAAATGCGGCATATTTGCGCTTAAAGAATGCTCAGATTGGATATAATTTTAATTCTGCAAAATTAAACCAAATTGGAATTTCTAAAATACGCTTGTATTTATCTGGTGAGAACCTCTTGACATTTACTAAGATGGCAAAAGTATTTGATCCTGAAACCGTAGGATTGGGAGGTTGGAATGATGGTAAAACTTATCCATTCTCTACAGTTTATTCTTTTGGCTTAAACGTAAATTTCTAACTCAGACGCATTATGAAAAAATCATTTAAACATATAATTAATTTAGCAGCTTTAGCATCCGTATTTTTTGTTGCGAGTTGTAATAAATATCTTGATAGAGCTCCATTATCCAATATTACTCCTGGCGATTATCTTAATACTGAAGCGGATTTAGCCACCTATACTTTAAGTCAATATTCATTTCCTTCACATTCGGGTTGGGGATTGGGAACTTTTGCAAATGATAACCATACGGATAACCAATTGAACAGTTCGTTTGCCAATAGGTGGGTTCCTGGAGAGTGGAAGGTACCTACCTCAGGAGGTGAATATGCATTTTCTGCCATTAGAAACATCAACTATTTCTTCGAGCAAGTGATTCCAAAATGGAAGGAAAACAAAATCTCAGGGAACTCTGCTAACATCGAACATTATATTGGTGAAGCTTATTTTCTGAGGGCATACGAATATTTTAGTAGAACACAAGCCCTTGGGGACTATCCAATTGTAAAGACCACAATGAAAGATGATTTGGGCCAGTTGGTTGACGCTTCAATCAGGCAGCCTAGAAATTTGGTGGCTAGATTTATCTTATCAGACTTAGACTCTGCAATTACATTGTTAAAAACACCTTCACCGAATCAACAGAATCGTGTTTCCAAAAATGTGGCGCTTTTATTCAAATCAAGGGTGGCTTTATTTGAAGCAACATGGTTAAATTACCATAAGAATACTGCTCTGGTACCTGGAACAGCAAACTGGCCAGGTAAAAAGTCCCACCCTAACTTTTCACTGCAAATTGACAATGAAATCGACTTTTTCTTAACCCAGGCAATGGAAGCAGCAGAACAAGTAGCAGATGTTGTTCCTTTAGTGGAAAACAAATTTGAGAATAGTTATAACTCCTCAGCAAATCCATATTACAATATGTTCAGTGATATTGATTTGAATAAGTACAATGAAGTTTTATTATGGAGAAGCTATTCCACGGCTTTGAATGTTTCCCACAATGTGAGTAACTACATGAATGGAAGTGGAGGAAATTCTGGCTATTCACGAGGATTGGTTGAAAACTTTACCATGGCAAATGGCTTACCAATTTATGCATCAGGATCAGGTTACAAAGGGGATGATTCTATTTCCACTGTAAAAACCAACCGAGATACAAGGTTACAGTTATTTATGAAAGCTCCCGGGGAATTGAGATTCACTGATAAGAATAATACCAATGGAACTCCAGTATTAGAAGGATATCCTGATATTACAGGATTAGCTGAAACAAGATACGTTACTGGCTATGCCTTGAAAAAAGGGATGAGTTATTTATCAGCTCAAGCGGAAGGCTCTGCCGGTACCACTGGGTCGATAATTTTCCGAGGAGTGGAAGCTTACTTGAACTATATTGAAGCAAGTTATTTAAAGAATAAAACCATCAATGCTAAAGCCGCAAATTATTGGAGACAAATTCGTTCCCGAGCTGGAATCAATCCGGACTTCGAAATTACGATTAGCAATACCAATATGAATGAAGAAGCCAAACGAGATTTAGGAGCCTATTCAGCAGGGACAATATTGACGGATAAAGTGCTTTATAATATTCGTAGAGAAAGAAGATTGGAACTCATAGCAGAAGGATTTCGTTTCGCAGATCTAAAACGCTGGCGTTCTCTTGATCAATTAAAATCTAATCCACTGATTTTAGAAGGAATCAAGGTTTGGGGACCAATGGAGAAATGGTTTGTCCGTGAAGGCAAGACCTTGTTGATAGAGCCTAATACTCCAGGCAAAACAGCAAATGTATCCTTGAGATCCGAGAGCCCATATATTCGTCCATATAGAATTAATTTGAACTCCAATAATTTGGTGTTGAATGGATATAGATGGACAGAAGCACATTATTTGAGCCCTATTGCATTCAACCATTTTTCAATTACATCCCCAGATGGAACTGCACAAAATTCTAAGTTATATCAAAATCCAGGATGGCCAATAGTTGCTGATCAAGGAGCAATACAGTAATAATTTTAATTAGGTTTATTTTGTTATTTATTAGGGAAAGGTACATTTATGTACCTTTTTTTATTTAATCAATTTGGGTTGAAATATTATAGCTTATTCTATTTTCACTCAAAGATACTTCAGTTCAAACTTTGGGTTACTGGGGATTCTCTTCTCATTTTCGCCGGATTTCAGTCGGACCTTGTTCGAATTTTTTCGGTCAAGATCCGAAGAAGGTCCGGAGAATGTCCGACGGAGGTGCGGAAATACCTTGAGTTTAGGAGGAGTTAATTTTGAGCAAATCTGCATCTCAAGGTATTGGTAAGGATTTAGAATTTATTAGTGACATATCCTGTTGAATGATTAACTTAACAGTAGATTAACCTTTTATTAATCCTCATAACCTAAGTTTGAGGCAAACAACCATAAACACATGAAAAAATTATATTGGTCTTTATTAGCTTGTCTGTTGACAGGGACGGTATTTGGACAAGAAATGGCAAAGGGAACTGTTTACAATGATGCAAATGCAAATGGTCGCTTGGATAAAAAAGAGACTGGGATTGCTGGTGTCAGCGTAAGTAACGGTAGGGAAGTTGTTCAAACGGATAAAAATGGTAAATATGAAATACCTGTTCAAAACGACAACATCATCTTTGTTATTAAACCCTCAGGCTATGAGCTGCCATTAGATGCCGATAATCATCCAAAATTCTACTATATCCACAAGCCAAATGGTTCTCCTGAATTAAAATATCCTGGAGTTACAGCGACTGGTGCACTTCCAAAGTCTATTGATTTTGCATTGAAAGCAAAGGAAGAGCCTAGCAGTTTTTCAGCTTTTGTATTTGGGGATCCGCAAGCCTATACCGCTGAGGAAATGGAGTTTTTCAAGAATGGGGTAGTGAATGAGGCAAAATTAAAAAAAGGACCGCTTTTCGGAATTAGTTTAGGGGATTTGGTTGGGGATGATTTATCCTTGCACCCTAGTTATAAACAAACCATTGGACAGATGGGATTGCCATGGTTTAATGTTATGGGTAACCATGATATGAACTATGATGTCAAGGAAGACTATTTATCAGATGAAGGATTTGAGAAGGTCTTCGGACCGGCGAATTATTCCTTCAATGTTGGAAATACACATTTTATCATTTTGGATGATATTATTTATCCTCATCCTGAAACGGGTAAAGGTTATCAAGGTGGATTAAGACAAGATCAGATCGACTTTGTTGCTAATGATTTGAAGTTTGTGCCGAAAGATAAATTGATTGTTTTGGCATACCACATTCCATTGAATCCTGAGAACAGTAAATCATTCCGTAATGAGGATAGGCAACAAATTTTCAACATCTTGTCGGACTATCCTAATACTTTAGGGCTTTCAGCTCATACCCATTACCAACAACAGAACTTCTTTGCAAATGAGCATGGCTGGAAAGGTAGCAAACCTTATCATGAATACAATGTAGGGACTACTTCGGGCGATTGGTATTCAGGTTTACCAAATGATCAAGGAGTTCCAGTTTCAACGATGCGTGATGGAACGCCAAAAGGATATGCTATTCTATCAATTGATGGTAACCAATATAAATTCGATTATAAAGTAGTTGGCAAGGATGATAAATATAGTATTGGTTTATTTGGGCCGGCCGTTGTTAAGGCCAAATATGCAGGGCGATATCAGATTTATGCTAATTTCTTTTTAGGTTCATCAAATGACCAAGTTCGATATAGAGTTGACCAAGGAGATTGGGTTATTATGGACAAGGTTGAAGGCGAGGATCCGGCTTATATGAAAGAACTATTGGCCTATGATGGTGCGAATAGTCTAGTTGCTGGAAGAAGACCAAGTGATCCGGTTCAATCGGCGCATTTATGGAAATTCAAACTTCCAAAACTTAAAGCAGGTAAACATCTTGTGGAGGTTGAAGCGGTAGATATGTTCGGTAGAACACATGCTGCGCAAAAAGAAATCGAAGTCGTTGAATAAGACGGATTTATAAGATGGCTAGATTGTAACAATTTGTTTTGCAGTATGTTGTGAAGTATGTTCCACGGGGAGCAAAATATGCAATGACCTAATATTTCATAAATAAACCTTAAAATATTGAGGCTGACAGGCCTTGATAATAATATTAGCCCTAATGCACTGTATTGGGGCTTTTTTTATGAATATGCTGAATTCAGGATAATTTATTTAGGGGAACCCCTTTATTATAGACTCTATTTGTTCTATTTTCGGCCTTAAATTGGGGGTGGGGGCTTTTATAAAGATTTGTCTTACTTGATTCTAAAAAGAATATTTTAGTTTTAATAGTTATTAACTATAATTATCAAAACTGATTTTAAATTTAATTTTAAAACATGCCGATAGAAGAATATTTCCTAAACTGTATTTCATACGATTTAACTTTTGAACGAAATAAAGTTAACTTGGATATTTATCGTATATCGAAGGAAATGGTTTACACTTTAGTTGCCATTTCTTTCCCATCAATCGTTTAATAATGTGAGATAATTATGAGAAATAAACTAAGAAATTTTGTTGGCAAGTTTCCAGTCCTGGAGCAGAACCTAAAAGCAATAAAGAACTGGACGGAAAATAAAAACACAAAACCTAAGAAGTCAATAGTTGGCGATGGGAACAATATTGATGTAAATAGGACCTCCGTATTAATTGATTGTGAAATTGATATTGATGGAAATAATAATACTATTATAGTAGCGAGCGGGTGCGTATTACAGTCTGTATCATTTTACATTCGGGGAGACAACAATACGATAATTGTTGGTGAGAAAGTGAAATATAATGGGGTCTTATGGGAAACCTGCAATAATGGAAGGATAGAAATAGGTGATGGCACGACTACCGAAGTAAATGTGAATATGCAAATCTCTGAAGATTCGCTAGAAATTGTGGTTGGAAGGGATTGTATGTTCAGTAGTAATATTTTTATCTGGCCTCAAGACTGGCACCCTATATTTGATGAAAATGATCAACAGATCAATCCTGGAAAAAGTATCTATATTAAGGACCATGTTTGGGTTGGTTTTGATGCAAAGATTCTTAAATCAGTAACTATTGGATCGAATAATATCATCGGAACAAATGCCATTGTAACTAAGAGTATTTTAGAAGAAAATGTTGTTATAGCGGGTAATCCCGGAAAAATTGTCAAGCGAGGGGTTCATTGGAAACGATAAAGACTTCTGGCTGAAAATTTTGACGAACTAAAAAAAATCCATAATTTAATTAAAGCATTACCAATTAGCCTGTTATGATAAAGAGCTTAGCTTTAATTCTTTTATTTTGTGTTTTTTTTACTCCTACATTTTGCCAAAAAATCCAAACTCAAGAATATTTGGATGATCTTAAATTTATATATGAAAATTTAAAAAAATCAGCTTCATATCAAACACAAAAAGGTAGACATATTCAAGTTGAGGAAAAATATAATTTACTTCTCGAAGAGGCTGAAGATGACCTTTACCTAATTGAGGCTTTATCTAATTATTACAGCCTTATTGATATAATAAAGGATTATCACAATAGAATTTATTCTTTTGGCAATCCTTTTACCAAGGAAGATTTAACTGATAGTCTCAAAGTAAAAAGCTTGCTTCAAGAGAGCGAATACAATACTCCTCAAACAGTTTTGAATCTGGATAGTTTAGAAAATGCATTAAAGAAAAAGTCAGCTCTTGATTTGGAAGGAATTTATTTTAACTCCTTGGTTAGAGTCGCATTAGTACAGGCTGGGCCTAAACATATTGGTATTATTCTAGAATCCAAGATTGCTAGCTGGAAAAGAGGGGATGAAATTTTTTATTTATTTTCTAATGATGACAATCATAAGAGAATAATTATGGGAGAATGGTACAGTAAAAGATTAATTGGAGGAGTGGATTATTTCAAGGAAGGGAATTTCTTAGGCTATTCTTTATTAAAAGAGCATGCTGTCAAGCAGAACTTTAGTCAAAAACAAGAGAAAGGAAATTATGTGTTTAAGGAGATTTCACCCGAAGTTGATTATATCTCTATTTCAACTTTTTCAGGTTGGAATCCTATCTACCAAGAAGCTATTACCTTTTACAATGGAATTGATATGAAAGGATTAGCGAAAAGTCTGATCTTAGATTTACGAAATCATGTTGGTGGTGGGGATCGGAACTCACTTGTATTACTGAAGAAATTAAGAAAGTATAAAGGCAATATTTATGTTTTGGTGAATCATCAAACGGTAAGTAATGCTGAACAATTTGTTGTAAGATTGAAGAAATTTCCAAAGGTTAGGGTTCTTGGGGATCGTACTTATGGAGTATTAACCTATGGGATTAATTATGATAGACCATTGACTACTCCTTCAGGACGATTTAAGGTTGCTTTTACGGACTTAAAGGATAGTTGGAAGCAGTTTTTGCCGTATGAAGGAGTTGGAATTGAGCCTGATATCTATCTCAGAAATGATTCGGATTGGATAAGACAATTGTTGGACCGAATTAATTAATATTAAGATCAAAAAGCTTAACCCATAAAATTTCCTTATCTTAATACAACCAAAACCTCAAGATTATGAATAAACCTAGCTTCACATCACGCCGTAATTTTATTCGGAGCATGACCATGGCGGCAATTACTGCACCCTATTTTGTTGATCAGGCATTTGCAAATACTTCAGGTAAGAAATTGAAACATGCTTGTATTGGTGTGGGAGGAATGGGAGCTTATGATCTTCAAAATTTCAAATCTCACCCCGATGTTGAAATTGTTGCATTATGTGATGTCGATGAGAACAATTTAAGGAAAGCAGCGGAGTTAATTCCTGGGGCAAGGTTGTATAGTGATTGGCGGGAACTTTTAGAAAAGGAGAAGAATCAAATAGATTCCGTAAACGTTACTGTTCCGGATCATAATCATTTTGTTATTGCGATGTCAGCGATTCAATTGAAAAAGCATGTGTATTGTCAGAAACCGATGTGCCATGATGTTGCAGAGGTTCGGGAATTGACGGAGGCGGCAGTAAAAGCGGGATTGGTGACGCAATTAGGAACTCAGATTGCATCTTCAAAAGGGGATAGGACCGCAGTTCAATGGATCAAACAAAGCATTATTGGCAAAGTGAAGCATGCCTATTTATGTTCCAATCGCTCTGGTATTGCTGGATATCGATTGGAAGGGCCAAGACCCGAGAAAGCGGAGGAAATACCTACTACCTTGGATTGGGATAAATGGATTGGGACTGCTCCAATGCGTCCATTTGCAACAAGTATTTATCATCCGGGAATCTGGCGTGCATGGCAAGATTTCGGAACCGGTTGGTCAGGAGATATTGGCTGTCATATTTTTGATGCGGTTTGGAAGGGGTTGGGCCTGAAAGCTCCATTGACTGTTGTTGCGGAGGTTCAACATTCATGGCAAGATTCTAGCGAACGCAGAGCTGATACCTGGCCACAAGGGAATCATATCAGTTGGACTTTTCCAGGAAATGATAAGATAGAATCTGAGGTTCTGCCATTGGAGTGGTTCGATGGAGAATTTTATCCACCAGAAGAGGTTAGGGATTTATTTAATAATGGGGAAAAATATCCAGAGGAAGCCGCGATGTTGGTTGGTACTGAAGGGGCGCTGCTTATTCCACATGGAGGCACACCGGTGCTCCTGCCAGAAAGTAAATTCAAAGACTACAAATATCCTGATCTAGAGGAACGAAATCATTATCATCATTTTGTAGATGCCTGTTTGGAGAAAGCAAAAACGGAATCACATTTTGCTCAATCTGGTCCAATGACCGAAGCAATCCTACTGGGAACCGTGGCAATTCGGGTTCCTGGAATATTATTGCAATGGGATCCGGTTAATCTAAAGTTTCCGAATTATCCTAAGGCAGAAAAGTATCTGAAAAGGAAATATCGAAAAGGCTGGGATTTGGATGCAAAATAATTGTAAGAAGGGTTAGGCTTTAATAAATATGCTTTTTATGGATTTAATAAAATTAGGTTCCAGATTGATAATTTTTTCTCTGAATCCCCTAAAATCGCCAATAATTTGATCATAATCTAATAGCATTTGTTTTATTTTCGAGGCAATGAATTCTATATCATCTGCATCCTCGATTTTATATTTATCGGGAATGGCAATGTCGAATGAATTAACCGATGCATTTCTCTTGCCTACCAGAAGCATTGTCCCATTTAATACCGTTTCTTTAGGAAGACGTTCAGGACCACCAAAAAAGCCGAAGTCAATATATAATTTAGAATTCCTAAATAAATCCACGAGTTCAAAATCTTGGTAGCCTGAAATAGGCTTAAAAATAATATCGGTTCGTTTAAGTAATTTCTGTAGGGTCTTGGAGTTTTTTGAAGGATTATAGAGGACCGAATCTGACCTATTTTTACTGCTTAGATCAACATTATTTTCGCCGAGGAAGCCCAGTCCCAAAGGTTCGACCAATAGGGTTACATTTTTAAAATTTGATTTAGCAAATTCATAGGCAAACATGGACCCGCAGAGGATATTATCTTTTTTACTAACCAAATAAGGTTGCTTATCAAATTTTTGTTTAAAGAACGACTGTAGGATTTTCTGCCTTGTTTTTAGGAAAAAATTTGGTGTTAATTTTACGATTTTTGTTTTCAGCTGTAAGAACTTTGAATCGGATAAAGTTTCAAAGCCGTCATATAGTTGAACTCCTAAAAACCAGATACACTTCCTTATTTTACTGTAATTCTTTAAAATGCTGGTGTTAATTTCGGGAACAATGAGAATGTTATCGGGGCTATCTTGAATTTCAGCGATATCAATGACTTTAGGTTCATATATAAGAAACTGTGGATGTACAACAGGGTCTGAATAATAGCTGATTCTGCTTTTATATCCTAATGTGGTGAGGTAATAATGTAATTGATGGAGTGCTTCAGGACCTCCGGAAGGAACATTACCCGGAGCTAAAATGTATATTTTCGAAGATTTAGTTATGGTTATTCGCATTTATCTCTGGTCGTTGTATAGTGTTATTCCTAATAGGGTAATTTTTGTCTCTCAAAACTAATATTATTGTTAATAGTTTGAATTTTCATAAATAAAGTGCAAATATGATACCGAAGTGGACTATTTATGAGTGTTAAAATATTGAAAATATACCCTTCAAGGTTTGGCAATTAACCTATAGGCCGAGTAATAATCTTTAACATATGCTGAAGCGAAGAAAAATTAGGCTTTTAGTTGTTTGTGAATTATTCTATGAATGTCAGAACTATATTTTTTTCAGTACCCTATACCTAAATTTCTATTAAATTAGATTTAAGTTGACTAAAAAGGAAAACCAATTACCCGGATATTTTTATAGAAAGTAAAGTCTATTTCAAAATAAATTTTTATTTACATTTTGTATTTTTAGTTTTTTTGAATTAATGTTTAGGATTTTGTCTTAACTTGAATTTTAGTAAAAGAATTATTTTGGAACAAATTTAATTGTTTGTGTACTTTATAAAAAGTCTGGCTTTGCAACAACTTTAAAAGTTATTTAAATGTCAGGATCTCAAAAAAATCAATAATAATTATTTGATTTTTTTGAGATGACTATTAACTTTGATGTTTCAAAAGACTTCGTAGCTCAGTTGGTAGAGCAACAGACTCTTAATCTGTGGGTCCTGAGTTCGAGCCTCAGCGGGGTCACTATCTAAAAAAGCCGTTTTTACTTGCGTAAAACGGCTTTTTTGCTTTCCTTAGGGTGGTTTTGGAACATCCTCCCTACACGTTTTGAAAAACCTCAAAACGGTGTGTTTTGCATAGTTTTTTGTTGAACTTCACGTAAAACCGTCACAAATACGTCACAAAGGTTTTCGTGGTAATGAAAAGATTATGGCAACCGTAAGCGCAAAGGTTTATGAACACCACAAAAAAGCAGATGGAACCTACAATGTGAAAATTAGGGTCTATCACAAAGAGGAAAAAAAAATTATAGACACTCCTCATTTCCTTTCCCTAAAACAACTCACCAAGGTGAAAGGAAAAAAAGAATTTAGTATTAAAGATCCTTTTGTCCTTGAAATAGTTGACAAGAAACTAAAGGACTACCGTAAAACGATCAGCGAGCTCGAGGAGAAGCTTGACTTTTTCACCGCGGGTTCATTAAGGGATTATCTCAAAAATATAGATGAAGAAATTGATTTTATCAAGTTCTGTGCGAACTGTATTCAACAAGAGAAGGATGACGGTCGTGATGGTTCTGCCGCTAACCATCGATCAGTCCGTAACCACCTCATTGATTTTTTTAATCGGGAAACTGTCTCAATAAATGAAATACATTTTAATATGCTCGTTCAGTTTGAACGTTACTTGAAATCTGAACGGACAATAACAAGAATAAACCAGTTGGGAAAGCCCGTTTCTACTGTTTCAAAGCCTGTTTCGGATAATAGTTTATATAATTATATGAGAGATCTTCGTACATTATTTAATGAAGCGTTGAACCATTACAATAATGAAGATCTGGGCATTATATTGATTAAACACTATCCCTTCAAAAAATATAAGGTAGGTTCAGCTCCTCTTACCGAAAATAGAAATAATAATCTTGAAGAGGTTATTAGAATTCGAGATTGTAAAGTGTTACCTAACACTAGGGCTGAACTCGCTCGGGACTTATATATGCTCTCATTCTATTTGTGCGGGATGAATGCTGTTGATTTATTTAAAATATCTACTGACAATGTTCGAAATGGTCGGGTTGACTACAATCGATCTAAAACTAAGGGGAAACGAAAAGACAGAGCATTTATTAGTATAAGGATAATTGATGAAGCTAAACCTTTATTGGAGAAATATATTGGAAAGTTATCACAAAGACATTCAAGCCTGACCACTTTCAATTCCTCATTAAAACATGGAATGAAGAAACTCCGAGAACTTTCGGGTGTACAGGTAGTAACGCTTTATGGTGCGCGCCATACCTTCGCAAATACAGCTAGAAATGACTGTAGGATGAGTAAAGATGATGTTGCTTTAGCACTCAACCATGTCGATAATGGAAATCGTGTTACAGATATTTATATCGCCAAGGATTGGAGAATTATAGATGACGTCCAAAATAAAGTAATGCAGTTCTTGAGGAAATCAGAGCCTAAAATTTTGGAACTGATTAGGAAGAAAGAAATAAGCAGGTAAAGCTGCTTAACTTGATTTGTATCCAACGATTACAATTCGTTGGATACAGACTTAATTTTTTAATATTTAAACTTTTACTCATGAAAAATTTACTTTTATTCTTTTTAACGTGTTTCTTGTCAACAATCGGGTTCTTTGCTGCGATCAGCATGAAGTCTCCTTGGATCGGATTCAGTGTAGCTTTTGGTGTATGGTTCTTATTCCTTTGGATTACAACAAAACCCCATAGAAAACATTGATTTTTATGATGATGGTGTGGTTAAAAAAGTCAAAACATCCTCTGTAAACTTCGAAAAGTCATCCTCCGAATAAGCAATATGGCACATTCCTTGCGGCATTATACACTCAACGTGAGAATTTGACTATTAGTGATTTCGATTTTGACCAATGCTCCAATTCGTTATGAAAATAATAAAAATCCTGTCTCTAATTACTGTACTATTTTTGATTACACCGGGATTAAAGAGCCAAGAGCGATCTGTTGAGGATATCCTTGATGTACTTGATATGAACTCCAGGTACTTGCCTTCCGCTGATTCAAAAGCAAAACTTTACGTAACATCCATTGGACATGGTGATACCGTGGTTTCCCTTCATGGTGGACCGGGAAACAACTTCTATTATCTTGTAGATGCATTTCGAAATAATACGCATTCGAATAGTTTTCTACTGTATGACCAGAGGGGAAGTCTGCTCTCGAGAGTGCCCGATTCGATTGCCAACACTTTGAATCTTATGGTACTAGTCGAGGATCTGGAACAGCTGAGAATAGAGACGGGATAAAACAAATTAACCTTGTTTGGGCATTCTTTTGGTTCAATGGTAGTTCTTTTTTATTATATCAAATATTCCATTTGCTTAAATGTTTTTTAGCTGATTCTATACTCATTCCACCATTTTTATCAGATGAATATTTCGCCTTTCAAATACAGTACGGCTGTTCCTCCCAGCTCAACTCTGTCACCCAATATCTTACAATGTACTTCGCCTGTTTTTTCTGAAAGTTGAAAAGCGAGTAATTCAGTTTTGCCTAATTGTCCAGCCCAATAAGGAGTGAGCGTTGTATGTGCAGAACCGCATACGGCATCTTCGTTAACGCCACATGCCGGAGCAAAAAAGCGGGAAACGAAATCATATTGATTACCTTTGGCGGTTACAATAATTCCTCGTGCATTTATTTTGGCAATTTTCGCTAAATCAGGGAGTAGAGAAGCAACATCCTCTTCCTTTTCAAATACCAGCATATAATCTGTCTTTCCTTTAAATGCGGCTATAGGTTTTTTGTCGGTAGCTGTTAACAGCTCGTCAGTCAATGATACTTCAGTGTACTCGTCTACTGGAAAATTTAGTATATAATTACCGTCCTGAACGGATACGGGCAGCTCTCCGCTGCGTGGCGAATAAAAAGGAATGACAATCCCCTTTTAAAATTGCTTAATTAGAAGCGATTCTTTTTAACAACCCTTTATGCCTTTCAACAGGTCATTATCGACCCTTCGGTCTTTATGGACGTTTTTATTTTGCTTGAACAGCGACCTTTGAAGGTTTTCCTGACAATTAACAAATGTTGTGGTTACGTTCTGTCCTTCAAAGCCCTTAATGCCGAGGTAATGGAAATCAGATCCACCACTTCCTGCAATCCTGCACCAATCAATGCCGGTAAAACACCGAAGGCTGCAATCAGCATAAGCACGGTACAAACGGCAATGCCAATGAAAACGGATTGACGGGCAATCTTCATCGTTTCTTTGGAAATGAGAATAGTATCACTCACTTTTTGCAGATTGTCTCTTAAAATCACCACATCAGCCGAATCGCTGGCGGCACTCGATCCTTTAGCACCCATCGCAATGCCTACATCGGCAACGGTTAACGACGGTGCATCGTTCACGCCATCACCCACCATTACAACCGGGCGAAATTCGTCGGGCATACTTTTCAGGATTTTCAGTTTGTCTTCCGGCAAACAGCCACCGTGCACTTCCGTAATGCCAATTTCTTTGGCAATGTTTTCAGAAATACTTTGCTTGTCGCCGGAAATCATCATAATTTTTTGGATACCCATTTTTATTAATTGGGCAATGGTTTGCCGGGCTTCGGGGCGCACTTCATCGGTAAAGGTGATTTCCCCTGCATATTTGTCATTCACCGAAACAAATAACGAGGTTTTTTCCGTTTTAATTGAAATGGGTTCGGTCGTTACAAAATTCAGTTTACCCACTTTCACCAGTTTGCCGTTTACTTTTCCTTCAATACCATTTCCTTCTATTTCCTTTAAATCTGTTGCCAGAGGAATCGGTTTATCCCCGATATATTTCATCACCGAAACCGCCAAAACGTGGGAAGACTGCTGTTCTACGCTGGCTACAAAATCAATCAGTTCGTCTTGCGAATAAGAATTTTCCGGGATGATGTCGTCCACAGTAAGATCGCCTTTGGTTAAGGTTCCGGTTTTATCGAAGGCGATGGCTTTCATTCTGTCCAGTTTTTCGATGACAGTCCCGGATTTTATCACCACCCCATTTCTGCTGGAACGGCTCATTCCGGCTATCAGGGCAATGGGAGCCGCCAGAATCAGCGGGCAGGGCGAAGCCACCACCAACACTTCGGCAATGCGGTTGGGATCTTTGGTAATCAAATAAGCAATTCCGGCAATTAAAAAAGCAACGATGGTAAAAGGCAAAGCGTACCGATCCGCCATTCGCACAAAATGTGCCGGCTCTTTTTCGGAATTATGCACCAATTGCACGAGTTGCTGGTACTGGCTGTCTTTGGCGAGTTTGGAAACCTGAATGGTAATGGCTCCCGAACCATTCACCGAACCCGACCATAAGCTGTTGCCTTTGGTTTTGTTGACGGGTTTGGATTCGCCCGTGAGCGAAGATTCGTCCAGCAGCACCTCTGCACTCAGTAAAATTCCGTCCACGGGAATAATTTCCTTGGGTTTTACGATGATGATGTCACCGATTTTAATATCCTCCACAGGAACATCATGTAAATCGTTTCCTGTTTTTTTATGAGCAATTCGGGGTGTATTATCAAGCAATGATTTTAAATCTTTCCGGGCTTTTTTCTGGGCATAATCTTCCAACGAATCACCTCCGGTAATCATAATGAGGATAATGAGTGCCGCCCAATAATTACCAACAGCTAAGGTTGCAGCAATGGCAGAAATCGCCAAAATATCCACGCCAAAATTCCCGGAACGAAGCACGTCGATCATTCCTTTCAGAAGAACAATGGACATCAAAATGCCGGTTGCCGTAATTAAGATTTTAGCATAATGCGGTTCTTTCAGGATAAATTCCAGAACAAGTGCCACTAAGGCAATGCTGAGAACGATAATGAATTTATATATATTTTTCATTTTTATAATTTTAAAAGTTTAAAGACAAACCTAATCCCATTGTTTTATTTTGATAAAACGGATATACAAGAGCACTATTTTTGCTATGATCTTTTGAAAATAATTGACTGACTTTTGGGAACAACCAATAGGCAACTTCTGTGGAGAGAATTCCAATACCGGCACCTGCAACCACATCACCCACCCAATGTTTATCATTCAAAATGCGATAAACTCCCGTAAAAACAGCAATTGGATAACCAGACAAACTTAACCAAATATTTTCATCCTGATATTCACGGAACATAAAATGTGCTGTTGTAAAAGCAGTTGTAGTATGTCCCGAAGGAAACGACAAATTATTAGAACCATCTGGTCGTTCTTCTCTCACCAAATGCTTGGTAGGTAATACGACAGCACTTGAAATCAGCAACGATGTGCCTAAAATAATACTTCGGTCTTTCAAATTATGTTTTCCTTTAAGTCCAATAGCATTTAATCCATAAACCAATATTGCAGGTACGTATTGGGTATAATTATCCAGTTTTATTTTATCCGGCTGATGCTCCCCAATTTCATATTGGGTGGAACGGTTCAGCTGTTTCAGATCATCAGACGTCAGGCTTAGGATTCCGTATCCGATAAAAACAGAAGGTACAATCAGCTTTTTATATTTAAATTGATAGGCGTGGTCAAATGATTGATCCATCTTTTGACCTGTTACCAAACTATCCGTTTGTGCTATTCCCAATTGATAAACGCACAATATGAGTATCAATAATAAATGTCTCATTCTTAAATTTATTAATCATCTCCGCCAATCATTTTGGAAACAATTCCCTTTTGAGCTGTTTTTTCTGCCAGCCAAATCCCGCCAAAATGCAAAATAATAAAAATCGGAAACCAGTAAATTGCCCATTTATGAATGGTTTCCATTGCATCTTTCAGGTCTCCATTCCACCATTTCAGGTAGGCTCCGGTGATGGATGAAACAATCACAAACAAGTAAAATAGCAGATAAATAAATCCCTGAAATTTTTCTTTTGCTGATGTATTTGCCGAAAAAGGATTTGGAAAACGAATGCCCTTTACCAACATATAAATGATGCGAACCGCAATGATTACAAAGAAAACATACGCTGCATATACGTGCCATTGCCACATAGGGTCCAGAATGCTTTTTACTGTTACGATGGTTTGTTCATTGGTTAAATCAATGCCTTGCATATTTTTTTCAATAGCTCCCAGAATGGCTTTTTTACCCATCCAGTTGATCCGAAGAAATCCGGTGATAAACAAAACCGTCATTAGTAGAGCTGTGCCCCAGTGTAAACCACGATGAAGCGGGGTAAATATTTTTGTTGAATTTCTCATTATTTTAAATTTTTATATCAGATTTTATCTGACTGTTATTCTTCATCTTCACTGGTATTTTTCAACTTCATCAATATGGTATAGGCGTTTTTGACCACGATTTTCTTACCTTGAAAATCAGCAAAGTTGAGGATTTCAACAAAGCCATTTTCGGAAATTCCCAATGTGACCGGGACCATCTTCCAGGTCTGTTTCCCGGTTTCTGTAAAGACATAACTTTTCCCTTCAAAATCCACCACGCTTTCTTCCGGAATAGCATTGGCAAAAGAATTTTCTGTTTTCACTTCGGCATTCATATACATTCCGGGAATGAGTGCAGGATCGTATTTTTCAAAATGACAATTAACCTCAGCCATGCCGCTTCCGTCCACGTCTTTACTCGTCAGCAAAATTTCACCGGCATATTTTTTTGAAGGATCTACATTGGTATAAGCCACAATCTGTTGCCCGGTTTTCAGCATTTCCAAATCCTTTTCATACACTTTTAAATTGAGGTGAATATCAGAAGGATTGATGAGTTTAAACAGCACATCCGAAGACGTTACATATTTGCCTACATTCACATTCACCTTGCTCACAAAACCGTTGATGGTACTATAGACAGGTACGCTCTGCTGAATATTTCCGGCAGATATCTTAGCCGGATTTATGTTGACCAACTTCAGTTGCTGGGCAATGGAATTCATCAGAATTTTCTGATCGCTCATAATGGATTGTGCCTGCTGCATCACTTTATCACTACTTGCCTGGCTTTGGTTGAGCTTAGTTTGTCGGTTATAATCCAGTTGGGCAAAGTGGTATTTGGATTTTGCCATCAGATAATCCTGCTGCAACTGTACAAACTGCGGATTTTCAATAACGGCAATTACCTGACCTTTAACTACTTTCATCCCTGGCAAAAGGCGGGTGCTTTTCAGATAGCCGCCCAGCGGTGTACTTACGGAAACCAGATTTTGCGGTGGTACATCAATTTTACCGTTGAGTTTCAATACGGTGGAAATATGCTGCATCGACAGTTCCGCGGTTTCAATGGGGGTATTGTGTAACTGTGCATCGGTGAAAATAACCGTGTTTTCGTCTTTCGGATTTGCAGTTTTGGTGGCGGTGGTTTCTTGTTTTTGTTGACATTGAACTGCGGAAAGCAGTACTATCAAGACCAAAAAATAAGAACCGTATAATTTTAATATTTTCATTTTCTTGTCTAATTATATATTGATTTGAAAAATTCTGTTTACTGTTTAAAATATCCTGTTCATCAACTACTGAATCGTGATATAATTCAGTTCAACCACGCTTTCGTTTAGTTTCAATAGGGCATCTGCATAATTGCTTTTGAGCAAAACTGCCTGATTGACGAGCATTACAAATTCCAGATAATTGATTTCTCCGTTAATGAATTGTTGCTGTGCTGTTTTGGTAATGATGTCTGCATTTTTCAGTTCATCAGTTTCGTAACGGTTGATGATTTCGAGATTCGTTTGATACATTTGCTTGAGCTGTTGCTGTTTTTTCTCTAATGCAAATTCCGTATTATGCCAATCGTTTTCCGCAATGCTTTCCGCCACTTTAGAAGCGTGAATTCTTGCCTTTTGTCCGCCTGAAAATATTGGAATGCCAACACCTACCATCACCGAATGAAACTGTGGTGTAGCAGAATACAGTTTATCATCAGGTCCCATACCTTTGAACGAATTGAGATTATAACCGATTTGCAAATCCGGAAGAAGTCTGGATTTTTCCACTTCGGTTTGTTTGCCGGCAACCGTTTTTTGCTGTTCCAATACATGTAACAAGGGATGCGAAGCATTTTCCTGAAGCAAAAGAACCGGTCTGGAATTTTCCAAAGGAAGATATTCCGTTTCGGAATTGAGCAACCAACTGAACTGCAACTGCAAGGTTTTTATTTCCTGCTGCACTTGTTTCAACTGAATCTCAATTGCCGATTTTTGGTTGGAAGCCGTTGTTTTTTCCAGAATATTGCTTTCTCCAGCTTTTAAACGCAAACTGGCTTTGTCTAAAAATTGGGTGTACAGTTGCAACGTTTCATTCAGCAATTTTTCCTTATCTTTCCAATACACCATCTGGAAATAACTTTGGCTGACGGCTTTTTTCAGTTCAAATTCTTTAAGCGAAACATTAAACTGGCTTTTTTTCCATTCTTCGGAATGCAAATTTTTCTGTTTCTGATACACAGTTGGAAAAGCGATGCTCTGTGAAATCCCGAATTTCATATCGTTGTATGCACTATTTATTTGTCCGTAATCTGCTGTAACTGCGGTTTGCGGAATATCGGCATTAGAAGTTTTAATCAATGCTTTGGCATAATCCGAACGCAGTTTTTCATTTTTCAGGTTGCGATTGTTTTGCAACGCTGTTTGCACGGCTTCATCTAAAGAAATTATGGTTTGTGCCTTCATTTTTATTCCTGAAAACAGCATAAAAATCAACAGAACAGAGGCGACATGTTTGGATTTTGGTTTTTTCATTTTAAATCCATTTTCGATATTGACATATAAAAGCGGTAGGACAAAAAGGGTGAGCAAAGTGGCCAATATCAGTCCGCCAATTACCACGGTCGCCAAAGGTCGCTGCACTTCTGCTCCAGCACCTGTGCTTATTGCCATCGGGATAAAGCCGAGGGAGGCAACGGCTGCGGTCATCAATACCGGACGCAATCGGCTTTCGCCGCCATCAATCACAATTCTGACGATATTTCTAATGCCGTTTTTATGCAGTCGGTTAAATTCTGAAATCAATACAATACCGTTCAAAACCGCTACGCCAAAAAGAGCGATAAAACCAACGGCAGCACTGATGCTGAAAGGCATTCCGCGTAAATTCAACATAAATACACCTCCGATGACCGACAACGGAATGGCGGTGTAAATCAGAAGACTTTCTTTAATCGACTTGAACGCCATAAACAACAGGACAAATATCAATGCCAATGCCAGCGGAACGGCAATCATCAACCGTTGTTTGGCGTTGTTCAGATTTTCAAAAGAACCGCCATACGTAATAGAATAGCCGGCCGGAAGTTTAATCTGTTTGTCCACTTTACCCTGCAATTCTTCCACAATGCTTTGCACATCACGGTCTTTGATGTTGAAGCCGACGACAATACGGCGTTGTGCATTTTCACGTTGAATTTGATTGGGACCTTCCACCACATCTACGGTTGCCAGCTGATTGAGCGGGATCTGATTGCCTGCAGGTGTTGGAACCAATAGATTTTGAATATCATTGATGTTTTTTCGGTCACTGGCATTCAGGCGTACTACCATATCAAAGCGTTTTTCGCCTTCAAAAACCAAACCTGTACTCTGTCCGGCAAATGCGGTATTAATCACCCGATTGACATCTGCAACAGAAAGATGATACTGAGCAATCACGGGACGATTGTATTTTACCACCACCTGCGGAAGCCCGGAAACCGGTTCTATATAAAGGTTTTGTGTACCTTTTACCGTTTCAATGATTTTACCGAGTTGGTTGGCATTTTGCACCAAAGAATCCAGATTATCGCCAAAGATTTTGATGACCACATCCTGTCTTGCACCAGTCATCAGTTCATTAAAACGCATCGCTACCGGATACTGAAAACCAACTGTAATACCGGGCACATCTTCCAGTGCTTTGCTCATTTTTTCTGATAATTCGGAAAACGTTTTGGCGGAAGTCCATTCTTTTTTGTCTTTCAGAATGACCATCATATCCGAAGCATCCATTGGCATCGGATCGGTAGGCACTTCTCCACTTCCTATCTTGGTGACCACTTTTTCCACTTCGGGGAAACGGGTTTTTAAGATATGGGCTGCTTTTTGCGTACTTTCAATCGTGGTGGTAAGGTTGCTGCCCGGTAAAACGCGGGTATCCACCGCAAAATCACCTTCTTCCAAAGACGGAATAAATTCGCCGCCCATTCTGCTTAGCAGAATTATTGCCGTGATGAACAATATCCCGATTATGGTAAAAATGGTTTTCGGAATGCGTAAAACTTTCAGCAAGGTTTTCAAATAAAGCGCTTCTACTTTCTTCATTACCCTGTCCGACCACGAAGGTTTTAAACTTCTTTTCTTCAACAAAACCGAACTCATCATCGGAATGTAGGTTAGGGAAAGCAGAAATGCACCTAATAATGCAAACGCCACCGTTTCTGCCATCGGGCGGAACATTTTCCCTTCAATCCCCTGCAATGTTAGGATCGGAATGTACACAATGAAGATGATAATTTGTCCGAAAACTGCACTGTTCATCATTCTTCCGGCAGATTCTGTAACTACACTATCCATATCATTGGACGGAATTTTCAGCAGGCTCTTGAACTTAGGATTGAGGGATAACTGATGCAGGACGGCTTCTACAATAATGACCGCTCCGTCGATGATTAATCCAAAATCCAGTGCACCCAAACTCATCAGATTGCCGCTCACCCCGAAAAGGTTCATCATACAAATGGCAAAAAGCATTGCTAGTGGAATCACCGAAGCCACGAGTAAGCCGGCTCTGAAATTTCCGAGAAATAAAACGAGGACAAATACCACGATTAAAGCACCTTCCATAAGGTTTCTCTCTACCGTGCTGATGGCATTATTCACCATTTTGGTACGGTCAAGAAAGGGTTCTATCACCACGCCTTCGGGCAGGGTTTTCTGGATTTGAGCCACTTTGGCTTTTACATCTTTGATGACCTGACTACTGTTGGCACCTTTCAGCATCATCACCACCGCACCCGAAACTTCGCCCTGATCGTTGTAAGTCATCGCTCCGTAACGGGTGGCAAAACCAATTTTGACATCAGCTACATCTTGGATAAACAGCGGTACATCGTTGTTTTTATTGGTAATGGAAATGTTTTGAATATCCTCAATATTGCCCACCAAACCTTCGCTCCGAATGTAGAGAACGGTTGGCCCTTTTTCGATATAAGCACCGCCGGTGTTCTGGTTATTGGCATTCAGTGCATCAAAAACATCATTGATGGTAATGCCGTAAGCATTAAGTCGGTCGGGATTCACGGCAATCTCGTATTGCTTCAATTTACCGCCAAAACTGCTGACTTCCGCTACGCCTTTGACCTGAAGTAGCTGTCGACGCACAATCCAATCCTGAATGGTACGGAGTTCCGTAACGTCGTATTTTTGTTCAAAACCTTCTTTAGGACGAACGACATATTGATAGATTTCGCCCAAACCGGTAGAAATCGGCCCTAATTGCGGTGTTCCGATACCTTGCGGAATTTCATTCTGAACCTGTTGCAGCCGCTCTGCCACTTGTTGTCTTGCCCAATACACATCAATACCATCATCAAAAACAATGGTAACCAAGGACAATCCGAAACGGGAGAAACTGCGGATTTCTTTGAGTCCGGAAATATTGGAGTTCGCCTGTTCAATTGGGAAAGTAACCAGACGTTCGATATCGGTTGCCCCAAAAGACGGAGCGATTGTAATAACCTGCACCTGATTATTGGTAATGTCCGGCACAGCATCAATCGGTAATTTGCTTACCTGATAAGAGCCAATGCCGATTAAACCAAGAACCAATAATGCTATAATGAGTTTGTTCTTTACAGAAAACTCAATGATTTTTGTAAGCATAATTTATTCTGTTAATCGTAAATGATAAATAAAGAGATTTGACGTTTCCAATACATGATCAATCCTACAGGCGGACACAAAATACACCGACTGCCCGAATGAAAGTATTATCAAACAGCAAATGCACGATGAAAGGATTCATCGTGGAAATCAAAAAAGATTAACAGAATTTCGGAGGTTGCCAGATGGCAGAACGGTAATTGTTATCAGAAAATGTATCGTCCAAAGGCAAGGTTTTGGGTTCTTTGCCTACAAGTTTTTTGGTTTCTATATCAAAACTAAAAGGGGGGACAAGTACAAAACTGATATTCAAAACATCGATATGTACGATAAACGGTAATTGTTTGTCTTGTTCATAATCGTCATCGTGTGGATGGTTTTCCAGATGGCTCCCGGCGTAATGAACTTCCAAAAATTGCAAAACAGTAACCTCCGGATTTTTTTCTTTGTGATCGAAATAATGCTCTATAAGTATAGGAAACTTCAATAACTGACCTAATTCAGTTGTCGAAATTAAATACACAGACAATAATAATATTGAAAACATTTTTTTCACTTAACAAAGTTAATAAAAAAGTCTGCTCTCTTTTATAAGACGCTGTAATTTAAAATATTTCAAAATAAATGATTTAAAAATTCAATATTATCCCTCCTGTATCAAATGCTGTAAATTCGGGTCGTTCTTTATACGCTCCATTTCACTTTCCACGATATGAACAATGTCTAATTTTATCTGACGATAATTGTTCTCAATATCCCGTTTCATATTATCTTCTCCCCTTTCATCGACAAAGGATAAAATTTCCGGTATCTTCTGGTACGCTTTTGTTTCGGCAGCAACTTTCTCGTTATCTACTACAATTTCTGCGTGAAATATCTTTTGTTCTATACGTTCGTCAAAGTTATCGGACACTGAACCGACAAACATACCTTGTGTAAGTGTACTGATTTTTGAAGCTGGAATAAGACTGTCTAATTGGGTAGAAATTGAAGTTGATTTGTCATTTCGGTTAATCGTCATACTTTGGCGTTTCTGTAATACTTTCCCAAAGCGTTCTGACAGGCTCTTTGCCGTTTCGCCCACGACCTGACCGCTAAAAATATTACCGACCGTATTCTGAATTACCTTAGCTTCCTTATCTCCATAGTCACGAATTAATTGGGAAAAATCCTGAAAGCCTAAGCAAACCGCTACCTTATTACTTCTCGCCGTTGCAATAAGATTGTCCAAGCCTCTAAAATAAATTGTCGGTAACTCGTCTATAATGACAGGTGCTCTTTGGAGGCCATAACTATCTATATATGGAGCTGGAGTTGGCAAATTCATGGAAACAGGGCCTGGGATATGGCCTGGGGGGAGTCGGTGGAGCTGCCATTGCACAGAACGCCATAAAGGGAAAAGGCATCGTATGGAACATCCACGACAAGCAGTTCAATATTTTCAGGAGCTGTAAGGATTTCAATGAATTCATCTTAGAGAGATATCCCGAGGGCGTTCAGGAATGCATAGATAGACAGCCCGATCTTCAGCAGGTTCGAGCAGCTGTTGAAAAGATCAAGTAGACATTGACAATTCATTTTGTGTGTTATTTTGTTTTCATTCTCTATCGATTATCCCTAATTTTATTTTAGGGTCATATCGCTTTTTTATTAAAATCCTCATTGATAATGTAAAACGAACGTACCATACCGGTGCTATAAAATTCAAAAGGAAATTCATTATTATTGCACATTTGATTAGAGCATGGATGGTCACAGGATATTTTCCAGAGTTCTTTATTTTATGAACTGAAAACACTAATACAGTTTATCACAAATTTTTCTAGATTGTCTTTTTTTGGAGGGTTACAATTACTTCCATAATTGTTCTTCATTTTGCTGTGAACAGTGAATTTAATAAGGATAATTACTCTTATACTTTTGGCAGGTTTGTTTGGCTATGAGAAGTAGATTTTGACCGATTAATGAACTCATTTTGTAATAAAATTATTTTTTATAATTCCTTGTGTCATTTCTTTTTTTTAGAAAGATCATAAAGAGATGGACTGTGACCTGTGTTGTTCTTATAAAAATGAGAAAAATGGCTTTCATCATTAAATCCAAATTCTTCAGCAATTTGGCTCATGTTAAATTGTCCAGATTTCAGTCTTTTATTAATAAGCATCAAACGGTAATGATTAAGGTATTCTCGGTAATTTATATCAAAATTACGTTTGAAATAGGCACTGAAATACGTAGTGGCAATGTTGAAATGTGAAGCAATATTCTTTATTTTTACTTTGTCAGGAATGTAAATGTGCTGATGGATATATGAAATCAATTGTTCCCTTGCTGGAAAATGGTCATTTCCGTTAAGCGACATATCCTGCATAGCTTCCTTAATAATGCCGAAAACAGAAAGCACCTGATGAAAAACGACAGGTGATGTAACAACATTATGCGAGTTGTTGTAAAGAAGTATATTATCAATTGTATTTCGTAGTATTTGATGAATTTCCGGGCTAAATTCTAATTTAACTTCCTTCAAGATTTTGTTGTTCATAATGCTTTCAGGATTGTTATTCATATAATCTTGAAATTTCCAGTGCTCTTTACTGCTAAAATAGTCATCTGTAAATTTAATGCAGATGACCCTGGTTTTTGTATCCATTTTAAAATTATGCTCATCCTCCGGAGAAATCACAAATAAGTCTCCTGAACAATATGAAAGATGATTTTGATTAATCTGATGAATCCCCATTCCATCATAAATATACACCAGCTCAAAATAATTTTGACCGTGAATCGTAAGGTGAAACGAAGCTTCTTCAAAATCTAATATTTCTAACGGGAAAAACTGTTTTAGTTTAGTCATGCTTTGCTCTCTCAAAAATTACTTGTTCGTTTTTATTTTTATTTGCTCTATGACGATAGTAGCGACAAGAGAGAGAGTACATCCGGCAACAGATTCAAGAAAACGCATTAATCCTGACCGCCAGACAATTTCAAAAGCTTTGTCATGGGTGCTCAATCCAACAATAATAACAGTAATACATCCAATTTTTAACGCTCCTGTCCATTTAAAAACAGAAATAAAAATACAGGTACAGAACAATGCAATGCCAATTGACAAAAAAAGATTTGTAGTAAAGTAAACTATTATTGTTGTCAGCAAAACTCCTACAAATGTGCCCAAAAGTCGGTCTTTCATCAGACTTTTAGCATTTTTTGGGAGGTCATCAAAGACCACAATAGCGGATACGGCACACCATATACCACTTAAATAATCATCAGAAAGTTGTAGTAACTTATTAATCCCAAGACCTAAAAAATAAGAAATTAGGATAACAAGCGTAAGTAAAGAAGCTTTTACAACAATACCGGCATCTGGGGGGTCTTTAAAAATTTCAAATTTCACAAATTATTTTTCAGATAGGTTAATATAACACAAATATACAAACCTTTATTTATTTTATACATACATGGCGGTATTCCAATCTGCTAATTTTGCATAGTTAAAATATTATTGAAATTATGGTCAATTTTGTGATGATAGCATTCTGCATAATTGCCGGAATGATATTTCGAAAAGCAAAATTAATTCCGCAAGATGCACATAAGGGAATCAACACATGGATTTTATATCTGGCACTCCCTGCTGTTTCTTTTAAATATATTCCTAAGATTGAATGGAGCAGCCAAATGTTATTTCCTGCTCTTTCTCCTATATTGGTTTGGGCTGGATGCTGGATTTTTATGGAATTTTATTCCCGGTACAAAGGGTATGGTCAACGCTCCCGAAGTACACTTGAGCTTGCTGGAGGTTACAGCAATACGTCTTTTATAGGGTTTCCATTGATTATGGCATATTATGGCGAACAAGATTTAAGCATAGCCATCATTTGCGACCAAGTGATGTTTGTACTTTTATCCACTGTAGGTATAATTTCAGCAATTAAAGGAAACCGTTCAGATAAAGAAGGAATAAAAGCATCAGTTTTGGTTAAAAGATTGCTGACTTTTCCGCCCTTTATAGGTTGTATGGGTGCACTTATCTTATCTAAGGTGACAGATTTGAGCATAGCTGAACCTTTCTTTGATAAATTGGCAGCTACGGTAGGACCATTAGCTCTTTTTTCCGTAGGGTTACAATTGAAATTTAAGGGATGGAAACAGGAAATCTCCCAGATTTCAATGTCCATGTTATACAAATTAATGATTGCTCCGGCATTGGTTTTAATTGCTTCAATTTTGTTAGGAATTAAAGGAGATATTGCACGTATAAGCGTATTTGAAGCAGCAATGCCCACCCTTATTACTTCCAGTATTATTGCAGAACAATTCAGGCTTAATGCGAGGTTAATTAACCTGATTATCGGAGTTAGCATTTTAGTTGGTTTTATTACTACAGCATTCTGGAACAGCATTATGCAGTTATTGGTTATCTGACAGATTTTAGAATGATTAAATCTTTTCTACATCATTTTGTCATCGTTCTACAAATAGACTTGGCTGATAATAAAGTAAATTTGTAATATAAAGAACAGATAGCTAACCTTAGAAAGATGAAATATGGACAATTTCAAAGATAAAACAGTATTTGTAACCGGAGCAGGTGGCGGAATTGGAAAAGCAATTGCTTTGACTTTTGCTAAGAAAGGTGCCCATGTAGCTTTGGCAGATGTAAAAAAAGAATTCGTAGAAAAAGTGGCTAAAGAAATCAAATCAATTGGAGGTAAAGCTTTGGCCTTGGCTGTAGACGTAACAGATTATGCTTCCGTAAAAAGTGCAGTAAGTGAAACAATAAATACCTTTGGAAGTTTAGACGTAGCCGTAAATAACGCTGGTGTAGTGGGTATAGGAAGTATCGAGGAAATAGACGAACATGAATGGGACAGAGTACTTTCGGTAAATGCAAAAGGTGTTTTTATATGTACTAAAGCGGTGTTAGAAGTCATGAAACCACAAAAAAGCGGAGCCATTATCAATACGGCCTCTATAGCCGGCAAAATGGGTATGGCACATTTATCACACTATGTAGCTTCTAAATTTGCGGTGATTGGTTTTACCAATAGTATTGCAAAAGAGGTTGCCGAAACGGGAATTACCGTAAATGCTATTTGCCCTGGTATCATTGGTACAGGGATGTGGCGTGGTGAAGGTGGTATCGCAGACCGCTGGAAACAAGCCGGAGAAACCGAAAGTCAGTCATGGGAACGTAACAAGAAAACACTGATACCGCAAGGTGTGGATCAGAGTGCAGGGGATATTGCTGATGCGGTTTTATTCATCGCTTCTGCTCCCCATATCACAGGGCAAGCCATAGCTGTTGATGGTGGGATGACTATGTAAAAAAGTATTATTAATAAATAAATAAATCAAGAAATGAAAACGCAAATTGGAATTAAAAGCGAAAACAGACAGGCAGTAGCCGAAATTCTTTGTAAATTATTGGCAGATGAATTTGTATTGTACACCAAAACAAGAAATGCACACTGGAATGTTGAAGGACCTGACTTTCATTCTATGCACATTTTCTTCGAAGGTCAGTATCAACAATTGGCAGACTTGATGGATGGTGTAGCTGAACGTATCCGTACGATAGGTCATTATGCCCCCGGAACATTAAAAGAATTTTTGGAACTTACGCATCTTAGCGAAGTCTCTAACCAAAAAAATGACAGTGCTGGTTTTATAACAGAACTCTTGGCTGATCATGATACTATAATCGATTTTATCAGGGGTAGTATTGATGCGGTTCAGGAAAAATATAACGATGCCGGTACCAGCGATTACATCACCGGATTTATTGAAACCCACGAAAAAATGGCGTGGATGTTAAGAGCACATTTGAAGTAGTAATCTATTAAAATCTCTTATATTATTGAACAAATGCAACAAATGCAACGTTTAGTTAAACAAGTTGCATTTATTTATTATAGCTTATTAGGATAGATCTCATTTGCTATTTTTTAGTAAATTCTGATTTCGCCAAATGTTTTTAAAATTTAGCATTATTCCGCTTAATAACCTAATCTTGTTGTATACGTTAAAATCTTAGGTAGGTCTGAATATCAAGTTATTGTGGTTTCCATATGACAATTTCTTATAAATATTTGAAAAGAATTAATGAAATTTATTAGAATTAATCGATAAAAAGGTATAAATGAAGTAATTAACTTGCAATTTGGTTGATTTCCATAAATTGGTGGGAAAGTTTCCTAAACCCCATCTGTGATAAGTTTATCCAAAAACTCAAAGTAGTTTTAGGAAATTTTTTTGCTTCTTTTTTTTATATTTCTTGTTCTGTTTTTTCAGTTGGTCCAACGTAAATATATGGTTTAGTAAATTTTCATTCAAGTATAAAATTTAATATTATGAATTAATACTTTAGCATGTAATGAACTTATCGACAATTAGACTCCCTAAAAACATTAATCAAAAATTCAACCTGTAATCCTTCATTATGGGAAATTAGAGGTCTCAAAGCTTTCTTGGAGGACCCTTTGAAATAACTTACTGTTTCCTTTAAATCAACCGTCACAAATACGTCACAGCTGTAAATTTTGAATAATAAAAAGAAGTTCATAAATTGCTAAAGCAAGCAGGAAACATAGATTTTTACTCCTGTTGAGGAGAGCCGGCCTGCAGACTCTTAATCTGTGGGTCCTGAGTTCGAGCCTCAGCGGGGTCACTGGAAACCATCTCTAGAAATTAGGGATGGTTTTTTGCTTTGGATTTCCCAAACCATAGACACGTTCAGCTAATTCTCATAAATTACAACCTAAACGTTCAGCTTAAGCTACAGTTACCTTTGCTGAATATTTAACACTCCAAAAATCTTTATGATCCTTGGGCAGTTTTATTCATATTCTCTCTACCAATGGTAACTCCTCCGTTTTCATATTGGATCTGGATAAAGAAATGCACCGTTTGGAAAAATGGTCTTTCCAAAGATCCTTGCAAATTTAGACAGGTTTTCCTTGCGTATAGATGCATCTGGATTAGCCCTCACTAATCGCTGTAAGTTCTTTAGTCTCTCTTTACTTTTCATGGCAATCCAGTTCCTCGGGTTTTCATTTTTCTTTATTATATTTATATCTCTACACACATCCATTCTCAATTAATGGCCCAATGGCATTTTTGCTGTTGGGCTTTTGTTTTTATAATTATTATTGATTAATTTCAGCAGATTCATTCAAATATGCTTTGTAACTTTGTTTAACCCAATGGAATTGATAGGGCCATTGGGTTTTTTATGAGAACATTTATTAAAAATTAATTCTATAATTTTTGATTCTAACCCGATGGCACCCCATGCTATTGGGTTTTTTAATAGAATTAATTATCTTTACGATAAGTTTATGTCGTACATAGTGAGCGTTATCAAATGTTCCCAATGGATATTATTCCATTGGGTTTTTTGTTTTAATAATTGAAGGATTTTTTATTACTTTTAAGCGATTCAATTTTTACATTATAATCAAATAAGGCTACCCAAGGGTGTTCAGGCATTTGGGTATTTTTATTGCCGGATTGCACAGGATGGTCGTTGAATATTATATTATTATCTTAATAAAGCAATATCAACATATTTAATCACTGACCCGGTGGCCTCCCCATTACCACCGGGTTTTTAATTAGGCATATCTTTTTTAATTCACAAATTCTCCTATTTTTTCACTATATTTAAATATCAAAAACATTCATTTGGTAGTGTCGTTTTTGAGCTCAATGGATTTGTTAAGTCCATTGGGTTTTGTTTTAAATATTATTTTGTTAACTTCAAGATATTATTACATCGTTACAAATAAACTAGCTATCGATAAGCCCAATGTCACCTTATTCATTGGGCTTTTTTATACTCATACTTAAATGGGGGCTTGTTAATTAATTGATCTTAACGATGATGTAACAAGTTTCACCTTCAACATAGGTAGCATTAACATCAAAACCATTAGTATATATATCTGATTTAAGAACTGTATTTTTAGCTTCCACAATCTCAATGTTTTTACCTGACAAATCGAAATCCTCCAATTTGATATTATCTACCATCGAACTTGAGTAATCAAATATTCCATAAAACCATCGTATACAGGAACCATAAATACGCTCAATCCATTCCCAACTCTTGTTATGGTTAAATCAGTGTAAATAAGATAGAATGGTTAAAGTTCGGCTTTATAAAACTTATAGCATAAAGAAAGCCCCAACCAATTAAGGAAGGGGCTCAAAATTCAACAAATAAATTCAACATTAGATCTTATTAAGATAAAGCTTGAATTTACCTTTTACTACATCAAATCCCTCGTTTACCGCAACTGATGGAATTGTGAATTCAAAAGTGCCTTCAATATCCTCAGCTCCATTTTCTTTCTTCGTTATTTTGGTAAAATAGACCTTACCATCTCCAAAAATGTATTGAGAGTAATTTAAGTATGGATTATATCTTATAAATGAAAAATCCTCCCTTTCGTAAATTGAAATATAATCATCCATCTTGTTAATTATCTGTTTACCTGGGAGGGATTTGATAACATACTTATGGTTAAGTAGGATCTCGTCACCGACAGGAATCTTTATAAGGATAGTATGTAAGGGTGATTCTTTTAAGCCCTTCTTATTCATAGAAGCATTTAATGTTATATACCCAACTCCCTTTGCATAGTGGGGAAGGTTATGATAATTGTAATCAAAGTTAGGACCCTGACGCTGGTTGAAAGTAAACAATCTTCCTTGCTGAATAAAGGTTTCTCCATTATAGGTTATTTCGACATACTTATCATCTGGAAGTGGGTATCCCTCTTTGTCGCAGCTATAGAAAAGTGAGCTTGATAGAAATAATAAAAATAGTGTAAAAGTGGTTAAGGCTCTCTTTTTCATTTTAGATTTGGTTTATGTATGAAACGCATTCCATTGTTCGATCGCTACACTGTAAAATTGTTGTTTTGAATTACATTAAACAGCCTCTACCTATTAAGGAAGGGGCTATTAAAACGGATGTGTGAATTAAAAAGTTACAATAAGGTTGGCCAAATTTCACCGCCATGGATAACTTTATAAACTTTCTTCAATAAACCTAAAGTTTTTTCAATTTATCCATCAAATTCCACTTATGCTTTGATTATATTCATTTTGATCAACCAAGAAGTAAACCTACCCAAAATCGATCCTGATATTTCTACAAAATTTTGGCCTGGTCGTCTTTCTGGCACACGACATATTCAAATGCTGCTATTCTAATACGACCAGCTCCTTAAATCTTCAGAGCAATATTTTTAAGAACTATTATTGGTTGAGTTTGTTATTATATTAAACAATCTAAAATTGATGGCAACTACAAAATCAACAAGTTCAGAAACCAAAATTAAGTCAAAAAGTAATGCTGCTAAGGATTAAAGGACCTTTTTGAGGAATCTTTGAAGGATATTTACTGGGCTGAAAAGGAATTGGTAAAATCGTTACCAAAAATGGAGAAAAATGCAACCTCGAAAAAACTAAAAACAGCAATATCGTCTCATTTGGAAGAAACTAAACAACATGTAAGTCGGCTTGAAGATATATTTAGGTCAATCGGGGTTAAAGCTAAAGCGGAGAAATGTAATGCGATGGCAGGATTGTTAAAAGAGGGAAAAAGTATAATGGAAGAAACTGAGGCTGGAGCTATCCGTGACGCCGGAATAATTGCCGCTTCACAGAAAGTTGAACATTATGAAATCGCTACCTATGGTACCTTGGCTGCTTTCGCGAAGGTGCTTGATCATAAAGACGCATTAAAATTGCTGTTGGAAACTTTAAAAGAAGAAAAATCCTGCGATGAAAAATTAACGTCTATTGCAGATACTAATTTAAATTCCAAAGCTGAATAAATATTTTTTTAAAGTATTAAACAAAATGCCAAACTACATAGTTTGGCATTTTGTTTTTATTACCACAAACTAAATACAATTCTGCATATAAATTTACCTTAAAATGCTTAAAATTTGTTCATTTCCAGTTAGGGTATTTATTATCGGATCATTTGTCACATATTAATAATCTAAAATATTTAAGCCTTCGATTTCCCATAAACTATGGCTTTTTGGAATAATAATTATTTTCAAAAAAGATATTATTAATATGGATCATTTTCGGTAAAACCAAGAATTTACGGAGACAATATTCTCCCAAAGTGATATAGTTTTTTTGTAGAAAACAATGGCCAACTACTTATAGATTATTACCAAGAGGTAAACATCCTATATACCAAAAGAAATTGAAGGGAATTAAGAAAAGGTTTTGGTTTATCAGTTCAGAAAAATTTTTGGGCATTTCAATGATAAAAAACAAATTTGCCTAGTAGTTTTTTGAAATTAATTGAAGGAGATCAATAAAATAGGATAAAGTTTTTTATTAAATCTTAAATGGCTTCCGGGAGGAATAAAGAGGAAAGCCTAACTAAATAAGTCAGGCTCTCTAATTCTAAACTGTTATTTATACATCTTTATCTAAATCATTTAACCAAGATTTTACCTCTTCACGGCTCTTACCCATTTTTCTTGCAGTTTTCCAAATAATTCATCCTCTTTTCCTTCAACATAAAGAAGGTCCTCCTCTGTTAAATCTGTTTATTTCTGTTTAAGTTTTCCTTTAAGAATGTTCCATTACCCTTTTAAATCTAAAGAATTCACATATTTTGAATAAGTGTATTCTTAGAACAATTATTATTAAATTAGGTTTTAAGCTAGTTTAAATTTGATAGGATAGTTTTCCAGCATTGTATTGTTTGCCTTGTGTTATGTTGATAAATGGTGTTTGAATTTATTTCAGTCAATTTGCAGGTCGAAGGATTTTCATCAAAGATTTATTGTTTTAATTAATAACAAACCCTTATTCTAAATCTGATTTGATATCCTGTTTATTATCCCTCACTTTTTTTTCAATGCGAGTCTTCAGTATTTTATCGAGGAAAGATAAGCATAAACATAGAACAATGGGCAACACTTAAATAAGTGTATTCTTTACTTGCAGGCCCCCCGGTATATTAAAAATTAAGATAAATATATAGCACTATATTCTAGTTTGTAATAAAAAGGCTATAGGGGTTAATTAAATAGGGCCAAAAGCTTGGGATTAATATTTAGGCCTAATATAAAAATAATAACTAATACTGAGATGACTAGTAATAAAATGGTTTTGTCTTTATTGCTCATTACTCAAATCTAAATAAAAAGGTTTTCCAATGAAAACCTATAAACGATATATTGCTATATATGAAATACTTTCCCACATGAACAGATGTGCCGATTGGCTCTAAGAATGATATTAAACATCTATTATGCTATTTTGTTTTATGACCATTATCATTTGTATATTGGAAAAGCTATTTAAATACCATGCAATATGTGGAAAATGTTCCATCAATAAATAAAGAACGGAATAATAAAGTTTTAAAATTTTATGTTTTTTTTTAACTAAAGTTTCATCCAGACTGTCCAGATGATACATATTTAAAGGCTTTAAATTCTGTTGGGTTTACAGAATAATAATTATTACCAAGTAAATTACTTTTCGTTGATTATCTAAACTTATTATTTGGAAAGTTTCCTATTGAATTGTTGGAAATATTTAATTTACAGTATCTATATTAAACAATGCAATTTCCAAAATAATGAAGGACTTGAAATTAAAGAAATTCCTTTGAAGAGAAGCATGGAAAGATTATCATAGTTACCTATCAAACTGATTCTCAATTACGAAACAGGCAGGGGAAGGGCTTTAGGAACCATTACAATTTTTAAATTACCCAAGGATCTATCGGTAAATTTGCTTATTAGTTTATTTTTTCTTATATTTGTTTCTCATAAATTATTAAACAGCAGAATCTAAACCAATATTCTGCAAATAAATCCCAAAAGTTTGATTGAAGTAAGTGTTGTGGGTGGTGGAAGTTGGGCTACTGCTTTAGTAAAAATATTAACCGAAAATAAGATCCCAACATATTGGTACTTGCGAAGGAAAGAACAGGTAAACCATATTAAGGAAAAAGGAAACAATCCTAGTTATCTTCAGCAAATTCAGCTCAATCCATTATTTGTTTTTCCAAGTAGCAACCTGCAGGATGTGGTAGCTCAATCAAGGATAATTATTTTTGCTGTACCAAGTGCCTCCCTGGAACAGATCTGTTATAGCTTTGATTGTTCACTTTTTGATAAAAAGATTGTTTTAACCGCTATGAAAGGTACTGTTGGGGATAATAATGAAGCTCCGAGCAGTTTTTTGTGCGAAAAATTAAAAATACCAGAGTCCCAAATCGTGACCATTGCAGGACCATGTCATTCAGAAGAAATTGCAGAAAGCAAACCAACTTATCTGACCTTGTCCTGTTCAAACCAAGATACTATTGATAAGATAGATGTGTTGTTTAGAAGACCTTATGTCAAAGTGCGTAGCAACAACGATCCAATGGGGGTTGGCTATGCTTCTATTTATAAAAACGTATTAGGTATAGCCTGTGGTATGGCCAAAGGTTTAGGTTATGGCGATAATTTCCTAGCAGTGCTCGTTAGCAATGCTCTTTTCGAAATGCAAAATATTCTAAGGCTTAAAACTAATGTGCAAAGAGAGATCTTTAATTCTTCTTACGCTGGTGATTTGCTAGTGACTGGATATTCTCACAAGAGCCGAAATCGTCGGTTTGGAGAATTTATTGCCCAAGGGCATTCGGCAGAAGGAGCACTGAATGAATTAGGAATGATAGCTGAGGGTTACTGGGCAGCTAAAGGACTTTTTTGCTATGCGAAAAAACATGGGTTGGGCTTACCCATTCTTGAATGTATTTATGAAATATTATATAGAAATCATTCCGTACGATCAAAATTTGCGGAATTGGAAGGGAAATTAAGATGATGCTTTTAGCTACGGACTTAGACGGAACATTTTTAGGAGGATCAATGGAAGATCGTCTAAAACTCTATCAGATTATTAAAGAAAATAAGAATATTAAATTGGTGTTCGTTACAGGGCGAGGCTTAGAGTCCGTTATCCCATTATTGAACGATCCAACAATCCCGAGACCTCATTTTATTATTGCTGATGTTGGGGCTACTATATGCGACGGAGCTACGCTTATCCCAGTTGACCCCATTCAACATGAAATTGAAAGCAATTGGCCTTCGGTGTATGAGCTTCAAGAGGATTTTTCAGATATCCCTGGTTTGGAATATCAACGAGTACCCCAACAGCGGCGCTGTTCCTATTTCTACGATTTAAGGACAGATCTTGCTGAGGTTCGTGCTATTGCTGAACTTAGAAAATGTGAGGTGGTGACCTCCTTGGGGAAATATTTGGATATTCTTCCAAAAGGTGTTAATAAAGGAAGTACACTGAAAAAACTGGTGGATCATTTGGGATTTCCTGAAAGCAAGGTTTTAGTCGCAGGAGATACATTAAACGACCTTTCTCTGTTTCATGCTGGATTTCAAGGTGTTGCCGTTGGAAGGTCAGAAATAGCACTTTTAGAAGCTACTGAAAGTCTTTTGAATGTATACCAGGCACATCGTCCTGGAGCTGGAGGTATACTTGAATGTATGGAGGAATATTCAAATTTTTCCAACTTCGTGAATAATTTTACTGAAGAATCACTTCCTCGACAATCTTCCAAAGACCGACAGCTAGTAATGGTTTACCATCGACTTCCCTATGACCGGATCATGGTCGAAGGTAAACTTCAGCAGATATCTCCGAAAAGTCCTAATGGAATAATTCCATCCTTATTAGGGCTCTTTGAAAAGGGTAGACCCGGCATTTGGATTGGAGAGGAAGTAGATTTGGGGGATGGAAATAAGGATATGAGAAAAAAAGTTGATGCCAATAAATTTCCTAACCTTGATGTATCAGCTATCTCACTTTCCCAAAAAGACATCGATAAATTTTATAGGGTATTCTCCAAGGAGGCATTTTGGCCAACAATTTTTTCCTTTGTCGATAAGGCTAAATTTAATCATCTGGATTGGGAGCATTATTTGAAAATCAATAAGTTATTTGCTCAGCGGATAGCGAGAGATGCCGAACCTGAAGCGCTGGTTTGGATCCACGAATACAATCTTTGGATGGTTCCTTCCTTCTTGAAAATGATGCGTCCGGATCTCAAAATAGGTTTTTTTCACCACACTGCTTTCCCTGCAGCGGATATTTTTAATACAATTCCTTGGCGACGGGAAATCATAGGAAGCTTGCTGATGTGTGATTTTATCAGTTTTCATATTCCGCGATATGTCGAGAATTTTATCGATGTACTGCGCAGCCATACTCCTTTTAGGCGAATTAAGACAGTAAATGTTTCCAAACAATTTCTTACTTATAGCATGGCATTGGGTGTTGAAGAGATGACTAAATTAATTTCAGTTGAGGGACGGACGATTCGATTAGGTGCACAACCTGTTGGTGTTAATTATGAGTTGATTGAGAATTTGATAACTAAAGATGGGATTGCGCAGAGGATTGAGAAATACAGATCGGAGGTAGCAAGTAAAGATATCAAACGAATTGTATCAATTGAACGGATGGATTATGTGAAGGGACCTTTGGAAAAGGTATTGGCCTTCGGAGAATTTCTGAAGGAATATCCTGAATTTCGAGGAAGGGTCGAACTGATAAACGTTTGTACCCCGCCATCAAAAGGCATGCGCATCTATGACAAGATCAGGGATCAGGTCAATCAGGCTGTGGGAGAAATCAATGGTAGGTACGCTACTCTGGACTGGACTCCAATTCAATATTTCTTCCAAGCCCTTCCATTCGAAGAAGTCCTTATCCAATATGCTCTGGCAGATGTGGCCTGGATAACACCTTTGCGAGATGGTCTGAACCTTGTTTCCAAGGAATTTGTCGCAACGCAGGGGATTTTGAACCAATCGGGTGTTTTGGTACTTTCTGAATTTGCTGGTGCATCTGTCGAACTCCCATATTGTGTACCAACAAATCCCTATGATCGCCGAAGCATGATCGAGTCCTTACACCAGGCTCTTACTATGCCGGAGGAGGAAGCGCTTTTGCGGATCAAGAGGTCTTTACAACAAATTAAACATTATGATGTTCAGTACTGGGGAGAGGATTTTGTCAGGGAACTTGAAAAGAGCAATTACACTAACCAAGTAAATGATCAAAACAAATGAATGAATTTAGAAAATGTAGAACGCAAGATCAATAAATTTATTGACAGGACAATTCCTTATGCTCCATTTTTAATCGGTTAATTGGTTTCAAATGCATTGGTGTTTTTTTTAGGGTAATGGCTGTTCCAAATGATTCGAAAACTAGTTGATGGTACGTTAGTTTTTCAGTAGGCCTGACAATAGGGAAGTCTACAGCTGGCATTGACCAATTTTATTGAGGGGTTGTTGATTTTTTTTAGTACGCTTTTTCTATTGCTAACTATATCTCCTCGCCCAATGGAGTGTGCTGCATGGTTAAGATAGTTATATATTTATTGCTATTTTCTTGACGGGGCGGAATCAGTTGGTAGTGTATGTTTGGTATCGGCTCTCTTCCCAGGAACAGTGAACGAGATCCTAAATGATGTTAAGACCTTTATTTTTGTTAACCTGAATTGGATTTACGTCTGGTCTGTTACCATTTTTGTTCTTTTCCTTATATTTTTGATGGTCAGTAAATTTGGCGACATCAAACTGGGTAGAAACGACAGCTCTCCGGATTATTCATTTTTTTCATGGATCTCTATGCTCTTTGCAGCAGGCATGGGAATAGGGTTGATGTATTTTAGTGTTTCAGAATCTATGCAACATTATACCAATGAGATCTTTGCCAAGAACAGTTATGTCAATGCGGCAAAAAATGCCCAACTGTATACATTTTTCCATTGAGGTATCCACGGGCTATTTATGGGCTTGTCGGTCTAGCGCTGTCCTACTTTGCCTATAGATAAAAGCTTCCCCTATCCCTAAGAAGTTGTCTGTATCCACTATTGAAGGATGGGATTCAGGGCAAGTGGGAAACCACAATAAAATTTCAATCGTAAATATACATTAGGAATGCTTCCAAATAATTTTCCATGATGTAGTTTCCCGATTGGTTTGAGTATCTAATCTATTTAACTCTTGGTTTTTTTCAAGAAATCCAAATCTTTAGAAAAAATGTATTCGAAGAGCATTTGTTATTAGTGGTAGGATATCGATTAAATAAATCTAGGTATATTATTAAATCTTGAACCAAATCAAGTAGGGTTTATGAAGAGAGCCTAACTGATTAGGTTAGGCTCCCAGATTCTAACTGTTATCTATGCTTCCTTATCCAAATCATTTATCCATGATTTTATCTCTTCACGGGTCTTGCCTGTTTTTTCCTGCAGCCTTCCATAGAGTTCATCTTCTTTTCCTTCAACATAAAGAAGATCGTCATCTGTTAAATCTGCATACTTTTGTTTAACCTTACCTTTTATGATGTTCCATTTTCCTTTTAAATCTAAAGAATCCATATATTTTTAATTAAGTATATACTAAGTAACACAGCCAATTAAATAAGGTTTTCGAAAAAAAATTAAATTAAAAAAAATACTGTTTAAACCACTTTGTATTACGAATATGATTAATTTTTTCAATTTACTTCATTACATTTTAAAGGTTGGGAATCCTTTGTCAGCATTCTGTATATCATATTTCAGGTATCCTAGTGTAATTACAGCTAGTTTGTAAGTACCTTCACATTACATGAATTTCCCGATTGTTTCCGATAATCTTTTTAGTTCAAGCTATTTTATGCTTCTGGTTTCAAGGGTTAAGTTTTCTTGTGTTCATATCTAAAATGCAGGCGGTAATTAATCCGAATTTATGTAAAGCAATTGAGCGCAGATAGCATAATAACATAATCAAACAAGCATTTCACTACCTTGTTTGAATTAAAAGGACTGCAAAATCAAGAATAGGATTTAGGGATAAAAAACGACACCTGATACGAATGCCCAATGGTAAGGTGCAAAAGCCGTATTTGGATGGATTTGTAAAAGGAGTAGAAGAGGTTTGATTGGGATGGGATTAAGTAAGTAAGGTGAACAAGGATAAACAGTAGATTTATCGACAGATTTAAAATCGAAATTTAAAAACGTATAAAAAAATACTTTTTTAAATTAAAAATAGTATAATTGTATAACAAAATAAAAATGAAGTACGATATTTTAAAAAGTGTTATCGATCTAGTTGAAGTATTTGAGATAGAAAATTCGCTAGAAAACATATATCCTGAGGATATCGAAGGCTTTAAAAGGTGGATTAACGTCAAATATAAAAGCCAGGAAATGGATAACGAACCTTATTGGGAAGGAAAAGAAAATGGGCGAAGTGCAGAAAGTGTAATTAGTACTTTAATTGTCCATATGAACAGATATGCTAAAAGTTACTCTAAATCAGCTATATACGGTTCTGATTTCTCTTCACAAGATGACTTTATATACCTGATTAACTTAAAGGCGTTTGGCGAAATGACCAAAATGGACTTGATAAAAAAGAACGTTCACGAAAAACCCGCCGGAATGCAAATTATCAATCGTCTGATTTCTCAAGGTTGGGTCAATCAAACGGATTCTGAAATTGATAAAAGAAGTAAAGTTTTAAAAATCAGCATAAAAGGATTGAATGTTTTAGAAAACCAAATGGATAGAATCAGGAAAGCGACTGAAATAGTTACAGGAGACTTAAACCATTCCGAAAAAATGGAGCTGATCAAATTGCTCAATAAACTCAATAAGTTCCATCAACTTATTTATAACAAGAATATTGAAACAGAATATTTATTGAATGAAGCTTTAAAGGATAAAAGGCGATGAAGAAGAAAATAGCCGTTATAGGGTCAGGATTCTCGGGTCTATCTGCAAGTGCCTACCTGGCAAAGGCAGGTAATGAAGTTCACGTGTTTGAAAAACATGACCGGCCGGGAGGTAGAGCACGACAGTTTTCAACCGATGATGGATATGTTTTCGATATGGGTCCCAGCTGGTACTGGATGCCAGATATTATGGATAGTTTTTTTGCTGATTTCGGTTGTCAAACTTCTGATTTCTTTGAGTTGATATCGCTGAACCCACAGTTTGAAGTAGTTTTTTCAGAAGGAAAAATCAGTATTCCTGAAAGTTTAGAAGAGCTTAAATTCTTGTTTGAAAGAATCGAAAAAGGAGCCGGATTGAAATTGGAAAAATTCATGCAAGCTGCAAAATTCAAGTATGAAGTAGGAATGCAGGATTTTATCAATAAACCCTGTCACAATTGGAGTGAATTCCTATCTTTTAAAATAGTCAAAAGTGCGATTAAATTGGATTTGTTGACGGGCTTCAGGGCTTATGTTGCTAAATATTTTAAAAGTGAAAAGCTAAGGACCTTAATGGAATTTCCCGTAATTTTCCTGGGTGCTTCTCCAAAGGATATCCCTGCATTGTATAGTCTGATGAATTACGGTGGTTATGCTTTGGGGACACATTATCCTATGGGCGGATTTTATCAATTGGTTTTGGCAATGAAAAAAGTAGCCGAAAATCAAGGGGTCTATTTCCATTTCAACAAAACCGTTGAAAGTATAAACACAGGTAGCGAGAAGGTTAGCTCTTTAACCATAAATGGCAAGATCCATGAATTTGACGCTGTCATTGCTTCGTCGGATTACCATCATACAGAAACCCTATTAAGTAAAGAGAACAGAAATTATTCTGAAGAATTCTGGCAAAATAGAACCTTTGCACCCTCCAGTCTAATTTATTATTTAGGGATCGATCAAAACATCCCCAACCTCGAACATCATACACTTTTTTTTGAGAATGATCTTGATGAACATATCGATTCTATATATGAGGAAAAAAAATGGCCAGAAAGGCCTCTCTTTTATTCCTGTTGCCCTTCCAAAACAGACAGTACATTAGCTCCCCTGGGCAAAGAGAACTTATTCCTTCTGATGCCGTTGGCAATCGGAATTGACGATGGAGAAGCTACACGCGAACTATATTTGAACAACATGCTTTCTAGGATAGAAAGGCATACAGGGATAAAAGATCTACGATCAAAGATCGAATACAAAAGAAGCTACTGTGTCAGCGATTTTATTTCGGATTATAATGCCTATGGTGGGAATGCCTATGGCTTGGCTAATACGCTAGGTCAGACTGCAGTCCTAAAGCCCAAAATAAGAAATAAAGGATTGAAAAATTTATTCTACACAGGTCAATTGACCGTTCCTGGACCTGGAATCCCTCCATCCATTATTTCGGGTAAAATAGTAGCAAACGAATTAATCAAACTAAAAAATTAAAACCATGAAACAGCTGTTTGACGAACTTTCATACTCGGTTAGCAAGATAACAACCCAGAAATATAGCACTAGTTTTTCCTTGGGAATCCTATCGCTGAAACCCTCGATTCGATCTGCAATATATGCAATATATGGATACGTGAGATTAGCCGATGAAATCGTGGATAGTTTTCATGGATATGATAAAGAGAAGCTTTTGAGCCGGTTAAAGGCAGAAACCTATGTGGCAATTCACGAGGGGATATCCCTTAATCCAATCCTTCAATCCTTTCAGGAAACGGTAAACCTGTTTAAAATAGACCTAATCCTAATTGAAAAGTTTCTGCATAGTATGGAAATGGATCTGCGGAAAATAGACTACAATTCAGAGCTATATGAAGAATATATTTTTGGTTCTGCGGAAGTAGTTGGGTTGATGTGCCTGCAAGTTTTTTCGGATGGCCACGCCGAAAAGTATAAAGAATTGGAACCTTATGCAATGAAATTAGGTTCCGCATTTCAAAAAGTTAATTTTTTAAGAGATTTGAGGGATGATTATCAGGTTTTGGGCAGGACCTATTTTCCAAATATTGATATGTGCATATTTGATAATTGCGTGAAATGTCAGATTGAAAAGGTAATAGAAGAAGAGTTTAAAATTGCTTTTGTCGGAATTAAGAAACTGCCCAGTTCCGCTAGGTTCGGGGTATATTTAGCTTATAGGTACTATTTGTCATTGTTCCAAAAAATAAAAAGAAGGTCCTCCAAAGAGATATTGAATAATAGGATTCGGGTTCCCAATGCTGAAAAGGCATATGTGGCATTCAAAAGTTATGTACGATATAAAACGGCTTTTTTATGATCAAGATTACTGGTTTGCTCATTTGTTCAATATTATATTTTAAGAGTTTTAACCCAATTGCTGTAGAAGAAGTGAGGTCTAATTATAGCATGTTGGTATCAAACCGGACATTGTGCGAAAGAATGATTGAAGAATTGATGGAGTCTAAAAACAAATCGGCTACTCATCTTGGATATTTAGGTGGATTGCAAACTATTTGGGCAAATCATGTTTTTAATCCGATTAGCAAACTCAAAACATTCAGAGAAGGAAAGAAAAACATCGAGCAAGCAATCAAAAAAGAACCTAATAATGTTGAATTAAGGTTTATCCGGCTTTCTGTTCAAAAAAATGCTCCCTTCTTTTTAGGGTACAACTCAAACATAAATGAGGATTTTGCATTTATTAAGGAAAACAGTCCCCAAATCAGGTCAGAGATTCTTCTTAAGATGATAGGTACACTTTTAAAGGATTAAGTTATGATAAATCGGCTATACAGAGAGCAACAATTGAACTGTGATATCGAAGAAGCCTGGCGTTTCTTCTCTTCCCCCAAGAACCTTTCCAAGATTACACCTAAAGATATGGGTTTTACAGTGCTGTCGGAATATACCGCTGAGGAGATTGCTGAGGGTACGATCATCGACTATATCGTTTCTCCGTTGCTGAAAATCCCGTTGAAGTGGAGGACAAGAATCACCCATATTGAACACAATAAATGCTTTATTGATTTACAGGAGAAAGGACCTTATAAGTACTGGAGGCATTTTCATGAATTCGTCCCCAATAAAGATGGGGTCTTGATGAAGGATACGGTAGATTACGAACTGCCTTTCGGTCTTGTTGGAGAGATTGCACATTTGCTGTTAGTGAAAAGGAAATTGAGGGAGATTTTCGATTTCCGGCGCGACACTTTAGAAAAACTCTTTAACCCAATTAATAACTGATATGGCCTTTTTAATCGTATTGATCACATTTACATTGATGGAAGGGGCAACCTGGATTATCCATAAATATGTCATGCACGGTTTCCTTTGGTTCTTGCACAGAGACCATCACGACCACAGCAGTGAGGGCGCTCTTGAAAAGAACGACTTCTTCTTTGTCCTATTTTCCATACCAACGGTAGCTTTGATGTATTTCGGGTCGGTAGAAAATTTCAACTATCTGTTTCATATCGGATTAGGTATTTTGCTGTACGGAATGGCTTATTTTTTTGTGCACGATATTTTTATCCATCAAAGGGTAAAATTTCTGTCCCAGACCCAAAACCCCTATTTTTTGGCAATCCGCAGGGCACACAAGCAACATCACAGGCATATCGGGAAAGAAGACGGTGAATGTTTTGGATTTCTTTTTGTTCCATTCAAATATTTTAAAATGTACTTTAACTCTGGAAAAAAATGATGGCTTATACCTATTCCGCAATATTGTTCTTTACGGTCATCATATGTTTCATTGCCTCATACGATAAACGAATTCACTTTAATCGTCATTTTGGCGTGTTTTTAAAATCTGCAATTATTGTTGCCATCCCTTTCATTGCTTGGGATATATGGTTTACGGCAAAAGGTGTTTGGTGGTTCAATACAGATTATACGCTCGGAATAGTATTGGCCGGGTTACCGATTGAGGAATGGCTGTTTTTTATATGTATTCCGTTTTCATGTATATTTACCTATTTCTGTTTTGAAAAGTTCTTCAGGTTGGAATGGCTATCGGGGTTTAATAACCTGATTGTTTTTATCAGTGTGATTGTCTGTTCGGTTATGGCATTGTTGCATTATGATAAAATATACACACTTATCACGGCTATCGCTACCCTAACAACCTTAATCTACCTACATTTTATTGTCCGGGCAGAATGGATCGGAAAAGCATCGCTTGTTTTTACAGTTTTAATGTTGGGTTTTCTTCCAGTAAACGGCGTGCTGACCGGGACGGGATTGGATTCGCCCATAGTGAACTACAACTCCCGGGACTTTCTGGGGGTACGCATATTAACGATACCAATTGAGGATGCCGTCTATGGATATACGCAATTTCTTTTGGTGCTTTATTTTTTCAAATTATTTAAAAAAAATATAATGGTCATAGAAAATAGGATTTTGGTAACCGCCTGTTCTGTGGTTCTATTTACATACCTAAATTCCTGTGCATCCATTCCCAAGGGAGCTGGAGGGGTAAAAAACTTTGAAATAGATCGTTACTTGGGAAATTGGTATGAAATTGCTCGTTTTGATTTCAGGTTTGAAAAGGATCTGGACAATGTATCCGCCCAATATAGCTTGAATGAAGATGGCCATGTTATGGTATTTAACAGCGGTTACAACTACAAGAAGGGAAAATGGGAAAAAGCCATAAGTTTAGCAAAATTTAGGGGGAATAAGGATATTGCTGAATTAAAAGTAAGTTTTTTCGGCCCCATTTATTCTGGATACAATGTCATTGCTTTGGACGAAAATTACCGATATGCGATGGTTGCCGGAAAAAATTTGAAATATTTATGGATTTTATCAAGGACAAAGGACATTCCCGATGAGATTAAAACAAGCTTTCTAAACAGTGCACAAAGGATTGGTTATGATACCTCTATACTGATCTGGCTAAAGCACGATAGGACCAATAATCCATTCCAAAAGGAGGAATAGCTTTTCTATTCCTGAAATTTCTTGAGTGTTAAGTCAATTTTTCAGAACAATGAAATTTGACCATTAATACATGTGTTCTAGGTGGGTAGATTCTTTCTAAAGATATTTGGGTAAAATGCTAAATAATAAATGCTTAGGAATAAGGAAAGCCGATAAAGTCTAGTGATTGTTTTAATCCTGGAGGTCAATATGTTTAGATCTGCAGGGTCCTCTATAAAATAAAGTCAAAAAACACAAATTACCCTCTTACTAAAACCTTTCAATCCCTAAATAAGTCTATCAAAAATTTAAATGTCAAATTTGCCCAAGAAACAGCTTGATCTCTATTTTCTATTGGAATATTGGAATTTAGTATTGATTTAAAACGATTCCAGTCCTGAGGACCTATATCTGAAATTTCGTTAAAATAATGGTTAGTTGAAACGAAATCTAGTTTATTAAGGATTTTAGCAATATATGGTCTTCCCAAGGACGATCCTTGCAGAACATAATGTATACTGAGTGCATGTAGGTCATTGTGGAGATTTTTGAAAATTTCCCTTTGCTTCATATTAGGTAAATCTAGGTTTAAGGCAACAAAATCCTGATTTATTTTTACTAATCCCTGGAAGAAAGGATAATCTTCTGAAAATTGCTGTACATATAAATTCGTAAACTGATGTATCTCTTTGTTAAATACATAGAACTTTGTCAGTAATCTAATATAGTCTTCTTCTGAAGCCATATTTCGGATATATTTGATCACCAATGCTTCGGAAATTTGATGTAATTCTTTAGTTTCTTGTTTTAAAAAATCAGAAATTTTCATAAAAAAAGATAATAATTCATGGCCCGTCTTTGTTCAGAGCAAGTTTAAATTTGATAATTAGTTAGGTGGAAACATCAGTTTTACACAAGTTCCCTTTCCAAGTTTACTTTTAATTGTGATATCAATCCCTAATTTATCAGCGATCCTTTTTACAATGGACATTCCAATTCCTGAACCTTCATAACCTGAAGAGTTAGACATGCGCTTAAACATTTCATAAATGGACTTAAGTTCTTCTTCTTCAATACCGATTCCATTGTCTGAAATGGTATAAATAATACCATTATCGGTAATAAAAGAGTCTACAGTGACAACAGATGATTCAACTTTTGACGAATATTTTATTGCATTACCAATTATGTTCAAAAATAGCTGATAGAGCAAAGTTTTCTCACCAAGGACAGGGAGTAAATTATTGACGGTCACCTGCACATTGTTGGAGCCGAATCTATTTTTGCTCATATTGATAATTTCAGGCACAAAGTTTTCAGGCTCAACCATTTCTTTTTCAAAATTAAACGAGTTTGCTTTTGAGAATTGATGGATTTTATCAAGCATATTCATAATGATGTGGACAGAATCCAGAATATTTGAGGTCATTTTCTTTAAGAGTTTAGGATTGACATCCTGTCGATATTGAAGAAATTCAGTAGAAACTTTAATTGCAGAAAGAGGATTCTTTAAATCATGGCTAATGGTATATGCGTAGGTGTCCAAAGCATTGTTCATTTCAATCAACTGGGTATTCAATGAGTCAATTTCAGCGGCTTTATTTAACATTGAATCTCTGAGGATTTCTCTGATTCGTGTGATAAAATGTAGGTGTTTGGAATTCCATTTCCTGGATGTTCCATTTACTTGTTCACACCAAAGATTAAAGGAGGTTCGTGGAGAAGGTTTGAAAATTCCCGCAACTTTATCTTCTTCGTAAAATTTTTCTGGTTTTCCTGCCCAATCTTTATTTAAGGGGATTTCTTTTCTAAACCAAATTATAAAAAAATTCTTTTTATTGTCAATACTCGCAAAAGTTAATCCTGCAATTGATTTTCCAAAGGCTTCATATATATTGTTTTGAGACGATAACGCGTGAGTGGTAAATATGTGATTTTTGGACAATTCTGATAGTTTGGGTATTTGTGATCTCAGCGTTTCCTTCTCTGGATGTAAACCATCCAAGAAAATAGAGTCTTTAAATCCAATGGCGATTCCATCAGCCTCTAACATTTGAATAAGGGTTTTTGAGAAATCCTTTAATTCAAGAAAAATATTGCTTTTTAATAATACCTTTTCCTTAAGTTGAAGTTCAAGTTCCTGAACCTCTTTAAGATAATTGATTATTTCATTATCTTCCAATTGTTGAAATTTATTTGCTGCAAAATTTGTTGCCAGTAAAGAGAAATTTCGAATACTTAGATCCACATGTTTTGGTGATTCATTTTGGCAACAAACCAGCCCCCAGAGTTCGCCTTTGATCATTATGGAAAAACTTATGCTGGATCGAAACCCTGCGTTTTTTAAATATTGTAAATGAATAGGCGATAACCTTCTAATGGACACATCTTGAAGGTTTATTTCTTTTCCTTCAAGTGAACTGATGATTGAACCTTCATCATGTGTGTCGACAACAAATCTGCAATGTTTTGTTCTATAAAGTTCTCGAGCTTGTTTTGGAATATCAAATTCAGGATAATTCAAACCTAAATAAGAATTTAGTTCAGGCTTCTTTAAAGTTTCAGCAATAACAACCCCACTTCTATCTTCATTGAATTGGTAGACCATGACCCTATCTACCTCTAAATTTTCTGAAAGTACCTCCGATAAATTATTCCAAATGTCCCCTTCGACCATTTGAAGTTCTAACAATTTATTGTTGATAAAATTGTTTTTGTTATAATTTTGAATGGTAGAGTACTCAAATTCTAAACTTATTGTACTCAAGCAATTAGAAATGCTTAAATAAAATGAACTATCTTCAACCTGAATTAATTTTGTATACCTCTTGTAATCAGGACAATTACCTAATTCTTTAATGCTATTTGATATAAATTCCTTTTCTGCAATATTTCCAATAAATGAATCAGATAATGCTTGACCGATAAGCTTTTTAGAGGATGTTTTTGGTAAATACTTTTGAATATTGTCACTAACTGCTTCAATAATTGAGGACTGACTAACAAAAATCACAAATCCTATATCTTGAACTTTGCCTAGAAATTGGATTCTTTCATCCTCACAATTTATCTTTTCCATTTATGTTCACCTGTTTGTGTACCAAAACTCTATATAACGACTTTAGAAAATCAGTTGCAAGCAAAGTAAGAAGAATAATTTTAAAAAGTGATTAAAAATATCCGTTAGTAACATTATTCCAATGACAAATTATCCATTCGACATTTATGCCATTGTTTTATTGAAATTCAATAGTTTTTAAATAGTGGGATAGAACAGTAAGTTCATAGTTCCTGTTTTTTCACCTTATAATTTAAGTTTGTAACTCAGTTAAGGGTTTTAACGTAATAAGTACTTTGCACTTTCGATATCAAATCTAATAAATGCAAAGAGATTAAATTTCAAGGATTAACCTCAACTATGAAAAGAAAGGAATTATTTGACTCAATTATAATTTTAAATAAAGATGCTCCTAAAATTGTTATTGACCTGGGTTATTAAAAAAGTACATTGTTATGGTGGTAGAATTAGTGTATAATCTTTGAAAAATAATTACATCAAAAAGGCGAAAGGTTTTTGTTATTATTTTAATAAGTAAAATTGATGGGCAACTGATCCAGGTAAGTGATAAAAAAAATAAATTCCAGAAAGGATTTTTTTGCTAACTTTATGGTGAATTAGATTTTTAATTCACCTTCTTCACCAATATCTTCGTTACTTCCTGTAAGGGCATTTTTCAACATGGCAAATAAATTTACAATCTTATTGGACCCGGATTCCCAATAGTGAGCTTCACTTGGTGTAACCTTAATTAATTTAATATTGGGATCGTCCTTCCCTTTTTCAAACCAACTTTCCATCATCTTATTCCAATATCTATCAATTCTAACTTGGTCTCTGCTTAGTATTGCAGTTCCATTAATGCTTAAAAATCTATAGTTTTTAGGATCGGCATAAAAGATGGAAATTTTGTCATCGATTTCTAAATTTTTGTGAGTTTCACTTTCTGAAGAACAGATATACCATATATTTCCTGCTTCATCCACTTCTTGTCTGCTCATAGGTACACCATGAGGATAGGGAGAAAGTGGAGTGAAAGTGCAAATTGTACCGATGTCAATTTGATCAACAATGGATTTTAATTTGATTTGTGCTTCTTGGTCTCTAATAAATTTCTCTGCCATAATTTAATCTTTTTATTTAAACACTAAATAGTCGACAATTGTTTAGTTAAAATTATCAGAACATTTATTTGTTTTTTTTGTTCAACAAATGAAAGCATTCTCCATATTTTTTTAATAAAATGGATCATTGAAAACCATAAAATTTACTCTATGAAAGAAGAAAAGAAACCTTTTATATCTCATATTGACAATCATGTTGTTGATAATATGAACAAGGTAATGACAACAAATGATGGAGTTCCTGTGTATGATAACAATAATACGCTAAAAGTTGGTGACCGGGGACCATCCTTACAACAAGATCATATATTCTTTGATAAGTTAATGCATTTTGATAGGGAGAGAATTCCCGAACGTGTTGTCCACGCCAGAGGTTCAGGAGCGCATGGAGTCTTTGAGGCTACTGCGGATATTTCTGAATATACATCAGCTGACTTCCTTAAGAAAGGCACAAGTACCCCGGTTTTTGCTCGTTTTTCCACTGTTGCTGGATTTAAGGGATCAACGGACCTTGCCAGAGATGTACGTGGTTTTTCAGTTAAATTTTATACTAAGGAAGGAAATTATGATTTCGTAGGCAACAATATTCCAGTTTTTTTTATTCAGGATGCAATGAATTTCCCGGATGTTATCCATGCTGTTAAGCCTGAACCAAACAATGAAATTCCCCAAGCTGCCTCAGCACATGATACATTTTGGGATTTTATATCCTTAATGCCTGAGGCTGCTCATATGTCCCTTTGGGTGATGTCTGATCGTGCAATTCCCAGGAGTCTTAGGATGATGGAGGGTTTTGGAGTTCATACCTTTAAATTCATAAATGCTGAGGGAAAATCAACATTTGTTAAATTCCATTGGAAACCCAGACTGGGAGTACATTCCGTTGCGTGGAATGAAGCGCAAAAAATTTCAGGATTTGATGCCGACTTCCATAGAAGGGACCTTTGGGAAGCTATCGAAAATGGTGAATATCCTCAATGGGATCTTGGAGTTCAATTGATACCGGAGGAAGATGAAATGAAATTTTCATTTGATATTTTAGATCCAACCAAAATTATTCCTGAAGAACTTGTTCCAGTAATGATTATCGGAACGATGACGCTGAATCGTAATCCGGAGAATTTCTTTGCAGAAACAGAACAAGCTGCATTTGATCCAGGAAGGGTAGTTCCGGGAATTGATTTTTCTGATGATCCACTACTCCAAGGAAGGATTTTTTCCTACATGGACACACAAAATTATAGGCTTGGCGGTCCAAATTTTCATGAATTACCGATCAATAAACCCATCGATGGCAAGTTCAACAATCAAAAAGATGGGTTTGCAAGAATGGATATCTTGAAAGGAAACACCAGTTATTTTCCAAATAGCCAAGGAAATGGCTGTCCTTACCAAGCTATGCTGAAAGGAGAAACGGGGTACCAAACGGGGAAACAACAGGTTGACGGGAAAAAAGTGAGAGCAAGGTCGAGTTCATTTGCAGATCACTTTACCCAAGCTAGATTATTTTTTAATTCTTTAAGCCCTGAAGAGCAAAGTCATGTTATCAATGCTTTTAGTTTTGAGTTGTCAAAAGTAAATAATGTAGACATCAGAAAACGTGAATTGGCAATATTAAATCAAGTTGACAAAGCTTTGGCAGAAGCTATAGGAAAAAATTTGGGCTTGACACCAATGAAATCTCTGGATCCCCTTACTCTACAATTTGCACAGCAGAATCATCCAAATTATCCTATTGAGCCCAATGAACCTGAGATCGAAAAATCTGAATTCTTGAGTATGAAAGTTAAAGGTGAAGAGGGAAATATTCGAAGCCGAAAAATTGCCTTTCTGGTGGATGACGGTGTAAGTAAATCCTCAGTTGATAAAATGAAAAAAGTTCTTGAGAAAGAAGGTGCTTTGGCTGTGCTGATTTCTTCGCATGTTGGAAATTTAAAATATAAAGAAGGAGGTGAAGAACTGGTTCAGCATAGTTATTTGACTGATGTATCGGTTTGTTTTGACGGATTTTATACCCCTGATGGCGATTCTCCATCCAAATTAGCCAAAAATCCAGATTATCTTCAATTTATTAATGAAGGTTTTCGACATTGCAAAGCCCTTGCATTTGCCAAAGGAGCGGAACAATTAGCAACAAAATCTTTTATAGAAAAAGATCAGGGGGTAATATTTGAGTCAGATTCTAATTGGATAGATGATTTTGTTAATACACTTAAAAAGCACAGAGTATGGGAGAGAGAAAGCTTCAGAAAAGTTCCTTCATAATTTAAAATGTAGATTTAGTTAATAAACTTTATTCTATAAGTTGGGCAAAACTTATAGGGTAAAGTTTATTGAAAATAATATGACATGGAGCGAAGATTAGTTTTAAATTCTTGATGTTCAACTTATCAGATATCAGATTGCCTGGATGATCAGCTGCAAATATAAGCATATAAAAGGTCCTGGTTTACCTAGCATGAGGCTAAAGAGGAATATTAAGCAGCCCATGATTTCTTATGTCCATTAAGATCATTTTTTACTAAAATAAAAGTAAAGTACGGCTTGGAAAATCTCGCTCATATAAAAAAGGAAAAGAAAAGTTGGCCCAAGATATATTAGGAGTTTTTTAAGATTATTTTTTTAGCAGAATCAGAGCATATAAGAAGAGAACTACTCATCATTATTATATCTTTTAAAACTAGACGTCCTGCTCCTGATAAATAAGGGAAACCATGATTTGGAGTGGGGAAATCCCCTCCGAGGTTGGGAACATATACTTCTGGCGTTGTGATTAGAAATGTAAGTGTAACCAATGACATCCCAAAGGTCATAAGTCCTCCAACAAGTCCAATTTTTGGCAACCATATACCAAAAAGTGTAAGAGTTCCTATACTGACAATAATTGATCCTAATACGTAAGAAAAAATGTAAGTATTGTTTGTTCTATGCCAACTTATATTTTTATATACGGTTTTACCTTCCGGGTTTCTATATTGTTGATATTCAGGTGAATTTTTGCTGTAAAAAAAACTCATGAATGGACTGTTAGCAACAAATGGGACAATCCCATCTGCCTCATACTGGAATGCCTTTAGTCCACCAATCCAAACCATTACAATGAAGATAGAAACACGAAGGCAGTGAGTAAAAAATGTGTTGGAATTCGAGAATAATTTAAGAATTTTTTTCATGAGCAATTAACTTTTAGCAAAAGTATTTACTAATATTCTGGTTCACCATGTAAACTTCGGTTAATTACATGGATTATTTTGCCACAATGGATATCCCTGTCTTTTCTCGGAAATATTTGGGTGATACTCCTACCTCTTTCTTGAAGAATCTACTGAAATAAAATTCATCCTTAAACCCTAAATCGAAGGCGATTTCTTTAATTGAGGCAAAAGTTAGGTGAAGTTTCTTTTTGGCTTCCAAAATTATTCTTTCTTTAATAAGCTTTGATGGAGGTTTATAAAAAACAGCTTTCACCTTTTTGTTAAAGGCTGAGGATGATAAGCAGAACTTCTGAGCATAATAAGCTACAGGTTTGTACTGAATAAAGTTTTCTTCCAACATTTTTTTAAAATTATAAGCAACATTCGGTGTTTCTTTTTTTAGCATACCTTCATGTGTTTTATGCTTTTCCTTACTACATAAGGCTAGTATTAATTGTAGGTAGCTTCTTGAAATAGAAATATCATTTTTTAGGATAGAGTTGGAATAGGATCTTAATTTGTTAAGATTGTAGATGATGTCTTGATATAATGATTTATCAATTGGAAAGAAAGGCTTTTCGTATATATTATTAAATAAAACTCCATTACAAGAAACCTCTTCATTATGATATTCTATACAATAAAAATCGCTGTGAAACTTAATTATGGTAATATCCTCACCTTCAGCGGAGTGACATTTTAAAAGTTGGAAAGGTGATAAGAAAAGAATGTTTAAACCATTTAATTGATAGTCAGTAAAATCGATTGTTAATTTTGCTTTTTTATTTATTAGGATGATAAGATAATATGGATCATTAAAAGTAAATGGAATGGAATGAGAGGGTATGTTATCAATTATGATCAAATTGTTCAAATGATTTGAAGTTTTATTAATTTGTATTAATAATGTAATATACCAATTATCTATCTGTTTTTTATACAATTTTTGGTACCTACTCTAAAATTTATTATCAAGTTTTCAAAATGAAATCTATATGTATGTTAGGTAAAATAACTTTAAAATTTTTACTAAAATTCTGAAAATATTAGTATAAGGGGTTATTTTCTTTAAAGCTTGTTTTATTCAGATGAAGTTGCTTTTTTGTTAAAAACACCTATTATTTAGTGGGGCACAAACGAGATTTTTATTGTAAAAAAACAATAATGGAAAGTAAAGTTGCATTGTCTGCTTGAATAAATAATCCCCGACTTTACGACAATGCCGGGGATTTGGATATTATCCCAATGAATCATTAATTGCTGCGAGTAATCCATTATTTTGTTGTAACAATTAGACTTAAAAATTGTTCTGATAATTTTTGTTTTTATTTTAAGATGGATTATGGAAAAAACATTTTCAAAAACCATGAGATATTTTAACAGTTTGATATTCTAGTTAAGAAGTTTCATTAAACAAATTATGTTGGAGAATAATAGCTTGAATTGAATATGATTTATTTTAGTTTTATTGTCCCAATCATTTTATATTTATCTTTAAAAGTTTGATAAAACTTGAATAAGGATATGGGAGTAAATATAATATAAATAAAGCGCCGGTTTGTGGTATATCTACTTAGAGAACTAAAAACGTCAAATTTGGACTGATTTAGGGTACAGTAGTTTATACCAAGTGGTATAATAACGCGATATGCTGTATGGGCTAATTTTTAAACAGCATATCGCTTTTGATTTTCTTAGTCGGGAAAAATTAAATAATTAGTTGATTTTAAGGATCTTTATGCTTAACGACACAAATATACTCAATTAAAAATAAAAATTGTGTTTTTTGGGGAATTTTAATTCTTAAATGCTGTTTCTGATTATTTAATCATATCAAATATTTATTCGGAGATTAATAGAGGTTTTATAAGTTAAATTGTTTTCTTTATTATAAGTGAATGGGCAGGTTTTGATTTCACTTTAATTAATAAATGCTTTTGGATGTTATGAACTTTAAAATGTTTGAAGATCAAAATCAAGTTTTAAAAAAATTATGTTTAAACTCTGATTATAATACCATTTGTATTCTTGTAGGATTGTGAATTAAATTTTAAGACCTGTTCATGGGAAACTAATTTTTTTGTTTGTCGATAAGAAAATACCCAATCTTGGGTATTTTGCTATTTTAAATTGAGTTATATTTTTGTGATGATCAAATATTCTATTCTTTAGAATAGGATATTTTTTATTTACCTAAATATGAAGTATTATCAAAAGTTTATTATCAAATTAAATATCAATTTAAGGTTTATCAAAGAATACTTGTGGATTGCTGGTCATGAGGTGGATGCTAGTAATAGGATTGTACGTTTGTTTTTTTACGGTTTTGTTTCATTTACTTTTTTTTCAATAATGACTATGGTTTTCCTATTAATGAGTTAATTTTATCGTTATAATAAGCCTTAAAAGCGGTTAATGAGGCTTAAAGCCAGCGCATAAAAAAGACCTTTAAATAATTTATTTCACATTTTATTCCTTGAGGGTTAATAATGGAATCAATTTTCTCAAAGAGATCACTATCTCCAATATACTTGCTTATAATTTGTAGATGGAGGATTATTAATCTTTGCAGTTCCCGGAACTATTTTATTGTCTATTGTATACTTATTTACCAAGAAAGTTTATCGATTGCAAGCTAACTTCTATTAATATTTATTATTATCAAACGTTTCAATATCAACTAAATATATTGTGAATCTATTTATATTGATTGAAAATTTATCTCAACTTAAAAACTGAAATCTTAATTCATTTCCAAGTTTAGGGTTTGTCATTATTATAATTATTATCTTTTAATTGAATCAATTTTTTATTCTTTCAGGTAAAATTATGCATCTTAAACAAACGTTTGCGTTAATTTGCGCAAACGTTTTCGTTTAATTTTCATTTGATTCATAACCCATTTATTGGATATCTTGGTGTAACCTAAGTGTATAAGCACTGACCAAATACCAATTTTATCAATTATGAATAACAAGATTAAACTCTCTTATTTAATAATTTTCTTCTTGCTTGGCGCAAGCCTGCCAGGTATGTCTTCGACCTATTCATTATATCGTTTTGCATTTCAGCAGGAACTAATAGATACTACTGAATTATCTGAAAAAGAGGTGTCCGATTTTAACAGACAAAGGTCAATTGTTGGAGTCTCAGATAGCATCAATGTTATAGAACTCAAAAAAGCACCATTTACTAGCCTTGCCGATATTGTAAAAGGAAACCTTTCAGGTGTAAATGTTCAACAGCCTTCAGGAGAACCTGGCAGTTATCAGAACTTGGTTTTCCGTGGAATAAAAAACAAAATGTTTAGCAATGTTGATTTAAATGCAAATCGCATGGCTGTTTTTGTTAATGGGATCCCGATTACCCAAGACCATAGTTTCGCTTATGAAATCCAAAAATATGATATCAATCGTATTGGCCCAGGAACGGACTTGTTAAATACGATAGATATTAGATCCATTGAGTCCATTGAGTTGATTAAAGATCCATTAAAGTTGGCTGAAATTGGTCCATTAGCTGCTAATGGTGCAATTTGGATTACGACTACTGGAGGAAAAAGTGGTTTTAGAGAAATATCTATCGATGCCTATACTGGAATTAATAGTATTCAATCCATTACTCCAATTAATGCCCAATATGAAAACCTATTCCGTCAACCTTTTTACAGTTTATATGGTAACACTGACCTGAGACAGAAGTATCCAGGGTACTTGGCCGATTCAACGAATCTCAATTACTATGGTCCATCCAACTGGAAAGATGGTTATTATAAAGTAGCCTTGCTACATAATGTAAATATGGGGCTAAGAGGAGGAACCGATCGGGCGAACTTTGGATTTTATGGAGCTTATACTGGGGACGCGAACTCATCTGATGAGACCGGTTTACAAAGGTATAACGCTCTATTTAATATCAATATGCTGCCATTCAAATGGTTCAAAATTTCAGCAAATATTAATGCAATAAGAACTGAACGAGATAGAAACAAGAATATTAGAGATCGTTATGCTGAAATGGCTTATCTACCTGATCTTTCAACACCGATTTCTCCAAGTAATAACTTATACAGTCAGTTTGCTAATCATTACGATGCTGCGGTTGATGATAATGTCACAAATACCGTAAGAGGTGGATTAGATCTTCAATTTGATATTTTAAAAGATCTTCAATTCAACTCTAATTTTTCAATTGATTATTCAGAAGGAATCAGAGATGTATTCTACCCTTCGGAATTGATGGAAACGATCAATTTTGTCTCCAACTATTTTGGTTATTCTCAGAGGTATATTTTCTCCAATGAATTATTTTATAAAAAGCAAGTGAATGAAGATCATTTGTTTAGTGCAAAAGGAGGGATAAAATATCAGGATGATCTATACAGATATAACTATGCGAGAGCCTACGATGGTCCCAATGACTTCATCAAGATCAATGTTGTAAGTGGAGATTCCCAGAGAGAAGATTATTTGAAGCCAATTGGAGGGATTCAGGTTTATAGAATTAACAACAGGGAGATTTATAGAATGTTCTCTGTTTTTGGAAAATTTGGTTACCAATATAAGGACTTCGTAAATATTGATGGATTAATCAGATGGGATGCCTCGTCTAATGCGCAGCCAAATTCTCGTTGGTTGTTTACACCTTCCTTGAGGGCCAATTGGAATGTAAAAAATCAATTAGAATTGGAGAATCAATTTTCAGTTCGTGCAAGCTTTGCTAAGATTGGAATTCCAGAATGGAACTCACGATATGCAATGGGTCCACAATATTCAGTTCAAATGGGCTGGAAGAATGAACCATCATTGGTTTCCTATTTTGGTCAAGCTGGATTTTCAAGACCTTACCAAACAGGTTGGATCGGATATAATTTAGATTGGGCTTATACTAATCAAGCAGATTTAACTTTAGAAAACGGATTTTTAAATGATAGAATCCAAACTAATCTTTCCCTTTATTATCAAGAAAACAAGAATCAATTAATGTTGGTGCCAGTACCACAGGAATATGGCTACCAAGGGATTTATAAAAATGGGATGGATGTAAGAAATACTGGGGTTGACATTTCAGTTTCTGCACAGGTTATGCCAAAAGAATCTGATTTTCAATGGAGACCAAGTATTAATCTAAACTTTAATAAAAACGAGCTTACCGCATTACCAGGGGGATTAAAAGAACTAGAAGTTGGTGACAGGTTATTGCGGGTAGGTGAGGCAGTTGATAAGTTCTGGTTGTTAAATAACGAAGGAATCTATGACAATAATTCTCAAATTCCAACAGGAGAGAATGGTAAGAAACTGAATTACCAAGGCGTAGAGCTTCAAGCTGGTGATCCAAAGTGGAAAGATTTAAATGGAGATAATGTCATCAATAAATCGGATAGATCATTGATGGGAAATAGTTCTCCAAAATTATACGGAGGATTTACCAACAATTTCAAATACAAAAACTTTGACCTAACAGTTCAGGCGTACTTCGCATTAGGTCAAAAAGCCCTAAATCAACGTGCATCGAATCGATATGATTTTATCAATACCGAATCGAGTAGAGACATCAACGCTGTTAAAGAAATTTTCCATTGGCAACAGGATGTTGATATTTCTAAATACCCATTGTATAATGTTTGGAGCAGCGTAGTTCCTTACAGATTGAATCAGGATTTATTTTTAGAAGATGCATCCTTCTTGAAGATCAGGACAGTTTCGTTGGGATATGATTTCTCCAACACAGAATTTCTGAAAAACAATGTCAAGACATTACGAAGAGCATATTTATATGTCATGGGGAACAACTTATTGACTGTGACAAAATTCTCAGGCTCAGATCCGGAGTTGATCAATTTCAATGGGATATATCACGGATCGGGGCTTGCGTTAGCACCAACCTATACACTTGGATTAAAACTAGATTTTTAACTAAAAAAACCATAAATAATGATGATTAAAATTAAAAGAAATGCGATAGTATATCTCTTGCTTTCCTTTTTCATTATTTGCAATACCTCTTGCGAGAAACAATTAGATGAATTTAGCGGATCAAATGCCGGAGAGGAACTTCAGTGGGATAAAATATCCGATACAAGGTCGGCCTTAATGGGATCCTATGGTCTTCTGCGTGCTGCTTTATTTGAAAACAATGCACATTGGGTTTATGGAGAATTGCGCTCTGGGGATTTGATTTCCTACACCCGTAGTGATCTAAAAGCGATGAACAATCAAGAACTAAATGCATCGTATCCATTGATTCAAGATTTGACAAACTGGAGGAATTTTTATGCAGTTATCAACTCGGCTTCCTTATTTATTGAAAGAGCACCTGAGGTTCTAGAAAAGGATTCACGATATACACCTTTAAATTTAAGGTTGGATATTGCCCAAGCGAGAGTAATTCGTGCCTTTGCTTATTTCTATATGTGCAGAGTTTGGGGAGATGTGCCATTGATTACCAAGTCACATGATGACGAAAGTTTCATTGAAAGACCAAGAACAGATTATCGTTCGGTATTGGCTTATGCTGAGAATGAACTTCTGACTGCAGTTAAAGACCTACCTTATTTATATGGAGTAAGTCCACAATCCTATTACGAGCAGAATAGTGGCGCCTGGAGAAAAGTCTTATTCAATAAATTAACGGCTTATTCGCTTTTAGCTCACATTGCAGCATGGCAAGGAAATTATATCAATGTAGATGTATACACTCAATTTATCCTTGATCACTACAATGAAATAGGAATCACCTATTTGGCTTCGATTTCTAATTTGAGTGGAACTGCCGGAATATTTTCAAACAATTATGGAGCAGGACAATTGTTGTCAATCAGTTCAGCGTTCAGTAATGGAGAGGCTTCAGCTTCAGGGCATATTGAAGAATTAACCTTAGCAAATCCTTTGGTTTCTAAACAATATCCGGACCTATATGTTCCTAAGGATTCTATCGTGAACATATTTAAGGATCCTAATGATACCCGATTTGGTATTGATACGATCTCAGGACTTACGAGAACCAACTATTTTACCAATTACTCTGGAGAAACACCAATCTTCAGTAAAATCAAGATCATTCGCGATGGTTCTTCAAATGGAAACTATGCCATTTTTGGATCGAACCTTATTTTCACGAGGATGGAAGAAATCACGCTACTTCGTGCTGAGGCATTAACTGTTTTAGGAAATGAAGATCAGGCTATTACCTTATTAAATAGAGTTAAAACACAACGGAATGTTCGGAATTATTCTACCATATCACCGACACCGTTAATCATTGAAATTTTTAATGAGCGTAGAAGAGAGTTAATGGGCGAAGGTTGGAGATGGTATGATCAAGTTCGATTAAACAAAATTCTAAAAGTAAATCCAAAGATTTCAGAAATGATAGATAAAGGGGGGATTTATTGGCCATTGTCTGATGATGTCCTTAGCAAGAACGGTCTGTTGACCCAAAACGATTATTGGAAATAAAAAATTGGCAAACCATGAAATTACTTAAATTATCGACACTTAATATAATAGCACTTGCAGTTTTCTGTTTAGCATCCTGCAAGAAGGGGAATGACTATTATTACAATTATAATGATGAAGCCTCAGTTTATGATGGAACAATTCTAAAGTATTTAGAGAGTAAACCAGAAACATACGATTCTCTATTACTGGTTTTGGATAGATTTCCTTCAATTCGTCAGGCTCTAGATTCAGATGAAACATTTACCTTGTTTGCTCCGACGAATCGCAGCTTCGAAATTGCTGTAGATGCCTTAAACACAACCAGGGCCTTGACCAATAAACAACCTTTATATCTTGAAGATGTACCTGGCAATGATTTGGACTCATTGGTAAGTAGATACATTTTCGAATCCGAATTAGACATTGATGAGCTTAAGCCATTTATTGACGGTTTAAATATTGATAGCTATAAGTATGGATATCGGATGCACGCTCAGTATAATGTATTAAGTGCATCAGGATTGATAAATGGAGGGCAGCAACAGATTATTTTCTCCGATGTGAATAATTCGATCTTTCAAAGATACTGGCAAAACATCAATACCAGTGCAGTTAATATAAAAACAAAGAATGGAGTTATCCATGTTTTAGCATCTGGTCATGATTTTGGCTTTAATAAATTCACCTCAAAATTCTCGCAATAGCATAACCTAAAATTATGAAAGTTTTATATACCTATCGGCAACTTCTAGTGTTTGCAATGGCAATATTATGCTTATACCCATCATGTACTTCGAATCTTCCTGAAGATTTAGATGCGTTGGGTGATGATGTGAACTACAGCCAAACCTTATTTGAACCTACATTAGGCCGAAATACTGAATATCAAAATCCTGTAGTTACTGGAAATTCATCCACACTACCTTTGACATTCAAAATTGTTAATCCGCGGACTGTTACTGGTCAACCAGCAACGGAGCTTACAGATAAGTTTGCGGTTAAGACTTGGAAGTCCATCTATACAGGAGAGGAAAAGTCATTAGAAGAAATTGAAAAGAAAAGAACGACTGAATACCGACCTATGTTGGAAATTCAAGAAAAGTCGGGTAATATATTTTTCTGGGATTCGGGGAATTCAGGGTTTGTAAAAACTCAACCAGACTCAGGTTATATTTTCGATGTTGAGATTTCAAACTCAGGAGGTCGTCGTTTTGCAAGAAACCTAAAATTAAAACCTATGAAGGAACGTCCGTATGAGCCTTCAATTTATAGTCAAATAACGGGGATAGCTACAAATTCATCAACCTATCCTTATCGCTTAGAAAACTTAGAAGGGGAAAGGACCGGAAACTTTATCTTCTTTACTGATGTTAAAGTGTTTTTCCATAAAAACCTTGATAATAAGAATCCTGGTAGCAGTTTAACCTTCAGCATGTTGGATTCACTGAACAAGGTTATCGATATAAAGAAGTTTGATAAAACAGATTGGAATAACCTGGTTCATGGTTTTAATCCAACCTTCAAAAATGGTAAGGTTACTTATGATGTTGCTTATCCTATTCCTTTAGTAAATCTAAGGACCAGATATACAGATATTTCAGGCACCTCTGCGGTTTCAAACTTTGTGTTTGACCGGAAAGGAAGAAGTGGTTTGGTTGAGCGCAATATCGTTGGCTTACAATATTCGATTTATGAGCCTGGGCATTGGGAAATTCAGGTTCGGTTTACCGGAGAGACACCTCAATTTGAAGATGATAAATAACCTATAAAATAAAAATCATGCGAAACCAATATAGCATTTTATGCATAACCTTAATTTTCATCCTTCAGGGATTGGTGGCAATTGGTCAAGTTGCCATAACAGGAACTGTAAAGGATGGATCTAATAATCCTATCAATGGGGCGACATTAACTTTATTATCCACCGGGAAACATTTGACCTCGACCAATAGTTCTGGGGGCTTCTCAATCAATGTTCCTTCCGGATCGATAATCGCAGTAAAAAGCATCGGTCATGAAACCAGCAGATTTACTGTTCAATCAGGCAAGACTGTTTATAATGTTGTGCTTGAAGAAGTGAATAATGCCATTGAAGAAACGGTCGTAGTAGGTTATCAAGCACGTGATAAGAAAACATTGACAGGGTCTGCAATTGTCATTACTGCAGATGATATCAAAGATATACCGGCAGCAAACTTTACTGACTTATTGCAAGGAAAAGTTGCCGGATTAAATATTCAGTTAAATAATGGTACCCCCGGAATGCGTGGAAATATTGCATTACGTGGTATTTCAAATATTAATATCCAAGGTTCAGGGGATCAGGCATTCTTAACTCCTACATCACCTTTATTCGTTATTGATGGGGTTCCATTGGATGAGAACAATAATTTCGAATATGGATTTCAAACCGCAGGTCCTGGTATTAGTCCGCTTTCATTGATTCCTGTTGAAGATATTGAATCTGTTACTACTTTAAAAGATGCCCAGGCAACTGCATTATATGGTTCAAGAGGAGCATATGGAGTAATTTTAGTAACAACAAAAAGAGGTAGTTCTAAGATTCCTATTATAAGTTATACTTCCAATTTCTTCGTAAATACGCCCCCTTCGCTTCGCCAAGTAATTGGAGGGGTTGAAGAAAGAAGGACTCGTATTCAGCAGATTATGAGATATGATACTACTTATGCAAGTGCATTAAGATTGATCAATGATTCACCAATGCTTGCCGATTCGTTGAACGCATATTACAATAATAGCACTGATTGGCAATCTTATTTTTACAGATCGACTTTCAACCAAACTCATAATTTCAATATTTCCGGTGGTGATCAACAATTTAACTACAAGATTTCGCCAAGTTATTATAATGAAAAAGGTATTGTAGAGAATACAGGATTTACAAGATATTCCTTAATGATGAATATGCAATATATGCCAAGTACTCGGTTCAAGATGAGTGGATATATGAATGGTTCATTAGGAAAAAATAGTACAGGTAGTGGAAATGCTTTTGGACAATCGGGGGTAGCTAACTCGGCTAATACATCTTCTTTATTACCTCCACCATCTCTGTTCTCAGGTAGTATTGGTGCATTAACCGCCTTGGAAATGATCAATGAGAATAAAACTGGAAATATCAATAGCCAGGTTGAACTCCAATGGGAACCCATTCAGGGAATTCGGGGGACAAGTACCTTTAGTTATAATTATGTTGCCGCAACGCAGGATAGATTTTTACCTGAAGCCTTAAATGCCAATTCCAATGAGATCTATTCCTATAATGATCGCCAAAACACATTATATAATCGGAACATGGTTTCCTATACAAAAACCTTAAATGGTGCTCATACCATTTCTGCATATGCATTTAATGAATTGCAGATTAAACATTATAGAGCAGATGTGATGCAATTGACAGGTACTCCAAGTGATCAGATTACCTCTGGTCTAGGATATAAGCCATCTGCTGCTTTGGGTGGTACATTGGACAACCTTTCCGAGGTTAGGACTTTAGGATATGCGGGAAATGCTTCCTATAATTTTATGTCTAAATATATTTTGGAATTGACTTATAGGTTGGATGGATCAAGCACTACTGGGACTTCTAATCCTTGGGCGCATTTGCCTTCGGTTGGATTACGTTGGAACCTGAAAAACGAAAAATTCTTGGAGAATATTTCATGGTTAGATTATTTGAATTTACGTGGAACTTGGGGTAAAAATATCGTTCCTACAGGAAATATCTTTGATGTTTACGGAAGATATGTTGCTAACCCAACAACTTATAACAATCAAACTTCAGTGAGTTTGAACATGAACTTTATTCCTAATATTTCTCTTGAACCATCTGTAACTACGCAGTTAAATGGAGCTATTGAAATCGGTTTGTTCAATAACTTACTATCATTTACTTATGAGAATTATTATAGACAAACTGATCAGATTCTTCGTGAAAAGGAAATCTCAAATATCAATGCTTTCGGAAATGTAAAAACGAATGAAACATCTTTAGTGAATATGGGTCATGAATTTATGGTCGGTATTCGTCCTAAGTTCAGCAATTCGGATTGGTCATTGAACATTAATTTGAATGGGGCATTGAATAGGGATTATGCTGCGGCATTGCCTGATGATGTGAGGCAGTTATTGATTGAAGATAATACAATTTACAAGCAGTCAATTCTTTATAGGCTTGGTATTAACTCTTTATCAAATGTGTTACTACATTATAACGGAGTCTATAAGACAGATGCAGATGTGCCAATTAATCCAAATACAGGTCTACGCTACAGAATGGGAGGAGTATTTTCAGAAGAGAAGTTCTTCCGTGCTGGGGATCCAATTTGGACAGACTTAAATGGCGACTATATTTTAGATGAAAAGGATTATGTAATTGTAGGTAACTCTCAACCAGTTTTTACGGGTGGTGTGAATGTTTTCCTTCAATATAAAAACTGGGCATTAAACACGCAATGGTATGCGACAATTAAGCGTGATATCATGAATAATGCTTTAGCGGACCGATTTAAAAACTACTCAAACCCAGTAGGACAAGGAGCATTAGTTCCATTGTCCGAGTTAAATTATTGGACGCCAGATCATGTTGATGCTTACTATCCGAATCCATTTGATTTTAGAAGATTTGGTTTCTATGATCCATTCCGTTATGACCAGACCTTATTTCAAGAGGATGGTTCTTATTTAAAGTTCCAAACAGCTACGCTGTCATATAACTTCGATAGAGACTATGTTCGCAGATTATTGGGTATTACATCAGCTAGATTATTCTTAACAGCAAATAATATTTACACATTCAGTAAATACTCTGGTCCGGATCCAGAATTAGTTTCTGCCTTAGGAAGAGACTCTTCGCAAGGATATCCAAATCGCAGAAGTTACACTTTTGGTATTAACGTTCAATTTTAAACCAACTATTATGAAAAAAATATTTATATCAATCTGTTGTTGCGCCATTCTAATGGTTAGTTCTTGTGGGAAGGATTTTTTAAATGTTACCCCAATCGATGATTTATCGGGGAATAATTATTGGAAAACTGAACGTGACGCAGAGCAATTTTTAATTGGAATTTATTCCACATTTCGGGATGCAACCATGGGGAGAATTTTCTTTCCAGCAACAGGAGATTTAAGGTGTGCTCCCATCAATAGAACATCTGCTACCAGTGGTGAAGGTAGAGATTATTTAACGTATTTGAAATTCAATCTTTTGAATGCTACACTAGGTCCACGATTCGAATATTTTGGATTTGATGGTATTACAAAGTGGAATACATTCTATAAAATGGTTCAGCTATCAAATATCGTAATCTACGAAATGGATCAGTTGGAGCCGGGGATATTATCAGAAGCAAAGAAAAAGCAGTTCCAAGCAGAAGCCTCTTTTTTACGCAATCTAGCTTATTTCTTCATGGTTAGACTTTATGGAGATATCCCTTATTATACCGAAGCTTATCATAGCCAGGCAATTGGAAGAACGGATATGGTTGAAGTTCTACAAAAGTGTATTGAGGACATGAAACTACATTATAAAGATCTTCCATGGACCTATGAAGATCCATCATTAATAGGAAATCGCACGATGAGAGGTTCTGCAATTGCTTTGATGATGCACATGAATATGTGGATTGCTGGATTTACCGATGCGGATAAGAATCCATACTACCGTGATGTTGAGGCTTTAGGGAAAGAAATCATGGAAGAAAATGGTGGAGCATATGAATTACTTCCATTAGAAAGAACCAAAGAAATATTTAAAGGAAGAACCAAAGAAGGTTTGTTTGAAATAACTCAAAATCTAAACTACGGGGAAACCTTCCACCTTTCGGCACCTTTTTCAGATTATGTTTTGCGCTTTCCGAATAAAGTTACAACCAGATCTTATATCTATTATGACACAAAATTCATGGAAGAACTTTATCCAATGAGCGCGAAGGATAGCCGTAAGGATATCTGGTTTGATGAGAATATTTACAATACAACAGGGTTAATGCAGATGCTTAAGTTTTCCAATATTTTCATGGAGGAAGGAGAGGATTATAACCCAGATGATAATCAAGTTGTTTTTCGCTATGCAGATGCAATTTTGTTACGTGCTGAGGCATTGGCAGAATTAGGATTAGATGGCCAAGCTCGTCAAATGGTTAATATCATTAGAGATAGAGCGAAAGCAGATCCAGCGATAAGTGAGGCTGGTGATGAATTGAAGGATTTTATTTGGTGGGAAAGAACAAGAGAGTTAATGGGTGAGGGACATTTCTTTTATGACTTAGTGAGGACAAAAAAAGTTATTAATTCTAAGTATACCTCATCTCCAATTAATGTAGAAGCATTCAACAAAGGAGCTTGGACTTGGCCAATTGATAGAAGTGCCTTAAAAAACAACCCTTACATGACCTTGAACACCTATTGGAACTAATTATAACTGAGAATATTATGAAAACAAATAAATACTCCTGGATCATGCTGTTTTTGATGGCCATTATATTTGTGTCATCATGTAATAAAAAAGACTATTTGGATTCAGGTATCCACGATCCAATTTATAATGGAACGACTATGCAGTTTCTTGAAAGTCGGCCAGAATTGTTTGATTCATTGATTAGAATTATAAAAATTGCGGATTTAGAACAGGTCATTAATAAACCTGAAATGACATTTTTTGCACCTGCCAATGTGACGATTAATAAATCCATTTATCAGTTAAATCGTCAATTATATCTGTTGGGTCAAGATACAGTGAAAGATCTAAGTCAGGTTGATCCTAAAGTATGGAAAAAATTCTTATCCCGGTATATCCTAGATGGTAAATACCTGTTAAAGGATTTTCCACAGCTGGATACTTTGAATCTAGATATCTATCCTGGTCAGGGTTATACTTCTTATGCTGAAGAACCTGTGAACATTGGCGTATTATACAACGATGTGGTTTCGAAGAATTCAGCAGGGGTTGAACAGGTTATTAAATATGCGGGATATCGCCAATTATATATTTCTTATGTCTACAACTTTTCTAACGAAAGTACGGCTACGAATTTTATCAATGCCCCAGTAGCGACCTCTGATTTGCAGACATCTACTGGCGTATTACATGTCCTCAATTTTAGCAAACATAATTTTGGATTTAATGCATATGAATTTTCTTCCACCGCCTATAGTACGGGCATAAAACCAGCAAGTAAATAATGAATAAGCTCTTTATATATCGCCTACTCATCGCTTTGATTGCGTTGGTAGTGACATCAAGTTGCCATAAGGATGACCCGATAGGAGAAGATCCTTATGCAGGTGGAAAAAGCCCTTTAGGTGTTTTTTTTCTAAATGAAAAGCCTATCCCTGAGACTGCAGCACCTGGAGAAGTTGTAAGGTTTCTAGTAAAAGGGTTAAAGAAATATGAAAAGAATTTTAAGTTCTTAATCAATGAGATGGAGACTGAAATTGTAGAATTAAGTGACTCTACCATTGATGTTCGTATTCCAAACCTTGCAAGTACAGGTGGTGTTTCCGTCAAATTACAGAACCAAGTATTCTTTGGTCCAAGGTTTTTTGTGGGAGGGAAGGTTTCAGTTGATGAGGACTTTGGAATAAAAAGTGGATTCGATGGTTCTGTTACGGATATATTACCATTTGGAGGAGGATTCATTGTGACGGGAGATTTTACAGATTTTGATAATGAGAAAGCTGAAAATATTTATAGAAACGGAATTCATTATATCAATAGTTTGGGTAAAACAGATGGAGGGTTGAATTTCGGATATGGAAGCTCTGACGTAATCAGTTCAATAATTCGGTTTCCAAGTGGGAAGTTTTTAATCGCCGGTGCTATGACTAACTTCAATAAGAGGTTGGTGTTGAATGCTGCGCGTTTGAATGCAAACGGCTCATTGGATACATTAGTTACCCCGGTAATTAACCCAAATCCTGAAAATGAATTAAATGATATTGATACTGTAACAGCTTTTAATGGCGGTTCATTGGACGGAGCAATTCTAAAACTTATTCCTACTTCTGATGAAGGAGCAATTGCATTTGGACGTTTTTCAAATCATATCAAGATTGACTACAGGTATTCCTCAAGAGAGAATAAGCGTGCTGTTTATACAAAGGTTCGCAACATCATGAAGTTTCAACCAAATGGATCTTTGGATTCAACCTTTGCCTCTAAAAACAGTGGAACTACAGGAAATATAGCTGGGGCAGCTCAGAATGAATTAGGACAAATAGTCATTGTTGGTGATTTCACAAACTTCAACAATCAAGCTAGAGGAAGAATCGTTCGTATTAATTCGGATGGGTCTGTTGATCAGAGCTTTAATGTCGGTTCCGGAGCAAACAATACCATATTTTCTGTGAAATATAACAGCGTAGTTAAGAAGTATGTTATTGCTGGTAATTTCACCCAGTTTAATGGCCAGGCAATGAAAGGATTAGTTGTGTTAAATGCTGATGGCAGTATAGACAATGGCTTTAAAATGGGCGATTTAGGAAATGGTATTCCAATTTTTGCTCAAATCTTAAATAACGGTAAAATCGTTGTTTCAGGGTCATTCACTAGTTATAATGGTATTAAGAGATCGCAACTATTAATTCTTGAACCAAATGGAGACGCCTTGCAATCCTATAACAATATTGGAGATTTTGATGGTTTCGTCAATACCGTTGTTGAAACAACATCAAGTCAAGGGTATCCAGCAATCCTGATTGGAGGATCATTTAATCAGGTAAATGGAAAACGAATTAGAAACATTGTAAAACTGGAAATAAGAAATTAACATGAAAGCGATATTTATAAGATTATTAATATTAATTCCTTTTATAAGCTCATGTAATAAGGAATTTCCAAATCGTTTGCTTGAATATAGTGAACAACAAGGCTATGATGCTGGTACTTCTAAAGTGCTCTATATTATAGTCGATGGATTAAGAGGGGAAGCCGTTCAGGAAATCCTTCCAACCCAATTAGTGAAAATGCAGCAAAATTCTATGTTTGGCTATGGTAGTTTGATTGATTTTAAATCAAACCCTCATACAAAGGAGATTGGCTGGACTAATTTATTGTCTGGAACAACCTCGGACAAACATGCGGTTGTAAACTCAGATTTGAGCACTTATAAAAGCAAAGAATATCCAAACTTACTAAGCAGGATCAAAGCCCTTGATTTGGGTTATGAAATAACTGCAAATTCAAGTTCTGATGAGTTCACAAACACTTTCATTAAAGGGGTTACGGATGCTTCAGTTTCTAAATCTGATCAGGAAGTTGTAGATAAGACAAAAGCTGCATTGAAAGAAAATGAAAGAAGTGTATTCTTGGCTCATTTTTCAGAAGTTGATAAAGCTGGGCAGGCTGGAAGCTATGAATCAAGTGATGCTAAATATATCGCTGCCATTAAAGCATTTGATAAACAAGTTTCAGAATTGATTACAGAAATTCAATCTCGTCAAAATTTCAAGACAGAAAACTGGTTAGTTATTGTTACTTCAAGTGCTGGAGGTGCGATTGAAAACAATGGCGAAATTAATAACACATCCTATGGGGATTCTAAACGTAATATCTTTACGCTTTTTTATTCTCCCAAGTTTGATCGTAAATTCTTCCCAACTCCAAACTCATCTTCTATTCCATATCAAGGAGCAGCAGTTCGTTATACCTATGGGACACCATCCACGAATGCAGTGCTTCAGGATGCAGCGGCATTTAATTTTGCCAACAATAAAAACTTCACTATTTCCTTCAATTTTAAATCGAATATTAAAGATGGCAACTGGAACTACCCAATTTTCCTTTCCAAAAGGGATGCTGGATTTTCGGGTCCAGGATGGAATATTTTTGGGGAAGTGAGGAATGGTAATATGGCTCTTGGGATGAACTCCAATATCGGCGGTCAGGCATTTGGAACGGCTGTAAATAATGGGGAGTGGCATAACTTCACCGTAACAGTTACAAGAGGAGATTCATTAAGAGTGTTTACAGATGGAGTTCCTAACGATAGGCAAGCATTAACCAATGGAAATAATCTTGACAATAATGCACCACTTGTCGTTGGAAAAAAAGCAGGTAATGACAACTCTGCTCCTGATGTTTTGATTAGTAATATTCAGATTTATAATGTTGCTATTCCAAAAGAAAATATCAAAGCCGTTTATGGTAAAACTTTAATCGATGACAGTCACCCTTACTATGAAAATCTGATTGGTTATTGGCCAGGATATGACGATATAGGCAAGGGGCAGATTCGTGACATGACAGGCAATGGAAGACATTTAAACCTAACGGGGAATTATAATTGGGTTTCATTCAACGATATCGTGAGTTATTTCTCACCTCCGATTTCAGATTCATTCTACAAAATTGTTCCAAACGGAGTTGATGTACCATTTATGATTTATCAATGGTTGGGAATTATTCCACAAAAAGAATGGAAACTAGATGGTAAGAGCTGGACTCCAGTTTATAAAATTATGAAATAAATTATGAAAAGGATTTTAATACAAAGCGCAATTTGCGTCTGCATCTTTGCAAGTTTGATTTCCTGCGGCAAATATGGCTATGATTTTGTTGATGGTTATCAAAAAGGGGATACTACTGCGACTCCAATAGAAACGGATACAGCCATGAACGTTGCAGATAGGAGTATGTATAGCAAAGCAAGGATCTTTCCAGGCTTAGTTGGTGAAAATGTAAAAAGAATAGCTGATACGACTGTAACCTTTGATCTTGATTTTAAATGGGTTCAATCCTATGATATCAAGGTTAGTACAACGCCAAAGCCTATTTTTAGTACTGGTTTATATGCTCCTGCTGGAGAGAATATCAGAATTGTTGTACCTGAGAATGTGATAGGTCTTACAGCACAGATTGGTGTTCATACGGACAATCTTTCTGGCTCGGAGTCCTTAAGAAGAGATGCTATTATTTATACTGTAAAAGAATTATTCCCTGGGGTTAATTATATCAAGAATCTTTATGGTGGAACTATCTGGATTAAACCATCAATCTCCATTGATAATCCTGTAAAATTAAAGTTTGCAGGGGCAGTTCGCTCGCCAGATTTTATTCTTGGAAAAACGAATGTTGCGCAATGGTTGAAGGATGTAGAGAATACAGAAGTTCCTTGGATAGAACTAAGATCCGAGAGAGTAGTGTTCTCCGTTCCGCGTCGATTTGTTTTGACCTATAGAAACGAAAGTTCTCAGGTTGAAAAAGCCTTACAAGAATGGAATGAAATCTATGTGAAGGATTATTATGACTGGATGGGGTTAGAAGAAAATTCTTCAGATCTTAAAAATTCATATCCAGATCTACCAGAGCGTGGGGTACTTGATATTCAGCCGGTAGTAGGATATGGTCATAACGGAAATCCATGGGTTGGAATGATGGATAGATACTGGTATTCTACATTTGTTCAATGGGATGCCTTGATGGGTAAAACTGGCGGAGCCTGGGGAACCTTCCACGAGGTAGGACATAACTATCAACAGACAGGAACATGGAGTTGGAATGGATTGGGGGAAACCACAAACAACTTATTTGTATTCAAAACGGCTAACCGTCATCAAGATTTTAGTATAGCAACACATCCAGCATTGGCAGAACAATTTCCATTAGCTCTTGAGTATGCTAAGAGAGATGGTTCGAAAAATATTATTGCTGACAAAGAATCTCAGGATCCATTTTTCAAGATTGTACCGTTTCTTCAGATCTTCAATAAAGCAAAAGGCAAAAAAGGGGAGTCAGGATGGGACTTTATGCCTTATGTATATCGTGAAGCAAGAAATACAGAGTATGGATTTGGTTTAGACGAAGCAAAACGTGATTTCTTCTATAGAGCATTATGTGACTTTACAGGTAAGGATTATACCAGGTTTTTTGATGCATGGGGGATTCGTATCAGTACCATTGCTAAACGCGAGATGAGGGCTAAATACCCACCTATGTCTCAAACTATTTGGACTTATGATCCATTAACAAATAAAGGTGGTGAAGATCCATTACCGAGCAAATATGACCTAGACCCATTGGATTTCGTTTACACATCGAATGCTGCTACTGCTACAGGTGAGAGTACAGGAAAAATTGATGCAATGAAAGACGGGGATAAATCTACCTATTGGCACACCTGTTATTCAGGATGTAATCCACAAACAGTACTTCCAGTCCATGTAGATATGGATATGGGTGCAATTACAAGTATTCGGGGGGCTTATTTTGTGAATCGCCAAACTGCTACATTCCATAAATCAGCAAAAGTTTATACGCGTGAAACCACAAATGACAACTGGAAACTACAGGGCGAGATCAGGTTATCTACATCTAATTCTGATCCTACGCGTGCTGATCGTAAGGAAATAAAATTTGATAAAATTGAGGATGTTCGTTTTGTAAGATTTGAATTCACAGAGCAAAACTGGGTAGGACAACCGCATGTTGCAATTGCAGAATTAGGGGCCTTCTTTGATATCAATTAACCTAATAATTATGAAAATGAAATTTCTTAAATATTGTGTTCTTGCTGCTGTAATTCTAGCATCAGGTAACTCATGTACAAAATATTATAATCCTCCACAAATTTTTGAAGACTATGAACAAGAGTCTGAAAAATCTGTGAAAAGGAAAGTGTTGGTGATCTCTATTGACGGTTTAGTGGGGGAAGAGATGAAGAAGAAAACACCGGCAAAAATTGCCTCCTTAATGAAGAAGGGGAAATATTCCTTTCAAGCTCTAACTGATGAAAACACCTCTGATGCTGCGACTTGGACAACAATGATGACAGGCTATAGTTCAAGCAAACATCATGTATTGGACGAGAATTTCCTTCCAACTGAGAATCCAGATGATCCACATGGTGAACTGGAGTTTTCTCCAACCTTGTTTGCAAGAATTGAAAGCCAACAGCCAGAATTAAGTACTGTTGCCATGGTTCGCCATGAAAGTTTAGCAACAATCCTGTTAATGGATGCTGACCAAACAAATAATTATAAATCTGATGAAGCCGTTAAAAATGCAGCTGTTGATTTATTAAAGAAATCGGCTCCAGATTTATTTGTACTTCAATTTACAGATGTGTTGGAAGCTGGCAAAAATGGTGGTTTTTTGATGTCTAACAGTAAATATCAAACGGCGCTTGAAAAAGTAGATGTTTATGTTGATGAGGTAGTTAAGGCTGTTGAGTCTCGTGAAAATGCTGAGTTTGAAAATTGGCTGATTATCATTACTTCTAACCATGGTGGTCTTGAGAATGAGTATGGTGGTGATAGTTTTCAGGAAAGAAATATCTTCACGCTTTATTACCAAAAGGATTTAAAAGGTCAGGAGATTGTTCCTGAAATTATCAGTTCGCCACGTTTTTATGGCTACAATGGTCAGGAGAACGGGCCAAAAGAAGGTGTAAGGGCTAGAAATGATGTTGCAGAAAATGAGCAGGATTATAACCCAAATCCAGAAACAGGATTGACCATAGAAGCTAAAATTAAGGTTAACAGAAATGCCAAGGGTAATTTTAGTTATGTATATCCTCCGTTTTTAAGTAAAACGGATGGAAGAACGGGATCAACTCCAGGATGGTCATTTTTTAGAGGAGGAAATAATGTTCATTTTTGGATGGGTGATGGCGGTAAATCAATAGAAATTTCTGCTGGTCCAGCGTCAATTGATGATCAATGGGCACATATCAGTTCTACTATTCAGAAAGTGGATGGAGGCGTGAAAGCAACACTTTATATTAATGGTGTAAAAGCATCTGAGAAAACAGACGGATTGAATATTGCAAATATAAAATCTAATAGTCCTTTGACTTTCGGATTTCAACCTTATGTGTTTTTGGGTGAATTTATTGACCTTCAAATATCAGATGTCCATATCTGGAATACGGTATTAACTGAAGGAGAAATTTTGGCAAACTCACGTCGAGTAGGAATAGCTCCTGAACATGCTAAATATAAAAACCTTAAAGGATTTTGGCCATTAAATGATGGGAAAAGAGTTTTACAAAATAAGATTGAAGGTATGCCTAATATCAATCTTCAGGGTGATTTTCAATATAAAGTAACCAACAATAACCTACCATATGTGGATCCCAATGCGATCCTTATGCAGAACTTGGATATTTCAAGCCAATCTCTTTATTGGTTAGGAATAACGCCAATGGAGAATTGGGCATTAGAGGGAAAACCATTTCTTACAAATTTTGAAATAGAATTTTTAAAATAATATCATGAAGCATACTCTAAAAATTTCAAGCTTCTTAATGATTTTATTAAGCTTGGTTGTCAGCTGTAAAGAAGAAGACATTGTATTTCCAAAGCAAATTGCTGAAGAAAATCCTGCTGAAAGCAATAGAAGACCTGTAAAACCAGATTATCTGGCTTTCGTAACGGACTTTAATGAAACAGTAGAAATTAATTTTGAAAAAACCGATACTGAAAGGGTTTCAAAATTACATCTGGTTTATCAATCTGACAGTAAAAAAGATAGTATTACAGTAACAGATTTTAGCAAGGTGTTGAAATTAAACAATTTTCAAATTGGTAAAGCCACAGATCTAACTGTAATAGCAGAGAACAAGGAGGGTATTTTCTCTAATCCTTTTATTTATAAAATTACAGCTAAACCTTATCCTTCAAGATCGGTGTTTGAGTCAATTTCTATGTTAGGTGGTGAAGGTGAGATTACTATCCTTTGGGAGAATCAAACTAAAGTTCCTGTAAATATTAAGGTTGATATATCCGGGAAGCAATATGAATCTGGAATGAATAAATTAGGATTTTCTGAAATGTCTATTGCCTTAAAAAGGGGAGTTTATAATTTAAAACTTAGTGTATTGGATAGTCTTAATAAGGTTTCTTCGGTGAAGGATACCAATATCAGAGTTGTTGAGGAAGTCGCAATTGATAGAAAAGATTGGACTGCTACGGCTTCATCATCATATCCTGGCGAAGGTCCCGGTACTCCTGAAGGGGTCCTTGATGGAAATCTGAATACAAAATGGCACTCATCGTATTGGCCTGAGGATCTTCCATATCCACACTGGTTAATGTTTGACATGAAAACAGAATATCTCGTTTCTAAAATTCAATTGGCACCAAGGAATGATAATAATTCATCGGGTTTCAGAACTTTTAGTCTCGAGGGTAGCCTAGATGGTAAAACATGGTTCATGTTGCATGCAAATGGTACTCATGACCCTGCTGTTAAAGGTTTGCAGTCAACAATCTTGAATAATCCTGCAAAAGCACGTTATCTAAGATTAAATATGCTTACTGGAGGTTCTAACAGCACCCATCTATCTGAATTTGTTGCGTTTTCGATATATTAAGGCTTGGAAAAAAGGTAAAGTTTTGCTCGATAATACTTTAAAGTGTGGTATTGGCTTTACCCTAATGATATGCAGAATCTAATAAGTTAAATTCTGTTGTTGTCTTAATCCGTGACTCCTGAGTTCGAGCCTCAGCGTAGTCACTTTTCAAAAAGCCGCTTCATGAAAATGAAGCGGCTTTTTTTGTGGATACTTATAAGTTAATTCCCAATAATTTTCCTTTCTCATTATCTACTAACTGCGTTTGATTTTCTTAGCCTTATTGGATTTCACATAAATTCAGTTATTTTTATATTGAACTTTTTCACCCTCACTACATCCTAATAAAATAATATAAACCGCATAATTTCCAATCAATTATGAACAGATTCAAAAGCATATTTTTTTTAGTTATTGTTTTGTTATTTATAATTGCTAATCAGTTAGCAGCACAAACTAAGTCTGCGGGGATATCTCTAAAATCAGCTTTTGCTGGGAAATTTGACATTGGAGCAGCATTGAACTTGAAACAGATTTATGAGCGGGATGAAAAGGCTACTGCATTAATTAAGTCGCAATTTAATTCCATTACAGCGGAGAATTGCATGAAAGCAATGTATCTTCAGCCTCGAGAAGGGGAGTTTAATTTCAAAGATGCTGACCGATTTGTAGAACTGGGGGAGAAATTTGGAATGCGAATTATTGGGCATACCTTGATTTGGCATTCACAGGCTCCGGATTGGTTCTTTATTGATAAAGACGGCAAGGAAGTTTCCCGGGAGGTTTTAATTGAGAGGATGAGAAAGCATATTCACACGGTTGTATCAAGATATAAAGGACGGATAAAAGGCTGGGATGTCGTTAATGAGGCAATATTGGACAATGGAGATTGGCGACAAAGCAAGTTTTATCAAATCATAGGTGAGGAATTTGTTCGCTTGGCATTTGAGTTTGCTCATGAGGCAGATCCGGAGGCTGAATTATATTATAATGATTATTCCATGTTTTTGAAGGGAAAAAGGGAAGGGGTTGTTAGAATGGTTCGTAATCTCAAGGATAGTAGAATGAAAATTCATGGGATAGGAATGCAAGGACATCTTGGTTTGGGATACCCTGCTGTAAGTGATTTCGAAGAGAGTATATTAGCATTTTCTACCTTGGGTGTCAATGTTATGATTACTGAGTTTGATATCTCCATTTTACCAACACCTAATCATACTCAAGGTGCCGAAGTCAGTTCTAATTTTAAATATGATAAACAACTTAATCCTTACTCAGAAGGATTGCCGGCGGAGGTGGAAAGCAAGTTAGCCCAACGCTATAAAGACTTTTTCGCCTTGTTTTTAAAGCATCATGATAAAATTGATCGAGTAACCTTTTGGGGAGTCACTGATGCTGATTCCTGGAAAAACAATTGGCCTATAAAAGGGAGAACAGATTATCCATTGCTGTATGACAGAAACTATCAGGCAAAGCCTTTTTTAAGGGAGATTGTGGAAAAGACTATTCAGAATACAGGGTCATAAATTTTAATCTATACTCCATAGGTGTCATTCCAATTAAAGTCTTGAATTGTTTGTTGAAGTTGGATAATGTATTAAAGCCTGATTCATAACAGATCTGTGCTACATTCTTGGATTCGGCGACTGAAAGAAGCTTACAAGCATGTTTGATTCGCAATTCTGTAATAAAATAAGAAAAGGTCTTTGAGGTCTTGGCGTTAAAATATCTACTAAAGGAGGTTGGTTTCATATTTAATAGGGAGGCGACCTCCTCTAGGGTAATTTTATTTCTGAAATGATTTAAAGCATAGTTATAGACGATGTTGATGCGGTTAGTTTCTACATCTTTGGGTTGATATTGGAACTCATCATAATGTAATAAAGTATAATCCTTCCCTTTGGCTAGAACATTCATGATTTTTAGTAGATGAATGATGCTTTCCATACCGTGTAGATTTAGGAGTTCATTCATTAATTTGATAATTTCCTTTGCTGTAGATCCTTGAATTTCCATTCCACGTCTTACTTTTTCCAACAGAACCTTCAGCTGATTAAACTCTTCTTTTTCTATGAATTTCTCTAATGCTGAACCATTAATATAAATAACCAGACCCTCACTGTTTTTCTTTGATTGAGGATCAAAGTAAATATCATCACTACGCCATAGATGTGGAATATTGGGTCCGATAAAAGAAAGGTCTCCTTTTACAAAGGATTTCATGGTATTTCCTATAAATCTAGTTCCCGATCCTTCAATAACAAGAAAGAGTTGATATTCCGAATGAGCATGCCAAGTGGTATCAAAATGCTTATCAGAAAGCCTTCGCACAAAAAATATGCGAGATGAAGGAATCCTGGTTTTCTGGACTGCGGTTTTTTTGAAGTTGATATCCATGATGGAGTATAAATGGTTGTCCCTTCAAATAGCTTTTGGGGATTATTAAAATTAAGTGTTTTGATGTCAACTATCAAGATTTTCTATGGGTAAATGTCTGATTGTTATCCATTGTACTCCTTATTTGTAAATATCTGTGATAAAATACAGTCATCATTGGGCATTAAATAGGTATGTTAAATTCTTGTTGAGTCTTAATTTAGAGTATTAGGATTAACCATTTTAAACCAGCCTTGAAAATGATTTAGAAATGTTCTATTTCATTTGATAAGGACAATGCTATACTGTATGGCCTATAAACCTTTAAGAATCATTAATTTATTTAAAAGATAATATGCAATTACCTGTAAAATTAGGCGTAAGTACATGGTTATGGACCTCTCCATTCCGAACGGAGGATGCGGCAAACTTGTTTGAGAAAATAGCAAGTTTGGGGTATGAAGTCGTGGAAATTGCTGTAGAGGATCCCACACTTATCGATAGCGAAAAGATTTATAAAGAACTTAAAAAGAATGGCTTGCAAGCTATTGTTTGTGGTGCCTTTGGTCCAAGTAGAGATTTAACCAGTGATGATGAAGATTTGCAAAAGAATGGCCTCTTATATATTGAAGATTGCTTGAATATCTCAAATGATTTGGGTGCTAATTTTTTCGCAGGGCCGATGTATTCTGCAGTAGGAAAAGCAAGAATGGTTCCGGATGCACAGCGAAGAACAGAATGGAACCGTGCGGTTGATAATTTAGGTCAGGTTTGCGAGATGGCGACTTCTAAAGGCTTGGAATTAGCACTGGAACCATTGAACCGTTTTGAATCTGATTTGATCAATAACGTAGTTGATGTTTTACGATTGATTGATGAACTCAATCACCCAGCTGCAAAGATATGCCTTGATATGTTCCATATGAATATTGAAGAACCAGATCCCGGTTTAGCTATCCGTAAGGCAGGCGATAAATTGCTGCATGTTCAGGTTTCAGAAAATTATCGGGGGACTCCAGGAACAGGCAATGCAAGTTGGGGAGCATTTTATGAGGCACTTTTAGCCATCAATTATAAAGGTGCGGTATCGATTGAGAGTTTTACACCAGAAAATAAGGAGTTAGCTGGGGCAGTCTGCATCTGGCGCAATCTTGCTGAAGACCAAGATACATTTGCGCGTGATGGACATGCATTTTTGAAAAAATGGGCTGCTAATCAATTAGATTAATATAATCAATGAACGAAATGGAGAAGAAAGAAAAAATTAATGTTGCCATTATTGGTTTAGGCTTTGGAGCAGAGTTTATTCCTATTTATCAACAGCATCCTGATGCGAACTTATATGCTATTTGTCAAAGGAATGAGGAAAGTCTGAATGAAATTGGCGATGCCTTTGCAATTGAAAAGCGATATACCAGTTACGATGAACTTCTGAAAGATGAAAATATTGATGCCGTTCATATCAATACTCCTATTCCAAATCATGCCGAGCAATCGATTAAGGCGCTTCGGGCAGGCAAGCACGTAGCTTGTACTGTTCCAATGGCTACGACGGTTGAAGAATGCCAGCAAATCGTGGAGGCTGTCGAGGAAACAGGACTTACTTATATGATGATGGAAACCGTGTTATATGCTCGGGAATTCCTGTTTATGAAAGAACTCTATGAAAAAGGTGATCTTGGAAAGATTCAATTTCTAAAGGCGAGTCATCAACAAGATATGGATGGCTGGCCAAACTATTGGCCGGGACTTCCACCCATGCATTATGCTACACACTGTGTAGGACCTGTGCTGGGACTAACTCGCAATGAGGCAGAATATGTGTCATGCTTTGGGTCAGGAACAATTCGAGAGGATTTAGTAGGACATTATAACTCTCCATTTGCCATCGAGTCCGCACATATTAAATTTAGGAACTCAGATTTAAGTGCCCAGGTATATCGGTCCTTATTTGATACAGCGAGGCAATATCGCGAAAGTTTTGAAGTATATGGATCCAAGCAATCGGTAGAATGGCCATTGATTGAAGGAGAACCTTTGGTTTTACATGTGGCAAAAAGACCTGAACCTGAAATTCCTGAAGAGGTAAATTGCCCGGATTATGCGCACTTACTTCCGCAATCCATACAGCATTTTACAAGAGCAGGGGTTTATGATGAAGGCGAGAATCAACATCTATCTTTTTTACAAGGAAGTGGGCATGGAGGCTCGCATCCGCATTTAGTTCATGAATTCATTAGCGCCTTGAAGGATGGTAGGTCGCCATTTCCAAATGCCCGACAATCAGCAAATATTACTTGCGTTGGTATTTTGGCGCATGAATCGGCCATGAAAGGGGGAGAGATTATTCCTTTACCTGAATTTACTTGGGAAACAACCTAATATATTGGAGGTTGCTGACTAAAGAACCTATATCTCAATATTATTTAAAATGAATAAGATTTTAAAAATATGCCTTCTATTATGCATTGTTTTGTCGGTACTGGGATGTACTGAGGATAACAAGCCTAGAAGACTAGAACTATTTTTTCTGGGACATGATAGTAAGCACCATGACTCAGAACTGCTTGCCGATATCTTGGCGAAAGAGTATTTTAATGATGGAATAAATATTACTTATTCTATCGACCCAGATGATTTGACACGTCCGGATCTGAAGAAATACGATGGTTTGATTTTGTATGCGAACCACGATACAATTAGTCCGGCACAAGAAAAAGCATTGTTGGATTATGTTGCTTCAGGCAAAGGATATATTAATATCCATTCTGCATCCTATTGCTTCCGAAATTCCGATGAGGTAGTAGCCTTGATTGGTGGTCAATTCAAGAGTCATGGAGGCGGTTCGTTTGGCGCTGAGATCATCAAGCCAGATCATCCTGTTATGCAAGGATTATCACCATTTGTCACCGAATGGGATGAAACTTACGTTCATGACCATCTTGCAAAAGATATTGATGTCTTGATGGAACGTGTGGATAGTTCACATAGAGAGCCATATACTTGGGTAAAGGAACATGGAAAAGGTCGGGTGTTTTATACAGCTTTTGGTCATGATGAACGCACCTTTCGTAACCCTGGATTTCTACAGTTAGTGAAGAATGGGATTCTTTGGGCAGTGGGTGATAAAGCGGTGGAAAGAATGAAGAAATATGAAATCGCGAAACCAGAATATGAGAAAGCTCGGATGCCAAATTACGAACGTAAAGATCCAGCTCCTCGCTATCAGCAACCATTGGACCCTGTGCAATCGCAGACACTAATACAAGTACCTGTAGGCTTTCGCCTGGAGCTCTTTGCTAGTGAGCCTGACATTAAAAAGCCTATTTCAATGGATTGGGATGAAAGGGGAAGGCTATGGGTAATAGAAACAGTGGATTATCCTAATACAGTAAAAAGTGATAAAGGAACAGGAGATGACCGGATTACGATCTGTGAGGATACAGATAATGATGGAAAGGCGGATAAATTCACGGTATTTGCTGAAGGGCTTAATATTCCAACTTCTTTTGTTTTTGCTGATGGTGGAATTATTGTTGCTCAGGCTCCTCACTTTTTGTTTTTAAAGGATACCGATGGGGATGATAAAGCTGATGTTAGGACGGTACTGATTGACGGATGGGGAACATTTGATACGCATGCTGGTCCATCAAACCTGAAATATGGCTTGGATAACAAAATTTGGGGAACCGTAGGATATTCAGGTTTTGAAGGCACTATAGCTGGGAAACCCTATAAATTTGGTTCCGGGGCATATCGATTTAATCCCAAAGCTCAGGATTTTGAGTTCTTAGGGAATACCAGTAATAACACTTGGGGATTAGGATTCTCTGAAGACTTTGATGTTTTCTTGTCAACCGCGAATAATGAGCACAGTAATTTTATGGCTATTTCAGCTCGATACTATGAAAAAGCAAATGTTAATGAGCGGGGAATTGAGAAAATAGATGCCCATTACAAGATCCATGAGTTGACCAAGGAGCTGCGACAAGTGGATGTATTTGGAGGCTTTACAGCGGCATCAGGTCATAATCTATATACTGCACGTGCATTCCCTCAAGAATATTGGAACCGGGTAGCATTTATCGCTGAACCAACCGGTCGCCTAATCCATCGACATATCCTAGAGCCATCAGGTTCTGGGTTTAAAGAAAAGGGTGATGGTTGGAATATGGTAGCGAGTTCGGATAACTGGTTTGGTCCTGTGGAAGCTAAAGTAGGACCCGATGGATCGTTATGGTTCTTGGACTGGTATAACTTTATTATCCAGCATAACCCAACGCCTCAAGGCTTCGAAAACGGCCCTGGGAATGCCTATATCGATCCATTACGAGATAATACGAAAGGACGGATTTATAGATTAGTTTATGATGATGCTGCCAAACAAAAGAAGTTTAATTTAAAAGGTAAAAAGGGCTCAGACCTAGTTGATGCCTTATCAAGTGATAATATGTTTTGGCGGACAACAGCGCAAAGATTATTGGTAGAAGCTGCTGATAAATCTGTTGCTGATGATCTACATAAGCTTATCAATGATAAGTCGGTCGATCAGGTCAATGTCAATGGTGCTGCCATTCACGCCATCTGGACCTTAAAGGGCTTAGGATTATTATCGAATGGAGAAAGTCCTAGTGTTTCAGTTGTTCTTAAGGCTCTCAAACATCCTGCTGCAGGAGTGAGAAGGGCGGCCATACAAACCTTACCTAAAGATGCCAAGGTTATCGATGAATTGATATCCTCAGGGGTTGTTCAAGACAAGGATCTTCGCGTTAGATTAGCGGCTATTTTAGCTTTATCAGAAGCTCCATCTAGTCAAAAGGTTGCGAAAGTGATTTTTGATGCCGTGCAGGATCCTGAAAATGAAAAGGATAAATGGATATTCCATGCTTTGATGATTGCAGGTAGCCTTCATCAACCAAATATGATGCATGAATACCATTCGAAGTTTGGCCATCCTGATTTTTCAAAGGCTACAGGTTCCTTGGCGGAAAGAATTATTGCCGGTAATAATATGAGTGTTTTACCTCTTAACAGTTCGAGAGATGGGATTATTAGTTCCAGACAGATCCCTGAACTTTCAAACCGTGAAATTCACTTTGTAAGTACCGTTCGTCAAAAGGATCAGCATCCTCTAAATGGAGCCCTACTATCATATGGTACGAAAAGGGATGGTTATGCTGTTTATATCAAGGATGGTAAAGTAGAGCTTAGAGTAAATCAAAAAGGAAATAAGTCCATCATTCAATCGGAAAAACTTACTAAACCGAATTTTAAAGTTAAAACTTCATTGCTTGCTGATGGTAAGATGTTACTATTTGTAGATGATGTGAAAGTAGCGGAAGGTAAAAGTTTAGGTCTGTTTCCAGAGAAACAGGACGGTTTTCTTTTAGTAGGAAGAGCTAGTGCCACGAAAGAATCGGCTCAAGATCCGAATGGAAACGCCGGTGAATTTCCTGAGGATTTTAACTTTACAGGGGTCCTGGAAGATAGCCGCTTAATTGCAATGAATAAGGCCGTCGGTGCAGAAGGTAATACCATTGAAGCCGATAAAGTATTAAAGATTAAGGCTGTCGTGGGTGAAATGAAATATGATATTACTAACTTTTCAGCTAAAGCAGGCTCAAATCTGAAAATAATATTTGAGAACCCTGATCATATGCAACATAATATGTTGATCTTAAAACCAGGTAGTTTGGAGCGGGTTGGGGAGGCCGCAGATAAATTGGCGACACAAAGCAATGCAATTGAACTTCAATACATCCCTAATTCGGCAGATGTGTTATTTAGCACCTCTCTGATTGATCCAGCAGGTTCCTACGAATTGAATATCAAAGTGCCGAGTGAACCAGGAGATTATCCATTTGCTTGTACATTTCCGGGACATTGGCGAATAATGAATGGCGTGATGAAAGTAATTCCATAATTAAAAAGGGGAATAGATATTGAAATCTATTCCCTTTTTTTACTACCCGTTGGTTTTTGAGTGTTCAATTTTCTTTTCGGAAATAAGAAATCTACACATTTTGTTGATTCTTAGTATATTTAGTGCTATGAAAAAGATTATTTACCTAATCCTGGCGATGGTTATTATTTGCAGTAAATTAACTGGTCAGGTTAATTATTCCAATGATATTATTAAGGTTGGCGCTGAGCGAACCGACCAATATATTCCAAAGCTTGAAGGTAAGAGGGTTGCATTGATTGCTAATCAAACTTCTGTTATTGGAGAAACACATTTATTAGATAGTTTGGTTCGACGTGGAATCAATATTGTAAAAGTATTTGGCCCTGAGCATGGATTTCGTGGGAATGCTAGCAATGGTACAGCAGTTGGCGACGAGGTAGATGCAAATACAGGAGTCAAAATTGTATCCCTATATGGTAACAAAAGAAAACCTACAAAGGATGACCTAGCCGATGTAGATATCTTGGTTTATGATATTCAAGATGTTGGTTGCCGTTTTTATACCAATATCAATGTTTTACGGGATGTGATGCAGTCTGCAGCTGAAAATGGAAAAGAGATGCTTATCTTGGATCGTCCTAATCCGAACGCTTATTTTATTGATGGTCCTATTCTGGACATGAAAAATAAATCAGGTATTGGACAGTTTCCTATCCCTATTGTTCACGGTCTTACTATTGCTGAATTCGCACAAATGGCTAATGGAGAAGGTTGGTTAGGAAATGGTTTAAAATGTAATCTAAGTGTTGTGAGAAATGAAAATTATAAGCATAGTATGTTGTATAAATTGCCTGTGCGGCCTTCACCAAATCTCAATACTCCTGAAAGTATATTACTATACCCAACTACTTGTTTATTTGAAGGTGTTTCTTTAAATCATGGACGTGGTACAGACTTCCCATTTACGGTTGTTGGAGGTCCAATGTATAAAGGGATTTATGAGTTTTATTATACTCCGATTTCGATGCCTGGTCGGGCAGAGGATCCCCTTTATCAAGATCAGGTATGTTATGGCCTTGATCTTCGAAATATTAATTTTGAAGAGTTGGTAAAGTCTAAAAAGATTAACCTGCAATGGATGATAGAACTTTATGCCAAACATCCCAATAAAAATCAGTTTTTTGAACGATTTCATCGCCAAATCGGGAATATAGATTATCTCGCAGGAGTATCAGAATTTAAGGATCAAATCCGCACTGGAATGAGTGAAGAGGAAATCCGAAAAACATGGCAACCAGGGATAGATAAGTATAAAAAGATGCGTAAAAAGTATCTCCTTTATAAGTAGGAAATAATTATTCCAATTCATAATGATCTCTCCTCTAAAATATTAATCTGATGTTATTTAAACTAGAACAACTGAATGGAATAAAGACTGGTAAAATTGCCTATGCATATTGGAAATGGCTTAAATTGTCAGTCAATAGTGGTAGTATAATTAATACTGCCGTTGGTCAGATTAAAATTGGTGAAATCAATATAGTAAGTGAAGAAGATATCAATGATCAAGATGCGGTTGAATCAGGATATACAAATAAGCAAGACTTGTTAAAGTCTTTTTTTCGAAAGAGTATAGGTTCGATTTATAAAATCGCTGTTAGCTATCATTCTGAAGACCCTCGAATTGAATTGAGAAATGAAATAGAACTAACAGACTCGGAATTCGAGGACTTAAAAAATAAACTTGCTCGATTTTATAAATTCAGTAATCATGGTCCTTGGACCAAAACAGTGCTTTTGGCAATACAAAACAATCCAAATTTACATGCCATTGGTATTGCCAAACTCACTGGGTTTGAAAAAGATTGGTTAAAGATTAATATTCGCAAAATCAAGAATCTTGGTCTCACTATTATTCATCTTGTAGGTTACGAACTTTTGACAAGAGGTATGGAGTTTGTAAACAAATATTTTAATAAAGAATAGTACCCTATTATTTTTTTGGATTACGACCATATTGATTGGTAAAGGGCTTACCATCTACGAATACCAACCAAAAAATATAAAATGGAATTAGTTGAAGCCATCCAGAATTCCCGATGTCATGGCTCCTTTTCGCTGCTTGGGCACTTCCAAACCACATAGCTGGAATAATCAGAAATAGAAAGGTAAATACTTCGCTGTCATCGACATTTGCACTGTAGGGGTCTCCTAGTATTTCACCAATTATACTCAGGTATATCGAGCAGATAATAAAACTAATTATGAATTCAGATCTTCGAATTCTGCCTTCAAAACCAAATGGATCCGAGAAATAACCTTGGGGTTCTTGCGGAATAACTGATTTTTCCTGATTACTGGTCTGATGTAGATTTTGCTGTATGTTATTGATTGGGGGTGGAGTATTAGGATTGAAGAGGGGTCTTAGATCATCCACTTCAACTGCTCGTTCCCAGGTTTGTAATCCTTGGTACCACACCAAGGTATCCCGATAAATATTTTTGTTTTTTAGCTCTTCAAGAGTATAAGGTCCTACTTTTTCAGCATCCTTTACATAATAGTATAGCCGCATATGTTAATAAATAATTTGGTAGATTGAGTCAATTTGTGCCGCAAATTAGTCAATAAGCCGTAGTGTATTTATGGGAAACCGTAATACTCAGACTTTTCTATGTTTTGGATATTAAGTCTTTTATTTATCTTGTGAAATCTAATTATTTGCCGAATGTTAATCGCCCTAATTATCATCAGTTTAATCTTTGTAGGAGTTGGATTTCTCTTAAACACTGAAAATGCCGATAGCTTGCTATCAGGCTATAATAGCATGTCTGTAGAGGAGAAGGAAAATTTTGATATCAATTCCTTTGTGCCCTATTTTAGAAAGGTTCACTTAATATTGGGCGGAACTCTATTAATCATAGGCCTACTCCTTTATTATTTGATTAATCCTGAATGGACAGGGGTTTTTATGTCTACTTATCCCTTGATTGCCTATTGCTTTTTAATCTGGAAGACCAATAAGTTTTACAAGGTTCCTAATAAAAAAGACCGAGTTAAATCTTTTGTGGTTATGGTTTTTATCCTTGCAGTTTTTGTAGCTATTGGAGGTATGTTTATTTATTCCTTACAGGAAAACCAAGTCATTGTTGAAAAAGAGATGATAAAATTTACTGGAGATTATGGACGTGAAATTGAAAAGTCTAAAATTAAGTCTATTTCTCTTGTTGATACCTTGCCGAATATAAAAGTTAAAACCACTGGATTTTCTCTTCAGAAAATTAAAAAAGGAGCTTATAAAACTGAGGATGGTGAAGAGATAACTTTACTCATCAATTCTGATAAAAAACCTATTGTATTAATTGAAGAAATTAATGGACATAAAATTTATTATTCAGCCAAGGAACGTCCGAATCAGAAGGTTTTTGTCGAGTTGATAAAGGGTATCAAATAGCATAAAAAATGGAGAATATTTAATAAATCAAATATTTTCCATTTTAGAAAATAAAAGTTGTAATGAATAAAGGATACCTTCCAAAATAATCCTGTATATTGCAATGAAATCAACCTAATTACCAATTACATGAAAAAAAGTATTTATGCCGTATTGTTTGTCTGCCTAGCTTTAATGGGCTGTAAAAGTCATGTTTCTCAAAAAAATATAGGGGAATGGAAACCTCTATTTAATGGTAAGGATATCCACGATTGGTTTGTTAAGATTCATCACCATGAAGTAGGTGAGAATTTTGGAAATACTTTTCGGGTAGAGGATGGAATTATTAAAATTAGATATGACCAATATGAAGACTTTAATGATCAATTTGGACATCTTTATTATAAAACTCCTTTTTCATATTACCATTTAAAGTTTGAATATAAATTCGCTGGCGAACTACAACGTGGGGCACCGGAATACACTTTATTAAATAGTGGAGTAATGTTCCATTCTCAAGATCCTCGTACCATGTTGAAAGAGCAAGATTGGCCAATCTCGGTAGAAATGCAACTCTTGGCAGGCTTAGGCGATGGAGAACCAAGACCTACAGGAAATATGTGTTCTCCTGGAACTAATGTGGTGTATCAAGGTAAAATCGCAGCCTCGCATTGTTTGAATTCTACTTCTAAAACATATGATAAAGATCAATGGGTAAAAGCCGAGCTTATTGTCCTTGGAGATTCCTTGATCCAACATATTATTGAAGGAGATGTTGTCCTAGAATATTCAAAACCTCAAATCGGTGGTGGTACAGCCAATGGTTTCGACCCAAAGATTAAAATTGATGGTAAACTATTGAGCAGCGGCTTTATTGCTTTGCAAAGTGAAGGGCAGCCTGTAGATTTCAGGAATATTTATATCAAAGATCTTTCGAAGACCTTTTAATCGCATATAGCGAAATGCCCACTAGGAATAATACTATGGTTCAAAGACCTTAAAATTTCCAAAAACTAAGCTGTCTTTATCCTATATGGTTTTCAATAACTGCATACCAAAACCCGGTAGATCAGGCGGAATTAATTTTCCGTCTTTTACCGCATAGGCCGTGAGGTCCATATCATCTGAACTGCTTGTTACGCCTTCAATGGTGACGGTGTTGCCCAAACCACCAACCAAATGCGCTGTATAATTGGTTTTAAGTAATGAACCCCAAGCATGTGGAGAGGCGAGGGTGCCAGTCTTTACCAGTTCAGGCATCATCCTTCTCCAATTGGTAAAGCCTAATCCTTCAATATCAGTCAACTGTACATCCAGGAGTTTCTGTTCAAAGAGTTTCTGGAGGAAGGCTTGGTCTGGATCTGCTTCTCCATCTGCCAATAAAGTGTCCAACTTTTCCTGTTTGACAAAGTCCCGAAGCTTTTTATAGTCTTCTACCGTTTCATGGAAAGGCTCTTCAATCCAGAAAAGCTTAACCCCGGCAATCCCTTTTAAATATTGGATAAACTCATCACTCGTAAAGCCATTATTTCCGTCGACCAGGATCTCACAATCTGGAAATGCTGCCGCAACGGCTTTAGTGACCTCGATATCCCTTTGCATACCTTCGGCTTTCGGCATCCATTTATTTCCACGTCCTATTTTTAACTTAAACTGTCTGTATCCCACACCATAATCGAAAAGACACTCTTCTAGGATTTTATCAATTCCTGCAGGTTTATCCTTTGGCTCTAGATCGTCAAAATAGATCATGCCGCTGTAATACTTGGTGATAAAAGGATCTTTCTTGCCAAGCAAAGCATAGACAGGTTTCTGTAGAACGACACCGGCTAGGTCATGCAGGGCCATGTCAAAAGCCATATGTTTTTCAGAGAGGGTCCCAGCTTTGGGGGTAAAGAGATCCGATATTTTTTTACCAACTAACTCAGGGATCAACTGTTCGGCATCTTTTTTTGATCCACGAAGGGATGCCCAACCCATTGCTCCTTGATCCGTTCTCAAACAGCAGATGTCTAATTCAGGCCCATGACCATGTAGGTCTAGTCTGGCATTTTTTCCAACCAGTCTAGGATAGTTTAGTTTTACTTTGGAAAAGACAATACTATCTATTGTATGTTCAGCTAGTTCCCTCTCGTCTGCTGCCAATTCGAATAATTCCGACAAAGGATTTCCATATCCATTGGAATTTAAGAGTAGGGAGGAGGCAAAGCCAATACCTAAGGAGTTGATAAAGGTTCTTCTTTTCATAGGTTTTTTGTGGTAATTTGATTATACAAAATTACAACAAAAATTATTTCCTTATGTTTGGGTGTTAGTTATTTAACTTAGATTATTAAAGCCAATTAATTGTAATTAAAGTTTGAATAATCAATTTAAGGTTTTTGCCAGGTTATAATTAATTTTGATCCCATGAAAGATCTTTTGCTTGATATCCGGCAAACCTTAATGGACAATGCTGATAAGACTACCTCAGATGCCATGACTCGTTTTTTTAAAGAAGGTGAAGGAGCCAAGCGTTATGGTGTGCCCATTGAAATCGTACGGAAAATCGGCAAGGAGGTTTATCAAGATATCAAGAAAGAACCTAAGCAGGAGATCTTTTCCCTTTGTAACGAGCTTTGGATATCCAAGATCTTTGAAGAAGCTTATATTGCTTGTATCATCACCAAATCCATCCGCAAACAATACGAAGCGAAAGACATGGAAATCTATGAAAACTGGGTCAATCTATATGTCAACAATTGGTCAGATTGCGATACACTTTGCTGTACGACCATTGGTTATAATCTAATTCAATTTCCAGAAAATGTAAATGTGTTGAAGACCTGGGCTAAATCCAAAAATCGCTGGACCAAGCGTGCCGCTGCGGTAAGTTTAGTTGTGCCGGGTAAAAAAGGTTATTATCTGGAGGATGTTTTTCATATTGCTGATATCCTGATGATGGATCCTGATGATATGGTTCAAAAGGGGTATGGATGGATGCTGAAGGAAACTAGCAAAGCCTATGAAAAGGAAGTTTTTGATTATGTAATGAAACATAAATCTAAAATGCCTCGAACGGCTTTGCGATATGCTATCGAAAAACTACCCGATGAAATGAAAGTCGAGGCAATGAAAAAATAGAATACTATTAAAAAGATAAGCCTATTCGAATATAAGGAAGTACTGCTTCTTTACTCATCCCAACGGTTGCTTGGATGGTCATCAAATCAGCTGGCATAAAATAAATTCCTCCACCGGTTCCCATATGCCATTGATCAGACTGCTCATTCGGCATCCAAACACGACCCACATCATAAAACCCAATTAATCCAACTGTTCCTGGGACCAAATAAGAACTGAAACTAAATAATTTAAGCCTGGCATCCAAATTATTATAAACTGCTGTTTTGCCTGTAAAACGCTGTGAGTTAAATCCTCTTAAGCTTCGCTCGCCACCAATCTGCGCATGTTGATAGAAATAAGGGTCGCCCCAAACAGTATGAACTCCGGTCCGGTTTGCAAGGGTAAGGTGGTCATTAAAGATGGTTTTATACAAGCTTAAGGAATTGTCCCAAGATGTAAATTGTCTTTTCAAACCTTTAATCTCTGCCTTCCAATCGAACCTTGAAAATAAACGAATCCCTTTCTTAGCATTGTTTTTATTATCTCGGCTATCATAATCGAAGCCTACTGTCGCTCCAGTAAAGAATTTACTGTCGAAAATATTTTCTTCAGGATGTGAAAGATTAAAATCGTTGAAAAACTTTTCAATATTGTTCTTCATCCGACTAGTATAAAACTCAGAGCTTGACCCATAGAAAAGCTTTAGTTTTTCCAACGGTGAATATTCTAAAAAGATATCGGTGTTTATTAAATCATATCGATTTCGGTAATATGATATCTCAAATTCCTCACTCTTATTATAGATTGAATTATTTCCATAACCAAAAAAGTTGCTTTGATTAAATGGTCCTAATGCTCTAAAATCAATTGCTAAATCTTGTTCTCCAACGAGCTTTTTGATATTCCCTTTGTATTCAAAAATAAAGGATTGCCTTCCAGTCAAGTAGCTCGCCATAAACTCATGGCGGTAGGCATAAGGGCTCTTTCGGAATCCTTGGTTCTCGATCAGATAACCAGCCCCAATTATTAATCCGCGATCAATTCCGTAATTAAAGTTCACTAATACGCCTTTCCTGTCATAGACAAAATTGTCATATTGAAATTGATGTACAGAACTATCATTCTTAAGCCGATAGCGAATATTTCCTAAACTATTAAACGTATTGCTCTTGTCAACTTTGCTATCGTATAAATAGGTCTTTCTTCCATTGCTGAAAGCATCCGTTGCGCTGTATATATCATGCCCTGAACCTCCAATTATCCTTAGCTTAATAGGCGATTTTCCTTTGCCATGCAGCTTGTACTCATCCTCCCCAGCCATTCCATAGATTCGGATTTCCTCGGTCTCCAAGGGATGGAATCTACGTTTAAATATTCTAGCACCTTCTGTTCCATCCTTCTTCTTATTATGAATGTCAATGCTGATACTCCCGTCCTTTTGAAAATCAATGTCGATGAACTCTCGCTTAGCAGACAAGGGAAGATCAACAACCTTTGCCAAGGAATGATAATAGTCTGTTGCTGCGCTTTGCAGCTCATCTCTTCGCGACTTGATATTAGTTTCAAGTTCTTCAGCACTTAATTTCACAATGGTATCAGGCATTTGAAGCATCGCCCGATGGATTAATGAATCGGTTAATGTGTTTTGAAGGATTTGAATTTCTTCATTCCAGTCAGATTCATTCAAATGATTCAAGAAAAAACGATCAAAGTGTCTAGCATTAAAATTCCAATGAGCAACATTTCTGATATGTGGACTAAATGGCTGTAAATGCGCCTTTAGCCATTGGTATGAAAGCAAGACCGGAAAGATTCCCGATGTTTTGTAATATACTTTATCACGGTCTCGAGGAACTGGCGAATAGATTTTCTTTCCTTTTTCTTTCTCAGGATCCCAACGCCAATTATCCTCATGCCGATCCCAATCACCCAGCACAAAATCCAATAATCTAGCACGTAAGGTAAGCCTTTGGTCAACTTTAGTATCATTATCGTCCAGTACCTTGGAAATAACTTTCAGTGTATTGTCTGTTTTCTCATTCTCAAAAGGCATCCGAGGCTCAAACATATACGGTCTATTTCTGAATATGGGTTGGAATTCACCTAATCGAGGATCATCCGCGACATAAACCAATTCTGGAGCCGCATGCGGTATTGCTAATGCAGTGTTAAAAGTCGGGACAGTCAATGCTCCGAATGGATGGGCAATGGAAATCTGATCTTGAACAATGTCCTTTGCAATAGTCTTCCGCAGGCTCTCAGGTAAACTCCGCTCCGGATATTTCTGAATAGAACGCAATACCCATTCCGCACCATTGCCATCCAGCAAACGCAAGGATTGAGTTTGCATACCGCCACCCAACTTGACAATATTCAATCCTCCTTTCTCTTTAGATAAATCCATAATCCGCATCTTAACCGGCGTATTGTACAGCTTTCTATAGCTATCGCCCAACCAATAGCGATGTATCATAGAAACCTGATCATATTCTGGTGCTATAACCGTCGTGATGCTATCCTTTGATTGCGAATGTAGATTTCCAGTAATAAAAAATAGGATTAAGAAAATATATATTCTAAATGGAATATGCATGGATTAATAACTAGTTTCTTCAAATTTTATTCTGACACGCATGGCTTTCAAATCACTGATCCCCTGTAAGTTTTCTAGTTCCAGTTCCTCTATCTCCGGTTGAATAAACCCTAACTCTGAAACCTCTTTTAAGCAGGCCCTCAATTCTTTGGCAATCTTATTTCTACTATAAACAATAGCTATCGTATCTGGTTTAACCAATCTTTCCGATGAGTTTTTGATGAGTGCTTTATCAATTCTTTTTTTGATGATCTGATACCTGATATTGTAGGACCCTTCTACATCAAATCGCCTCTCATCTTCCCGAAAACTAATGTCTATTGGATTCGGATGGATAAAGACCAATTGTGTCGTTTCAAGGGGTATACCCAGATTCTTTTTCAATCGTTGGGTTTGTTGACCAATCTTGGAAATATTGATAATCTGTTCCTTTCTAAAATCCCGCAATAACTTCGGATTAAATGGAGTTAATGGAGAAATAGATTGCCCAACATAAAGGTCATATTCAATCCCATCAGTACGAAAAGATTCAAAATAAGATGGATAGATTTCTTGGACCTTACTATTGAATCTCTTTAATTCCGCGTTGATTGTTTGATTCAGCTTCTGCAGCGAATTTTCAAATTGTTGACTTTTTGAGTGCAACTCATTTTGACTATAGCTTAGTTTTCTGCGGCACTCCCTCAGATCCGAAAGAACCTCAGGATGTTTCTTTTCGAGTGAATCCAAGAAGTTGGAAACATCTTCCTGAAAAAATGAAAGGGTATCCAAGAGATAATGATCCAAATTAGGACCACTAATCCATTTCTTGGTTTCCAAAAATCGCTCCTCGAAATTAGAGTCAATATTAAATTGTAATTGCTTCTCGGCTCTTTCGATTAACTCCTCAACATAACCAATCCGAATCATCAGATCATCCCGATATGATTTATTACGTAGAAAACTTGAATCCTTAACATCTACCGCTGCATAAAACGGATAGACTTGCTTGAAAACTATTTTTGGAGGCTCAGGCTCGGACTGATTATTTAATAATTCACCCAGATATTCCGCCGCAACCTGATTGAACCTCCATTCTACTGCAGGTTGTAGGGCAGTATATTGATGAAGAATTACATTGTTCAATTCGTTTTTGAAGCTATAGACAATTTCATTGGCCAGCTGAGCCATTAAGCTGTAATAGGACTGAACCTGAACCAACATGTTTCTAGTCAGTTGCGTTCCGTTTCGACTATAAACCTCAAATATTCCAACAAGATTATCATTATGGATTAATGGAAAACAAACGTAAGAGGATATGCCAGTTCGTTTCAAGCTGTTCTTTAATTTGCTATCCTCAGATTCTAATCCTTCTAGAACCCCAAAGGAAAGTATAGTTGGATTCTCCATAAATTGGAGAAGCTCCCCCTGATTAAAATAATGCTCATAGAACAATTCATCACTCAGAATAACGCTATTCTTCGCAAGTTCAGTGGATAGAATTGGCGCACCATTTAATTTTAAGATGGGATAAAATGATGTTTGAATATCTTCAATGGAAAGCATTCCTCTTAAGATCTTATTTAACTTGCCCAATCCATCAGCACCCTTATAGATACTTAGGTTATTGACCAAATCCTGCAAACTTTCCGTAAGAAACTCCTGCTGATAATCCTTGATGGTACAAATGGTAAATCCAGAGAAAATAAACTTGCTGAGATCGAATTCCTTCAATATCGGTGCTAGATCATCATAATCCAATGATTCCTTATTCTTCAAAGGCGTAAGGTCAATCTTTGGTATTTCTCCCTTCACCTCAATTTCTACAAAGGTATAATCGATATCAAGTTCATAATAACGGTCAAAAACACCTGCTTTTTTAACATACCTCAGTTTTGTATTAAAAGGCCCAATATTATACAGCCGTCCTAATACGAGTTGGAATAATTGTTTGTTGGTAAATTCAATATCCCAAAAACTAACTTTTGAATAGGAGAGGATCTTCTTAAAATCATTTTCTACCAACTCATAAAACGCATCCGTGCCATAAAATACTCGATCGGGAATCGGAAATCCCAAGCCCCATTTGATATTCTTATCAAGCGGTACACCTTTTGCTAAATGATAGATGACCTCGAAAACATCAGTAAATGAAGAAATATTATCAGAATTGATATCTCCAAATTGCTCCATTTGTTTTCGGATGATATCCTCCGTCAATTTGGGGATCAACATTCCAGAATCCTGGGTAGTCTTAGTCAGATAGTTTAGGAATGGCCATAAAGATAGATTCTCCTCAAGGTTCCCATCTTGCAGTATATCATTATCAATTTGTACGGTTTTCAGCAACATAAAATTGGATTGGTAGCAAAACTATTTCGTGACGTTGAAGTCGATGATAGTCTCATATGATTTAGTCAAGGAGTCTTTAGGATTATCGATATAGAAGGTTAATCGCAATTGATTATTGTCTAAAATATCAATTATACTAAATCCTTGTTTGTTATATCCATACTTCAATGGCTCGCGCTTATGGATGTCAGATTGCTTGGAACCCGATCCACTCACCACCTGACGAATTTTGTCCTTTTCTATATATTGAAGCCCGTGATCATGCCCCGAGATAAAAACGACCTTACGATGATCTTCACAAACTGTCGTAACGCGATTAATCAAATCCTGGTAGATTGGATGTTTTAAATCTTCAGCAAATTTGATTACATGACTTCGCAGTAGGGGATAGAGCGATCCAATTCCCGGAAGGGGAATATACAAGGATGACTTAATGTCTGTTAAAGGGAAAATATGGTCTTTCCAGCTGTAGATTAAACTGTGATCCCCATAAGATACCATGGGATGATGTGAAATCATCAAAACCGTTTTGTCCTTATTATCTTCTAGAATCTCTTTGATTTTTTGAATAAATGCTTCTTTTTCTAGCTCAACATCGCGGTTATGATAGGGAAAAAGCCAAAATTCGCTATCATAAACTATAGCGATGGTTTTTTCATTCAAGTTTAGTACCTCCGGACCTAATGTCCCAGCTTTTTTAGGGAGGAAATGCAATCCCGAATCCCCATAATTGTTGAGGTAATTTGCTTGAGCCTCTACTTTCGCTAATCCCTTCTTTCCAGATTTATCCCAGTCGTGATTCCCCGCTAAAAAATATACAGGTACATTCAGTTTACGGAAGCCCTCGAATTGAGATTTTAAAATCTCGGCAGTTTCTTCCTTCTCAGGGCTTGTTAATCCCATGCCCTCCGGATAAATATTATCCCCAATGAAAAAAGCTCTCGTTTTCGTCGGAATTTGTAACCCGTTCGCCTTCTCTATCAAGAAACTTTGTTTGGTATTTATCTCCCCAGCATCTCCAAAAATGATTAATCGCTGATCAATCTCCTGTGCAGAAGCAAAGTGATAAATAAATAAAAGTAATATGTAAAAAAGCCTTCTCATTAATTTAAGTTAATCTGATAAATAAATGCATTCTTCGATTTCCCTTTTTCACTACTAATAAAAAGCTTATCCTGATTATTGAAGCTAATCCCCTCAGGCTGTTCAAACTGTTTTTTCTTGAAACGATGAACTTCCTTTGGAACAAAATTCTCATCTAATATTAACAAAAGGTTATCAATCGATGACAACAGATACCATTGATTGCCAGAATTCCTTTTAGAGATTGCAGAAGGCTTCAATGACTCAATGTTTTTGGAATCTATCTCTGCAATTCCACTTAAATCAATCGAAAATGGATTCTTTAAACTCACTTCACCCATTTCCGCAATATTCAGAACATAGCCTGTAAGCTTGGGTTCACCTTTGTCTAGCTTACAAGTTTTACAAACCACCACCAAGCTTTTGGTTTTTGAATCATAAGACATCGATTCATATTCCCCTTTATCCAATAGACCCTTGAAAACTGAAACTTTTCCTTGATCAATATCCATTGTTACCGGGAAACTATAGATCGTCCCATTGCTTTGCAGCACATAAAAGTATTCCCCATCTGTAGTAATTTCTTCATAATCCGCATCGGGACCAAACTCAAATTGTGATTTGATAACACCATTCTTGAGATCATAGGTAAAGACAATTCCATCTTCATCTTGAATAACATACGTTATATCATCACTGTTTGATAGAAAGGTCATCCCTGAAATTTCATTCAGTTCTGTTGGAAGAGTATAGGTCTTCTTAGCATATAGTTCCGATGAACCTGATTTTACTTGGTCCGTGTCATTGTAAGTTGTTTCTCGCGTCTGTGTTTGACAAGCAGCCAAACTTGAAACCATCAAAAAACTCAATAAAAATTTATATCCCATCATTATTTTGCGAAAAGTACTGCAATGCAAAATGCAGCGATTGAAAGAATTAATCCACCCATAAATATAGCATAGGCATATCGGAGCAATTGGTATTTTCTGCCCAGAACGACTCCTTGGGAATAAACATCCTTGGTTAGCATTCCATATAAAAACTCCTTATCATCCATTGCTTTGTTCATAGCCTCTTGGTATTCCTCAAATTTGGTTTTATAGAAGTTGCCAAAAAACAGGAGGTTAACTGATTTGTTCTGAACTTCCGTAGGGCTAAAATGACCTTTAGGAATTTTTGGAATCGTAGCCAGGATAGCTAAAACCATCGTAGAAACCGATGTGCTCATTAGTAAGACTGTAGGTACAATCAAGTGTGAGTTGCTGTCCAAGGCCTTGAGTAATACTGCGACAATGATGGATAGAATAATAGAATTAACTGTCAGGAGGATATTGGATTTGTTATCCGCCATATCACTTAATCGCTGGCTATTGGCAGAGGTAATTCTAAACATAGTTTCAATCCCACGTTCTGGTTTTTTCAACCTATCTGTATCCTCTCCTTGCTTTGCCTCGCCCTTCTTTTGTTTTCTAATCAGGGATTCAAGGTTCTCCAACTTTCCTGCATTTAATTTATTTTGAGCATAATCTGTATGGTAGACGTGATTTTCCATTAATTTGATGGTTCTATCCCGCCAATCTGATTTGTCGATTTTGATGCCTTTAACATATTCAGCTTCCTTCTGCATCAATTTATTCCGACCATCAAAATCCTTTGTCCCCAAATGGAATAAGTCTGCATCACAGATGATGCTTTCCAATAGGGTCCGTGGAGACTGAGGCATCTTGGTCGCCAAAATACAGGACTTTACTTTTTCAATAACATCTCCAGGAACTTGATTCTCTTTCAGAAAGTTCTCAGCAATTTCCTCACTACGCTTTTCATGCCCCTTTGCACCACCAAAAATATAGCCTATATCATGAAAGTATGCCGCACAGATGACCACAAACCTATCTGTTGCATCCAAGGCATAATGATCCGCCATTTCCTTAACCGCAAGAACGACATCCTTGGTATGCTCGTCATTATGAAAGCAAAATTCAGCCTTATGCTCGAAAGCAATCTTTCTTAAATAATCAACAATCTTTGGTATTAAAAGCTCATAATCCATACTGTATTGTATAAATGCCTAATTTTTATCCAAAATTAATGAGATAATCCTTGTTTTAAGCAGGTTGACTGAAAAATGACGATAATTGCGAAAATCCATAAAAGGCAAAGAAAAATATTTTCCCTAAGTTATTTGAATTCATTGGAAAATAAAAAATCCCCAGGATTACTGGGGATTATGTTAAAGTTTCAAAGGCTATGAAAGACCTTATTTGTCTACTTTGATGAAAACTCCTTCAAGATCGAAATCTAAATCCGTACCATCCGTTAATTCAATCTCATACCCATCATCCTCAATCTCGATACTATTAATTCCTGGTCCAGAATAATGCTCTGAAACGTAGTCTAGAATATCCTTAGGAACTAATTCTGAAGGAATTGTACCATCGTCTTTTACAGCTTCAATTTCAACCCAATTACCATCCTTGTCAAACTCAATCTTAATCCCGTTGTCAAGGATAACTTCAAATTCTTTCTTCGTTAGGTTATCAGTTACTTTGGACAATTTAACAATCTTAGCTCCTTTAAATTTAAAGCTTGTTGATAAAAAACTGTTCGCTTTACTCGGTAAAACAACATCGTTTCCATTGTCTTCTTTGCTACATGATACCGCAAAAATGGCAATCGCCAGTAGGAATGATAATCCTAGTAATAATTTTTTCATAGATCCTTTTTTTGTTATCTATAAATGTTTTTCATGCAGTGTCAAAACCTTATTTAGATAGTTTTTACTCTGTTAATGTCTTATTAATGATATCAATGCCAATCCATTAGGCATTACCACTTACCAATATTTAATCATTAAACTATTTTTTATAAAATTGGTAAAAAATTGAATGATAGCGGTTATTGCATTGACTAATAATTTAATTCTACCATTTTGGTATGTTAAATTTATGTTACCAATATGTTGTTTAATTGTCCTTATTAATATTCGGTTTGTATCATTTCGAAAACAATTTGAAAGAAAAACATTGATTAAATGCAATAGGGGTAGTTTTTGGAACGCTTTTTTCTTTTAGCATCACCTATAGACCTTATCTTTTTATGAGAATTTGGATAAAAAAGAAAGGCTGCCTAATTATTAGACAGCCTTCAATCAAATTTCTTGTAATTGGATTATTTCTCCCACCAAACTTTGGTATGGTAAGTATCACCTCCCATTTGTTCTACTGCCTTTGCGTAGTTCGTAGGGTTGAATCTTCTTACCTCATTTTTATACATAAATCTTGATGGCATAACCCCATCATGTAGCATAAATTCTGTTTTTGGTAATTTCGGAAAACCTGTTCTTCTATATTCAAACCATTGCTGATAGTCTACCATAAACAAACCCAAGTATTTCTGTAACATAATTCTTTCCAATGTCCCATTAAATTGTGCCTCTGGCTTGTCAAAGTAATTCGCTGGAAGAACCCCACCATATTGTTCTATGGAGGCTTTTACTCCTTTTTCATATGCCGCCTTTGCTTCTGCAGTCTGTCCCAAGGCTAAATAGGTCTCTGCCTTGATAAATTCAACCTCTGAATAAGGCATGATGATTTCCTTTATCGGAGTACCAACTACATTAGGATACATTAAATCTCCATTTGGTGTACTTGGACTATATTTAATCCCAGATAAATCGCCAGAATGACCCGCCGGTATGCCTTTGTATCCTATTTTAACAATCTTGTTATCCACTAATTCCGTGGCTTCGGTCATAATAAATGGTCTTCTAGGATCCTCTAAACTATTTAAATGATCAACAAAGAAGGAGGCCATTGCTGTAAAATTCACATAATCTTGACGACGACCCCAAGCATAATCATAGGGTGGAATTCCAGTGATGGTTACCATAGCAGCCTCGTCATTGGATGTGAAAATTGGATAATTCTCAGGATCATCTAGAATAGCCTTGATCTTAGCATATGCATTTGTCCTTTTTGATGTCCTTAAAATATAACGTAGTAAGATGGAATTGTTGAATTTCCGCCAATTCTCCTTTTTGTTATTATATAAAAGATCATTTCCATTCATGGTTGAAGGATCCGTATATGTTGTGTTCGCCTTTTCTAAGGCCGCAATCATATCCATATAAATCTTTTCTTGGGTGTCGAATACAGGTTGATCCACCCCTTCCTCAGCTTGCATAGCTTCTGAAAGTGGAACATCTCCAAAACTATCGGTAAGGATTCCTACAATATATGCTCTTAGAGTAGTTGCTACAGCTTCATACACCGGGAGCTTGGTATTCCCATTAATCGCTGCACTTTCTAACTCGCGTACATTTCTTAGAAAACGGTAGCAATTGTTCCAGGTTCCATCACCCGAGGTTTCCGTAAAGTAATAGCGATGGGTCCCATTTGCAGCACTTGGATTTGATAAGCCATCCTGCATAATTTCCCAGGTAAAACTGTTGCTCCTTGTGGTAAAATAGGTCGACATACCATAAACCGTTGGTGTTACTAAGGTTCCTGGGGCAACCACCTCTAGTTTATTTGGATCTGTGTTCAGATCATCAAAATTTTTGGTGCAACTTGTTAATCCTCCTGTCATTACAAGAGCAATTAATATATTTTTATAGTTGATTTTCATTTTCGTTCTGCTTAGAAGTTTACTTTCAAATTCATCCCAAATGTCCTTGTACTTGGCATCTGCCCCATTTCAACACCAGGCATAATGGTAGCACCATTCAAAGCTGCTGTTTCAGGATCGTACATCGGGAAATTACTAATCATGAATAGATCTCTTCCAAAAAAGGCAATTGAAGCACTATTCATCTTCCATCTGGATACCAACGTCTTTGGTAATGCATATTCAAATCTAACTTCGCGAAGTTTCAAATAGGAAGCATCAAAACTGTTGGTTTCAACATTCGCTCTTCTATAATAATCGGCGTAGTAGGTGTTAATTGCGACTTCTTTCGTATTTGGACTGAAAGACCCATCTTCATTCTGAATAACTCCTTCACCAACTAATTTGCCTGTTTCACGGCCACGTAAGGTGTGCTCCAACTTTCCTTGCTCCGTCATCTTATGATGTGTTTGAGAGTAGACAATACCACCATATTGGCCATCAATTAAGGCGCTAAGCGATAAATTCTTATATCTGAATTCATTGTGAAATCCGCCACGCCAATCAGCATAAGCATTTCCAATTTTTACTTTATCCGCCGGACGAATTGGCAACCCAGTTTTCGCATCATAGATAACCTGCCCTTGATCATTGCGAACTAAGCCATAACCCCATAGATCTCCTGTTGAACCTCCTACAGTGGCAATAATCTCTGCCACTCCTGATCCGCTGGAAGCAATTATCTGCTGCGGTGTCTCAACACCTTCACTCAATTCTAATATCTTGTTGTTGTTCTTCGCCCAGTTTGCACTAACATTCCATTGGAAATTTTCATTCCTTACTGGAGTGCCCGATAAACTTAATTCCCAACCCTTATTCTGAATCAACCCACCATTGATAATCTCTGAACTAAAACCCGTCGTCACATCTCTTGGAACACGTAATATTTGGTTTCTCGACCTGTTGAAATAATAGTTTACATCTGCAGTCAAGCGGTTATTGAAGAATGAAATATTCAACCCTGCTTCCGTAGAATTTGAAATCTCCGGTTTTAAATTAGCATTGTGCAATAAGGATGGTGCCTCTGCTGAACCTGGAAAAATCGATGAATTGAAATATTTGATGGTTTGATATGGATCCGCGTCATTACCAACCTGAGCCCATGAAAAACGTAGTTTCGCAAATGAAATTAAACTCGGCATCTCAACCATCTCACTCAATACAAAACTACTGCTCACGGATGGATAAAAATATGAACGATTGTCACTTGGCAGAGTAGATGACCAGTCATTTCTTGCTGTTAAATCAACAAAAATCATCTCTCTCCAACCTAAATTGACCATTCCAAAAATACTTTGAATCTCTTTTTGCGTGATAGTGTTGTCAGCAAATGGAGAAGTGGAAGCGTTAGAAAGTTTATAAACTCCAGGAGATGTCAGGCCACGTGCTAAACCTATGTTTTCTTTGAGATCTCGTCTCATCAAATTTCCTCCTAGGGATGCACGAATGCTGAAATCCTCATTGATCTTATCATTGAAGGAAAGCAATGCATCCGTATTCGATTCCATATAGAATAGATCTTGTTGTTTGTAATATCCTAAAGGAAAGTTTGCTGTGTCCCAAGGTCTCCGTTGCTGGCGTTGATCGGAACGCATCGAAATACCCGATCTTAACATGATCTCCCATTTTGGGTTAAAAGTATATTGTCCTTGTAACATCCCATCAATACCATGACTCTGCAGTGAGTTTGTCATCTCATATGCAATGATGAATGGATTCTCAATGTAGGAACTGAATGGATGGATTTGTTCAATGTTTTCTCTATCCTTCTTCCACATCGGACGGTACCAGTCCAAACTGATACTTGGATTTTGGAAAATCATAAAGTATGCAATAGATTGATTGTTATATCCTGTCCCAGGTAGATTATCACTACTCTTATTTGTATAGTTCACCTTCATATTGATGCGCAATTTCTCACTGAGCTTTGCTGAAGAGTTAATGGCAGCTACCAATCTTTGAAAGCCTGTATTCGGCATGATCCATGAATTCTTGGTATGGGTTAAGGATGCCCTTGAGCTAAATACCTCATTCCCTCCATCCAAGGAAATACTATTCATATAGGTTTCTCCGACATTGAAGAAATCTTTTACCCCGCCTTTATATGCAACCCAAGGTGTGCGTGTTGTTCCACCGGTTTCTGTATTTGGATCATATTGGAAATATTCTTGGCCATTAAACTTAGGTCCATAGGCACTGGAAGTAGATCCTGTGTTCTTTCCGTCTTCGGTAAGTCCGTATGAATAATATTGCTCTCCATCAGCATTTCGGTCCAAATTTCCTTGACCATATTCGTATTGAAAGTCTGGCCATTTCAATATGGATTGAAAACTGCTGTTTGAATTGATGGAAATACCAATTCCTTTTTTATTCTTATTCCCTGACTTAGTGGTAATAATCAAAGCTCCATTTCCTGCTCGGCTACCATAAAGCGCAGTCGCAGCAGCTCCCTTTAGTACCGAAATCGATTCTATGTCGTCGGGATTGATATCCCCTAAACCATTTCCAAAGTCAATCGGAATATCTTTGTCCGGTCCGCTTGAGCCTGCACCATATGCATCAGTAACGCCTGAACTAAAGCGGCCATTCACCATTGGGATACCATCCACAACTATTAAAGCCTCATTATTTTTAGGATCCAATGAACGGTCACCTCTTAAATTGATCCTAGCGGTATTTAATGGACCTGAACTTGCTTGGGTAATAGACAATCCTGCAACCTTCCCTTTCATCGCATCTACCCAATTGCTAGGTGTCGCATCCGTCATTTGCTTACCTGTTACCTGACTTACTGCATATCCTAATGATTTCTCCTCCCTCTTTATCCCCAATGCAGTAACAATTACTTCCTCAATCGACTCATCTGAAGTAGTCAAATTTATGCGGACTGATTGACTATCTGAAGTCCATTGCTGTGTCTTTGAATGGTATCCTAGACTCTGAAATATGACTGGCTTGCCAGCTTCAACTTGGATAGAAAACTCGCCATTAGCATTGCTGCTTGCGATGACTTTGCCCTCTGAAAGAATGGTTACCCCACTCAAACGGGTATTAGTACCTTCGTCATAAATAACCCCAGAAATACTAATCTTTTGTTGATTGGCCCAGACCTTTTTGGCAACCTCGGTTGGATAGGAATTAGCCAAAGACGGACTAAAGCCTAAACCTAATAGTAAAATAAGTGTACTGTAGGTTCGTGTGGAACCTCGATGAAAATCAGAAAAAACCTTTTTCATAAAATTTGGATGTTAGATGGAGAGGGGTTCATGGTTGAATTCCTCAGCAGGCTCAAAATTAATTAGGTGTTGTTAAGATAATGTTATCAAACGGTTAACAATTAATAAATCAATAATACTGAAAAATGTTTTAGCTAATTAATAATAAATAATTATTGATTTTAGGCAATGCTAGAAGGGCTGTTTTTGAGAATTGTAAAATTTAGGTTAACCATATAACCCTTGTCATGATTGTAATAATCATTCAGTAAATCCTGTTCTAAGTAAAATTGAATGCTTCCAATGGACTTTGGAAGAAAAGGAGAGGTGAAATCTTGTGTTGAAATAAAGCTTTGATATTTTTGGCTTTCCCTGGAGCTGATTTAAGAATTCTTAAATCAGCTCCAAAGAGTTTTTATAATAGACGAGCAACAATTTTTTTATAGATCCTTTCGAGGATAGGTTTTTTTCTGCTACCTTCTTCAAAGGCTTTAAAAGCATTTGAATCTTCAGCTGAATCTTTTCTTTTTACAAAAATTGAATTGTGCCCATCCCTAAAAGCAATTGATTCGGCTTCTGGCCTTCCATAGGAATAGTAATATAAAGCCAAGGATTTTCTGCTGTCATCTTCCGGACATGTAATAGGATTGGGTAATCCATGATAGGAAATTGAAGTCGTTGAAAACATAGCAATCGTATTGAATGAAGGTAATACTTTCTCAACACAGCCTGTCAATTCCTTATTCCATAACTCAAAATGACCACCATACTCTTCTTTCCAATCCTTGTTTAAATACACAATAAAGTTGACCCTACGATCTAATCCATTGATAGGATGTTTATTGAAATCAGCATGAACCTTTAATAAACCTTCTCTTTTCATCTCATGTAAACCCGCTCCTGAAAAATAAGGATCCCCAAACAAAGTCTCGTCAATCTCTGTGATCTCCTTCACAAAATTTAAAAACGGCTCCGAATTCAGAAAATGCATTAAGGCCTTGGTCTTTGGTCCAAATAATTCTTCCCCATTCCCAGCAAATTTCTTCTGCAAAGGGTCATTGTAAACAATGTTGTTTCCTTTGGATAAATCCGGAAATTCTGACGATACCTCTGATAAAAATTTAGGGTTGAAAAAGTTCTCAAAACTGATGCTTGGAAAGGGATTCGCATTCCTGTATTTGGCCTTATACTGTTTAGCATATGCCATTAAATCTTGATTATGTGAATTAAGATAAGGGTTCATAGTAGTAAGTATGATTTCGGCTTTTAGCCTATTAAGTTAAAATTGATTTGATTACATAAAGTTCGACAATAATATTTCTTTACTTAGAAGCATTAATTGATTAAACTTGCTTTTGTCAACTTTTATCTACAGCCTTTTCGATAATTATTTAACCCCATATTAAAATTTGACATTTTTAAACAAACTATTGAATACTAGTAGGTTAAGGTTTCGCGCTAAGGCCATATTTTTAAATAAAAACATTTGTTGTCACAAACTGTTATTCATGGGATTATAAACTTTAAAACATCGAATATGAAAGGAAATTGGATTCTAAAATTCCGCCCATTAGCATTCATTATGCTCTTATTTGTTTCATTACAATCATGGGCTCAAGACAAAGGATTAGATATCAATGTAGATATTGATAAAGGGGATGATGGTATGTTCTCCAAACCCTGGGTATGGGTAGTCGGAGGTGCTGTATTTATTCTACTACTCGTAGCTTTGTTGAGGGGTGGGGGAAAAAAATAATAAGAAATAAAAAAGGCTTTCATTCGAAAGCCTTTTCTTCTGAAATTAACTTTATAAACAGTTAGTGATTTCCCATCCAAAACCCAAAATAGGTTCAATCTCACCCTCCTGAGTTAACTTTTCTTGATAAGCATACATTTCTAAATATTGGCTACTCGTCAATCCTATTTTTTTTAATTCTAAGCGGAAATCCTTGGAAATAGAATTGGATGTGCCTAATAGAAATGTCCCCATTACTATTAATATGCTTATGCTCTTTTTGTTGGTGATACTTGACATATTTGCTTCCTCCTAATTTCTGTTTCTCAAATATGTTTCAATATCAGCTCTCTAACAAACAATGGATTGGCGGATTTATATATATCAAGGAATATAACTACTCAAATTATATAATTTAAGCAGAGATATGCCTTTTTACAAGTCTTATTGCTATGCCAACCCCTGAAATTATGCGCTTTTAAGAACTTTACTCTTTCTTTTTCTTATCTTGAAATTAACAATACCTGATCTAAACCATCATCGTGTTTATTGCATTTATAAATCTAAAACTTACTTAAACCCATGCTAATGAAAAAATTCTTGAAACCCTCTTCGCTAAAAATCCTCCTGTTTTTAAGTCTATTTCTTGGAATAAAAAATCATTTGATCGCCTTCAATAGCGTTGATCAACCTAAAAAAGTCAAGGTCATTTTTGATACAGATATGGGGCCAGATTACGATGATATCGGTGCAATAGCTATATTGCATGCCCTGGCTGATCAGGGTAAAGCAGAAATCCTAGCAACGGTAGCAAGTGATGCTCACAAGGATATCCCTGCAACTATTGAAGTCTATAATAAGTATTATAAGAGGGATGGAATTCCAGTAGGAAAAACTTCGAATCCATTGGCTCCTAATTTTACGGCTCCTAACAATTGGAATGAAAAAATTATTAAAAAATTCTATCCCGAATTGCTGAATAAAAATTATGAAAATGCGGTCTCTATTTATAGAAAGGTGCTGGCAGAACAACCTGATAATTCTGTTACCTTAATTACAGTTGGTTTCATGACAAATATCAGTGAGCTATTACAATCCAATGCCGACCAATATTCTAAATTAAATGGAATGGATTTGGTCAAGAAGAAAGTTAAGAATTGGGTAGCAATGGCTGCTGCATTCCCCCAGGGAAAGGAGTTTAATGTTTTTAAAGATGCTGAGTCAGCCAAATATGCATTCGATAATTTCCCGAAACCTATTTTGTTTTCTGGATTTGAAATTGGTGACCGTATAAAAACAGGTGGTAAAATCGCTGAACGTAATCTGCTAAATAGTCCGGTATCTGTAGGATATAAAATCAATTTAGAGACTTATGCAAATGAAGCCGTAAAGAACAGAAGCTCTTGGGATCAAACCGCCGTACTGATCGCCATTGAAAACCCCGAAGACTACTTCTACCTAAGCGGACCCGGAAAACTAATCGTTGATGAGGAAGGAAATAACCTTTGGGAACCAAATAAGAATGGGCTACATAAATTTATCATACATAAATACCCATATGATAAATTAGAAAGTGTTATAGATATATTGATGTTGCAACAACCAAAGTAAGTTTGAGCAATAATTACCCTTTCCCAATAAATACCATTTTTGGGCTACTGCCTGAATAGTTAAATTCAGTAATTTGGTTTGGCGGCTGGTTCCTTAAAATTTTCCAAAATCTATGTTTATTTGAAAGAATACTTTGAATCTGGAGAACTTATAAGAACTTTTTAATGTAATAACTGAAAACTTAATGAATGTTAGTGTGATCACTCATTAACCTCTTTCTCGTAGAATGTACGATGTTTTATTGCATTGATTGCAAGAATACCGTTTAACCGGTAGAAAAAACAAGAATGATTTCACCCACCATGGCCTGCGAACTCGTGAGTAGAGATAGGCTTCTCCACAGTGAGGACACAAGGGGTGTGATTGACTCATCGCAGTTGTTTTTAAACTGATAATTTTCATATATTATTGTAATAAATTTTAATGAATTAATATAATACCATCATCCCGGAAAAAGATTGGTTTAGGGTCTAGTAATACTATTAACGCCCAAACTATGTATTTATTTTGTCTTTTTAAGGGAGAAATAATACTCGTGAAAACATACTTGATTAACCAGCAAAATTCAAGTCGTTTAAACGCATGTAAGTTAGCCGATTGAAATTAAGACGCTGTTAAGTAAATCCTAAAAAATAATTAAATATTGCAGGAAAGAAAACCCACAAATTAATGGTTTACGTGCTTAAATAAGTAAATTGATAAACAAATGTTTACATGTGTTACCAATTCTTGTTAATGGTTTCGTGTGATAGCGATAATACTTTTTAAAAGTAACAAAAAGCAATGAAATTTGTTCTGTATTTAAATCAATATTTTATACAATATATGACTAGAATATTAACATTCATCCTATTATTCTCCTGTTTGTCCAGTATTACTTTCGCTCAAGAGAAAAATCCTAAAGCTAATGGCTGGATATTCGGACCTTCATTAGGCTATCAATATCAGAGTGGAAGCTTCCTGAAAGCCTCTGCATGGACTTTATTCGCCCCCAATCAATCCCAATACATAAAATTTGATGCCGGCGCCAACTTTACTTGGATGATGAATCAAACAACTGTTATCCCTGAGTTTGGAATCACATATTATTTAAAAAATGTAGCTGTTTGGCCATTCCTTAAAGGTGAAATCACCCCATATACGGCAACTGCCAAAGCCGGAATTAGTGTTTTCTCGATCCTTGAACTTTCCGCAGGTTATGGTTTTGATATAAATACCAAAGAAAATTTTAAGACAATTGATGGTTTCACCGTTGGGGTAGGGGTGAATATCCCACTGAAATTTCACCTTTACTAAGGGTTATTCTAACCAGTCTTTAAAATCATTCACCCGTTCTCGGCTGACAATTAATTCATCCGATGGAAAATGTTGAAGCTGAACCCTTAGACGTGAACTCGTATGAACCGAGATGCTGGTTATTGATTTAATATTGATTATAGTTCCCCTGCTGATCCTGAAAAACTGTCGCGGGTCTAACATCGCTTCAATTTGCTCCAAGCTCTGGTCCAGTAAATAAGAGGTATTCCCTGTGCCATAAGCATAAGTGCCCTTATTCTCTGAATAAAAACACTCGATCTCATCCACTGCTATTAATTTTATCGTATTGCCAACCTTGATGCTGAACCTCGTTTTGTAATTTCCTTTTTCAGAATGGATAAGGTTTTTTATCTGTTCAATATCTACAGCAGGTGGTTTAGAACTTATACGTTCAAATTTCTCAATAGCATTTTCCAGCTCCTCCTCGGAAATAGGTTTTAATAGATAATCAATACTGTTCAACTTGAAGGCTCGAATGGCAAATTCATCGTACGCAGTCGTGAAAATAATTGGACTTTCAATGCTTAGACCCTCAAAGATTTCGAAAGATAGACCATCAGATAATTGAATGTCCAGAAATATCAATTCAGGTGCTGGATTCTCTGCAAACCATCGCTTTGATTGCTCTACAGAATGACACATCTCAATCTGATTGATCCCTAAATTATTTAACTTCCTGCTCAGTAATCTTGCCGCCGGCTTTTCGTCCTCAATAATTAATGTTTGGTAACTTCTCATGCATGAAGGATTGGCAACTTTACAACAAACTTTTCCATAGTCTTGATAACCTCAATCTCCTTTTTACTCGTCAATTGATAACGTTCTCTAATATTTCTTAATCCAACTTTCGTGGAAGGCGTTTTGTTTTCTTTTTCCTGAAGATTGTTCTCAACTACCAAAAAATCATTCTCCCGATAGATATCTATCTTCAATGGTGATTCCTCCGTGGCTTTATTATGCTGAATACAGTTTTCCAACAGTAATTGTAAGGCCAAAGGCACTGTTGAATAGGAATCGTCTAGGTCCTCAACCTTACTCTTTTTATAAATTATGGCATCCTCGAATCGAATTTGTAATAGGGAAATATAATTGTTCGCAAATTCCAGTTCTTGCTGGATGCTAACGTATTCCTTGTCCTTATGTTCCAGAATATAGCGATATATTTTTGATAGTGACTTCGTATAGGTAATCGCATTCTTCTGATCCTCTTCAATTAAACCAATTAAAACGTTCAAACTATTGAATAAAAAGTGTGGATCGATCTGGTTCTTTAAGGATTCCAACTGTGCAGTTGCTTCTCCTGCAATCATTTTCTGTTGCGCAATTTGCTTGTTCTTATGAACTTTATAATAGTAAAAACCATAGAACCCCAATCCGATGAAAATCGAAATTATGGTTATTGGAATATAGCTGAACCAATATTCGTTTTTTAGAAAATAATCCAGTGAATTCCCTTGCCAAAGGACAGAAATCGTCACATTAATGCAAAATATGACAATGGGAGCGAGGATGCAGGTTAGTAGGATATATCCAATTACCCGTTGGACGGCTCGGCTTTTATCCGGAATAATAAAGTTGAGAATTTTACCACTGGCTTTACCTGTCAGATATAAACAGATTCCATAGGCTATCCCAGCTACGGATTCGGGAGCAGTGATAAAAGACATTTCTAAACTCCCTGTACTGAACAATACTATGATCGCAATAATACTATAGATTGCTAAACTGATGAGGACAGCTGTAAGTATGGAGATTAGAAATGTCTTCATTGATACTTTATTTGCATTCTTTTAAAAGTGCTTCTGCTCTTTCTTTTCCCCATGATGGATAAAAAGGTTGATCCGATTTCTTAGTGTCATATAAAGGTAGCGCTTTTTGAATACTTTCGCATTCTTCCTTGCTGTCTCCTCCCATAAACTTTTTGGATTGCATGCTGAATTCTGCTAACCCGACAATGGCGCGAGGATTGTTAGGATCCATTTTTATTGCCGTTTCATAATCCCCCATGATGGATGGAGCCAATATTGCAGCCTTGCCTGCAGGATCGGTAATCATATCCGAAGTCGTTGCTAAGGCCCGAACAACAAGCCATTCTGAATTGAGATCCTTTTCATCTGTCGGAATTAATTCGCCGATCTTCTTTAACACATTGGATTTCTCAGTTTCATCATGAATCTGAAATGAACTTGTCACCAAGGTTAATGCCTGATAATATTTTGGCAACCAATTGTCTTTCTCCACCTGTGCAATTCGTTCAAATTGAGCGCTCGCCTCTTTTGCATTCCCTGAACTCCAGGTCTTTAAAGCTTCCCCCATCGCTTTTTCGTATTTACCTTGGCCATAGCTTGATAAGCTAAATATGACCATGAATGTGAAGATTAGTGTTTTCATCGTTTTTTCGTTTTTATTTATTTAAAATTCTGCTTTCTGAAATTTTCCATCAAACTTGCTTGGATGAACCGTCGTTTTTTATGGATGAATGGTTATAATTGATCCAATTGATTGTCCTTTTTATTTTTGCTGATTGTCCAAAAGAATCCTACAAAGGCAAACCGCTTAGCTGTTGGAATAATTGCCCTACCTTCATATTGACCTGATGGGTTAGCAACTGGACTGTATTCATACCCAAATACAGGCTTATTCCCCAATATATTAGTGACTGAGAAAAATAATATCTTTTGTTGCGTCAATAAAAAGGACCAACTAAAGGAAAGATCATTCTGAGCTTTTGTCATCGACTGCATAAACCCACCCAGGTTCGGATTATCATATGGACGGCCAGAAATAAAGGTGTTTGTAAATCCTAGCTGGGATCGAAGCCCCGAAATCCAATATTTGCCAACAAGGGAAAAATAATGCTTCGCTAAATAACTGGGTTGAACAGCATACTCATAATTTCGCTCCAATTTCTTAGGATCGGTATAAGAGTAAGATATCCAATATTGAAGATTCGGAATAGTCTTGCTATCCTTCCAGAAAAAATCAATCCCTCTTACCTTGCCATACCCATTATTGCTGAACTCGGAATTATATTGTGGAATCTGATTATTATACGTGATCAAATGGTCATAATCCTTAATGAATCCTTCGAGTCGAAGCATCCGACCTTTCTGATTAAAGGTGTAATTGAAGATATAATGATCAGCAGATTGCCAATTTAAGGCTGGGTTAAATTTTGAATATTCGGTATTGGGTTCCTGATGATACTTTCCATAAGAAATGGATAAGACATGTTGGGTGCTAGGTAAATAGGCAATAGATGCCCTTGGTTCTAAAAATCGTTGTGACTTGAAGTCATCGGAATACCTCAAACCCAAATCCAAACTCATCTTTGGTAAAAATCTATAACTTCCTTCTGTAAAACCAGCAATAACAGAACGTTTGAAACCGTAACTGATAGGGCTTATTTCCGATTGTTGGAACTTCTCATCGATATCTTTAAAGAAGTGCTCCGCACCAATTAACCAGGTCCATCGATTTGCATTTTTCTTGATCAGTAATTTCACATGCGATCCAATCTCTTGATTCGGGATGTTGAAATTATAATAATCTAGCTTCCTATCTAGATAACCTACACCTATCCCGGTTTCAAGCTTCCAGTTTGAAGGTAGATAGTAGGATAGGTTGCTGTTTAAATAGTAATTGTTGGACTTAATTGCCGTCTTTACTTCTTGGGAATATAGTACGCTGTAATCGCTAAAACTAAAGTCCTCAGCAGCAAAGGATGCATATAGATTAAAAAATGATGCTCCCCCTTGTTTCGGAAAATAGCCTCTCCAGAGGCTTGTTCATACGGTTTTTGCCAAACGAGGTTTTGTTTGATCAAACCGTTATAAGGCTTAAGGTTGGTATAACTTGCATTTAGGCTCAATGAGCTATTTCCCCATTTTTGTGAATTGCTCAAGCCTAACCCAACGGTAGAAAATGAAAGCTCTGTTTTGGGCTCTTCAATGGCTTGCGAGCTGCTGAGATTTAGGATTCCTGAAATTGCATTCCCATATTCTGCGCCATACCCTCCGGTGGAAAAGTTTGTCCCTTTGAATAAGAAAGGAGAGAACCGACCTCGAACTGGTACTCCATTGGCTGATGCGGTATAGGGTTGAGTTACTAGGATGCCGTTGATGTAAGTTTGAGTCTCACTTGGATCACCTCCTCGAACCATCAAGCGACCATTCTCACCTGCAATCTGGGCTCCAGGTAGTTTGCCTATGGCCGCAACTATATTTCCCATACTCCCTGCAGTCGTGACAATGTCCAATGGTGTCAATACTGCACTGCTCTGATTCCCAACACTTAGTTGTCCTGCACGAATCACGACTGTTTCTATCTTATTGTCATCACTTACAAGTTGCAAATCAATGATTACACTATCCTTGACCTCGAAGGGGACCTGTTGACTTATGTAGCCAACTGAACTAACCATCAGCATTTGTTGACCTGTTTCCTCTGTTTTGAACTGATAATATCCTAAACTATCTGTGTAACCACCATCATAACTCCCTGAAATAAAAACATTGATATTGGCCAAACCCTTATGTTTTTGGTTGGTAATCCTCCCTTTAATGGTTTGAGCATATAGGGAGACTGAAAGTATACTACAGCAGAATAAGAAGAGGATCGATTTCATGGTACAATTTTTTACAATACTATCTTATCCTGCTCAGCTCTAGAATTTGAAAAGGCTCAATGGTTGAAAAGATGGGATGAAATGCTGGATTTGCAGTTTGAAAGGTTTTTGTACATTTGCTTTCAGATAACATTTACCATGACATCCTTTAGAAATCTGAATCAAACTACTGGAAGAATTATTAGCCTCGACAATGCTGAATACTTATTTTTTGGTGGAACTGCATACTTAGGTTTGTTAGCAAATCCTGAATATATCGAACTCTACAAACAAGGGATTGACCGCTATGGATTGAACAATGGAACCTCGCGAACCAACAACGTGCAGTTGGGAATTTATAAGGAAGCTGAGGACCACTTGGCTAAACGCTTCGTCTTTGAATCTGCAGCCTTGCTTTCCTCTGGTTATCTCGCCGGTCAAGCGACTGTCAGAGCCTTGACGAAAGGCAAATCGGTCCTGTATGCTCCCGGAAGTCACCCTGCTCTTTGGTTGCAGGATTCTCCTTTGCAAGATGGCGACTTTGACCAGTGGATTTTAAATACCATCGATTTTATCAATAATACTAATCAAGAAGAATTCGTGGTTATTTCTAATTGCATTGACAATCTGACGCCACAACAATTCGATTTCTCCCCATTCAAAAATTTGAATGCAAATAAGAGAGTTACTTTGATTCTTGATGATTCTCATGGTATTGCTATTCTGAAAAAGGATGGTATTTCAACAGAATTATCGGAATTGAAAAGACCAAATATTGAAATTGTTGTACTTGCATCCTTAGCAAAAGGTCTTGGAACGGATGCAGGCTTGGTTTTGGGATCGAAGGAAATTATCAATGAAATTAAAAAGCACCCGATATACAATGGCGCTTCACCAACAGCGCCTGCAGCATTTTATGCTTTGATGGAGGGAGCGAATTTGTATGAGGAAGCCTTTGATAAAATGCAAAGTAATACGCGATTATTGGCTGAAATGGTAACCAATACAAACTTGAGTCATATTGAGAATTTCCCAGTGTTTAGTTCCAAAAAACCCGAACTTTACAAGCATTTATTACAAAAGAAGATCCTAATTTCTAGTTTTCCTTACCCATTAGCGACAAGTCCACTACTAAATCGCATTGTTATATCAGCCTTGCATACTGAACATGATGTTCGTCATCTTGGAGAAATATTGTGCTCAGAAAGTTCATTAATTCTTTGATTGTCAACAAAATAATTGTAGCTTTGCAAGCCTTTTGAAATGTAATATTGGGGAGTGCTATACTAAATCATTGAATGATAGTGGTTTGGATTTTAAAAAAACACAAAAATATTTCCATTACTCATTTTAAAAAGATACTTTTGCATCCCCAAACGGGCTAATAGGCTTAGGGTATAGATTAATTAGAGTAAAAATAGATATGACTAAAGCAGAAATTATTGCAGAGATCTCTAACAAGACTGGGTTAGAGAAGGTTGATGTTCAAGAAACCGTTGAAGCATTCTTCAAAGTAGTTAAAAGCGCTATGATTGGCGGTGAAAATGTGTACGTAAGAGGTTTTGGAAGTTTTGTAGTAAAAAAGAGAGCTGAAAAAACAGCACGTAACATTTCAAAAAACACAGCTATTATCATTCCTGAGCACTACGTGCCTAGCTTCAAACCTGCAAAAGTATTTGTAGAAAAAGTAAAGAACGGAAATAAGAAATAATTCATCTTTATGAAAAACTCCAAGCAAATTCAGATTATCGTTATAACAGCAGTAGCCCTTGTTGTAGGATTTCTTCTGTTTAAACCTGTAAAAGGCTTGGTGACTAAAGAAGAAAACACTGCTGCAACTTCATCTGCCAAAGATGACGCTGCAGCAGCTCAGTTTAATCTGAGTTCTGTTTCTGAAGCTGCAAAGCGAGGGTTAAACCCAGCTTTAGCCAATGAAATCAGCGAATTAGAGGCTAAAGCAAATAAAGCAGATAATGCCGAGAAAGTCAAAATTTATCAGCAAATTGCTGACAAATGGAACGATCTTGAAAAACCTGCTCCTCAAGCGTATGTATATGAGGAAATGGCCAAAATTGACCCTAAATTCGAATATTGGTTGAAATCTGGGGACAACTTCAGAAAAGGGTATACCAATCTTCAAGATACTCTATTAGCTTCAGCATTAAATCAAAAAGCCATTGAAGTTTATCAAAAAGCCGTAGATTTAAACGCTGCAAGTTTAGATGCTAAAACTGGTCTTGGGGCCGCAATGGTTACTGGAACCAATAACCCTATGGCTGGAATTGCTATCTTGAGAGAAGTTGTTCAAACTGACCCTAAAAATCTCGAGGCCAACAAAACCTTAGGGTTGTTCTCATTACAGTCGCGTCAATTCGACCGAGCAATCGATCGTTTCAAAGTTGTAATTGAACAAAAACCTGATGCCGAATCGTATTTCTATTTAGCAACAGGATATGAAAATATAGGGATGAAGAACGAAGCTATCGCCGCTTTTCAAAAAAGCAAAGAACTGGCTGCCGATCCTAGTCTCTCCCAGTTCATCGATCGTAGGATTGAAGAACTTAGTAAGTAATTAACAATTTTTTTTAAAATCATTTAAAAACATTAAAGCTATGCCAAGCGGAAAAAAAAGAAAAAGACACAAAATGGCTACTCACAAACGTAAAAAACGTTTAAGAAAAAATAGACACAAGAAAAAATAACATAAGGCTCAGCCCTTATTAATCATGTGACAATCTATGATCGATTATCCATCATCATAGATTGTTTTTTTTCATTAAACGGTTTTATGTTTAACCGGACATTATTCGTTGTGGAGCGAGTCCACAACTGTCCTTAATTAAGTAGCTGTTGGTAAAGGAATTAATTATCGATTCAGTCCCCGATAAGGGGGTGACTATTGCTTTACTACAGGACAAACAACTAGTTGAATTAAACAGGGAACAAGCTGGCAATCACTATGCCGTGGGTGATATTTACTTAGGGAGAGTAAAGAAAATCATGCCCGGACTGAATGCCGCATTCGTAGATGTAGGCTACGAAAAAGACGCTTTCCTGCATTACCTCGACTTGGGGCCTCAAGTACAATCCTTGATCAAATTAACAAGGGTAGTAAAGAATGGCAGTTATCAAGAGAAACTGCTCAATAGTTTGAAGCTTGAAAAGGACATTGACAAGGCTGGAAAAATATCTGATGTTTTAAGCCGTAACATGTTATTGCCAGTACAGATAGCGAAAGAACCTATCTCAACAAAAGGACCTAGGCTAAGCTCCGACTTATCCATCGCAGGCCGTTTTGTTGTCCTGGTACCATTTTCAAGTTCGGTTTCCATTTCCAAGAAAATCAAAGGCAGTGCCGAAAGAAATAGACTCAAGAAAATTGTAGAAAGTATTAAACCTGCAAATTTCGGCGTCATTATCAGAACGGTATCCGAAGGTAAAGGAGTCGATGAACTCCAAAAAGACCTCCTCGACCTGATTTCTAAATGGGAATTGTTTACCAAACGCCTTAAAACAGCTGAACCCCCTCAGAAAGTGCTCGGTGAGTTGGACAGAGCATCAACCATCTTGCGTGATATCCTCACCGATGAATTTACTCATATCTATGTAAATGATAATGAAATCTACGAGGAAGTAAAATCATATATTCAAGAGATTTCGCCTGATCTGGAAAAAATAGTCAAATTCTATAAAGGAAAAGAACCTATTTTCGACCACTTCGGCGTAGAAAAGCAAATTAAGGCGTCGTTCGGCAAAACTGTAAACCTCCAAGGTGGTGCCTACCTCGTGGTAGAACATACCGAAGCCCTTCACGTTATCGATGTGAATAGTGGTAACAGAATTGCCAACAAAGAAAATCAAGAAGATAACGCGCTCCTTGTGAATAAGGAAGCAGCAAAAGAAATTGCCCGACAGCTTAGGCTTAGGGATATGGGTGGTATAGTGGTAATCGATTTTATCGATATGCACAAAGCATCCAACCGGAAAGAACTTTATGGATTCTTGAAGGAATGTATGGCCAGCGATAGAGCTAGACATACGATTCTCCCTCCTAGTAAATTCGGACTCGTCCAAATAACTAGGCAAAGAGTTCGCCCCGAAATGAGTATCGTCACGAATGAAAAGTGTCCTGCTTGTGACGGAACAGGCGAAATTAGATCAAGTATCGTTTTATTAGATGATATTGAAAACAATTTGAGTTTTATTCTTCAGGAACAGAACGAAGTAGGGGTAACCCTTTGTGTGCACCCTTATATCGCTGCCTACATCAAATCTGGTTTTATCTCCAGGAGAATGAAATGGTTTTTAAAATATTGGAAATGGATTAAAGTAAAAGAAATGAGCTCATACCATTTGACCGAATTTCACTTCTTTAACTCTAAAGACGAAGAGATAAAATTGTAAAAAAAGCTGGTTACTTTCCGTAACCAGCTTTTTTGCTTTTATAGCTTGTCGATCCAATGGATCTCGAGTCCGTCTTTTTCCATTTTTCTAAAGTAGGTCATCTGTCGCTTTGCAAATCGATGAATCTCCGTCCTTAACTTCTCCCTGAATTCTTCAATCGTCAATTCCCCCAATAAATATAAAGAGGCATATTTATATTCCAATCCAAACCATTGTAGTTGCTCATGACTGATTCCCTGAGATATCAAACCCTCAACTTCCTCAATTAATCCCGAGTCTATTCTACTGTCAAGACGCTTGTCAATCCTCGCTCTTCTTTCGTCTCGTTCTGGTGATAAGCCGATGATTAAATAATGTTTAATGCTTTTTTTATCTGAAATTGGCATTGGATGATGATCCAGGTACATTAATATCTCTAATGCTCGGACCAAACGCTTATGGCTATTCCAATCTATTGTGTAATCTTCCGGAATATCCCTGGATTTGAGTAGCGAAATAAGTTCTTCCTTGCTCAATCTTGAAAGCTCAATTTGTAAATGCTGGATTTTTGGAACCTGACTATAAGTCTGATCTTGTAAGAGACTCTGAATATAAGATCCTGTTCCACCACAAAGGATGGCTAGCTTTTTACGCACTTGTATTTCCTGAAAGGCAGAAAGGAAGTTTTCCCTGAATAAGTCAACATTGTACTTTTCAGTAGGTTCGATAATATCAATCAAATGATAAGGTACCTCCTGATACTCGATTAAATCCTTGCCGGTTCCTATATCCAATTGTTTATAAACTTGTCTTGAATCAGCCGAAATAATCTCTCCATTTAAGGCCTGTGCAAGTTGCACGGCCAGTTTAGTCTTTCCTGAAGCAGTCGGACCCAATAGGATTAAAAGAAAATCAGGCGAAAGAAAATCTTCCGCCTGTTGTATAAATTCAATAAGTTCTTGAATATTTGTTAGATCACGAACTTGGTCCATTTTTCATTACTTTCGTTGCTCGCAACTACTGTGTCAATAAAGGCCATACCGCGAACTCCATCGTTTACATTTGGAAAATCCAATTGCTCAGGGGTAGGGGTTTTACCATCTTTCTTGGCAGCAACAGTCGCAGCAAAATTACGGTAAATATTTGCAAATGACTCTAGTAAGCCTTCTGGGTGACCAGCCGGAATTCTAGTGTTATGTGTTGCAAATGAACTTAACGTATATGGTGCAGCATACGCATTTCCTGTACGATAGTATTGTCTAGGCTGATCCAACATTTTTACGATCAAATTATTAGGGTCTTCATTGGCCCATTCAAAACCACCTTTTTCCCCATAGATACGCATTCTTACAGCATTCTCTTCTCCTGCACAGATTTGTGATGCTGTCAAAACTCCTTTTGCACCTTCTGTAAAATGTAATAATACAGAACCATCATCATCTAATTGACGGCCTTCAACAAAGGATGTTAAATCCGCACAAACTTCAGTGATTCTAAGTCCGGTTACATATTCCGCTAAATGTGCTACGTGTGTTCCGATATCGCCCATTGCCAAGGATTTACCTGAGCGTTTTGGATCAGTACGCCATGCTGCGCCAGCATTACCTTCACGTTCTGTTAAACGACTCAACCAGCCCTGTGGATATTCTACTAATACCTTGCGAATCTTGCCAAAATGACCTTCTTTCACCATGGCCTTAGCCTGTTTTACCATCGGGTAGCCCGAGTATGTATGAGTTAAACATAAGGTACGGCCTGTACGTTCTACAATCGCTTGTAATTCTAAGGCCTGCTCTAGATTTAAAGTCATCGGTTTTTCAACAACAACATCAAATCCATTTTCCAATGCTAATTTTGCAGGTTCGAAATGTAAGAAGTTCGGCGTAACGATGGTCACGAAGTCCATGCGCTCTCCTTCTGGAAGCTGAGCTTCCTTCTCGATCATCTCTTGGTATGTAACGTAAACTCTCTCTTCAGGAACAAATAAGTCCTCGCCCGATTGTAAGGAAATCTCTCTGTTAATACTAAATGTACCACATACTAATTCTATTTTGCCATCCATAAAGGCAGCAATCCGGTGTACAGCTCCTATAAAGGCATCGTTTCCACCACCGACCATGCCCATGCGAAGTTTTCGTTTCATAAGGAATAAATTTCGATTGATTAAGGAATAAATATAATAAAATAATGCCGCTTTTAAACAGCTAATACTAATTTAATGCTCCCTGTATTCTGAGTGAGATATCCTTCTGGGTACTGACCCTCGACTACTTTCAACTCTGCTAGACTACCTATTTGAAATTGTTGATTGTCGCTAATCCAATATTTCCCCCCTTCGCGAACCCCTGCTTCTTCAAAGCCAATGGTCTTGAGTGAGGAGTCCTGGGACCAGTCTTTATCCACATAGGTCATGATATCTCCAGGTTGGAATTCTGTAATAAAACGACGGATTAATTTCGATAAGCCTCCAATGATAAGGTAATCGGATTTATGGCAGAATCGAAGTAGTTCAAAGGACCTATATCCCTCAGCTTTATCCCGCATTTTGCGACCAGCACTAAAAATCGCTAGGGAAACCAGTTCGCCTTCATGAAATAGACCATAACGATATTTGCCCGGCAAAGCGACTTGTAAATGATGCTCTTCTTGAAAACTCATACCTTGACCTTTGTCGACCCTCGCAACTACCGTATTTCTCGCATGAACTTTCCTGGCTTGACTCGCCAACACTTTTAATCGATTCTTTATTTTTTCGAATTGTTGCTCCAATTGCCCTGCTGATAGCATGATATATCGTTTGTCGGTTTCTGGAACCTCTATGAATAAATCCTCTGTAATGAAAATATCAAAACTTAGATTTGGGCAAATGATATGGCCATATCCATGTTCTTGGATATAGATGGGTTCAGCATCGAGCTCACCTTGGATAAAGCTTATTATTTCGCTGTTAACCGGGTTTTCCATTTTGCAAAAATAAGGCAAATCAATCAATATGTGCGCTGTGCTAAATTATTAATACCTTTGTACCGTAAACAATAACAAATGAAATTACCTATAGTAGCATATGGAGATCCGGTTTTGCGTCAGAGAACCGAAGAGATCGATGAGGATTATCCAGAATTAAAACAATTGATAGATAATATGTTTGAAACCATGTATGCAGCAAATGGAGTAGGTCTTGCCGCTCCGCAAATTGGTTTGCCTATTCGTTTATTTGTCATCGATGCAAGCCCTTTCGGTGAAGATGATGAAGATGGTCCCGGCGATCCAACTGCTAAAGATTTTAAACGCGTTTTTATTAATCCTATTTTAGTCGAAGAAAGTGGCGAAAAATGGCCATTCTCCGAAGGTTGTTTGAGTATCCCTCATATCAACGAAGAGGTATTGAGAAAAAAAGACGTTGTCATCAATTACTTGGATGAAAATTTTGAAGAACAAGAAGAAGAATTAACTGGTCTGGCAGCTCGAGTTGTTCAGCATGAATATGATCATATTGAAGGGAAATTATTTATCGATAAACTTGGACCTTTGAAAAAAGCCATGTTGAAAGGTAAACTCGATTCTATTTCGAAAGGACAAATTAGGGTATCCTATAAAATGTCTTTCCCGCAATTGAAAAAGAAAAGATAATAGAAGGGCCAGATTTACTAATCTGGCCTTTTTTATTTTCTATAACCTAGTTCGATTTTCTGATTATTGTTTGTTCTCAAAATAATTGAATGCATCTATAATGTCCAGGTAAACTCCATCATAACCTGAGTCTAATATTCCTTTTAAATAACTCTTATCATTACCATATATAATGGCCTGCCACTCCTTATCCCAGTATTTGACTTTATAATTCCCCTTCCACTCTGGATTTTCCTCCATTAACCATGTCGGTTTTTGCTGTTTCCATGATGGATTCCAATAAGATCTATAATCTTCAGCTTCGCCAATGGACATATAGGATATGACCAATCTTTTCCCTCCATTTGCCTTGTTTTTTAATTGTCGAACTTCCTCTTGATTAAAGGATTGCCCATCTGTAAAATAAAGGTCCATAATCAATACATCTTAATTGGTAGCGGTCACAGCTTGTATAAATGCCTGCTTGGATGAAAACTTGGATGGATTGATTAAATAAAGGAAGTTCTTGGCTTCGGAAAGTTTACTGATATTATTCTTGTTCTCTTGATGAATAGCAACTTTCGGAATAATATTCAATTCACGCTCAGTTGATGCAAAGGATATGAATCCATTTTGGTCATTCTTCGAAAATGAATTGTTTATGTTGGCCGCACTGGAGCAATAATCACTGACCAAAATGCTGTTTCCAGCTTGTTTTGAGATATTCAAGTATTGAATAAGTCTATTGCTTTCTGATGTTGGAGTTGCCTTATCATCTTCATCATAACCATAAAATAAATCCTCCTGACCATTCCCATCAATAGCAGCTAAATACTTTTGGGCTAGACTCCCATTCGGTTCGCCATCTTGCGTTACGAGCTCTATTCCATTCTGTGGAATGACAATAAAGTTAGTGCTGGATTTTTTTGCGTACTCACTCAGGCCGATCACAAAATTACGCATCTCCTCTTTGTAATTCTGATCGCCTAACTCTGGATCGAATACCTCATCCTTTGAGCAGGATGATAGTAAACTTAAACTAATGAGTAGGATTAAAATTCTAGTTGTTAGCATATATCTATTACGTATTGGATTAACAACGGAGTATCTGACTAATAAATAAATGCGATGAACAATTTAATTTATTGGTCGAACTGTCGGTAAGGATAGATTATATCGAACGGATAGAAACCTAATCCCGAATACAACTGACGCAGAGATAAACGCATTTAAGTTTGGGTCCAATGGGATAAATGTCAGCAGTACATAGGTTATTGCTCCCGCCAGACAGGCTGAAGCATAGATTTCCTTTCGTAATATCAGGGGGGTAACATTCATTAAGACGTCTCGGATTACACCACCCATGCAGGCTGAAAACATGCCTAGCATTACGGCAGCAATCGCACTGCTCTCGTAAGCCAGAGATTTCTCAACTCCAACAACGGTGAAAAAACCAATCCCCAAGGCATCAAATAGAAATAGGGTTCTGGCGAAACTATCCAATTGCTTGTTGAATAAAATGGAAATAAAGACGCCAACGAAAATGGCAATCAGATAATTTCCATCTTCAACCCATACCGGACGAATATTTAAAAAAACATCCCTTAATGAACCTCCGCCAATAGCAGTAACAAAGCCCATAAAGGTTGCTCCAAAGATATCAATGCCATATCGGTTTGCCGCCATAGCTCCCGAAATGGCAAAAACCATTGTCCCTAATAAATCAATGTAGTAAATCAGTTCCATGTAAGTATTTTACTTCCTTTTGCAATAATACATAAAATATAAAATTACTTTCCAATAATTAAGAAAGGCTCCGAGCGGAGCCTTTCTAGTCAACTAAACAACGAAACAATGATTATAAATTAAATTCCTGTTAATCCTTTTTTGGATTTTAATTCTTTAAGTTCTTTCTGGTATTTTCTGTCGATTTCCTTGTATTCTTCTGAATGTTGTAATTCTTTCCACTGTCTGCTTTTTTCTTTCCATTCGGGGCTATTGAAATACTCTTGGATCTTTTTACCATCCTCCTGCATTTTTCGCATATCCGCTTTCCATTCAGCTGAATTGAAATGTTCTTTCAGTTTAGCAGATTCCTTTTCTATGTTGGCAATCTGTCTTTTCCAGTCCTCACTTTCAAAGTATTTCGAAACATGGGCAGATTGATTTCGAATATTTTCAACCTGTTTTTTCCACTCCGGTGAGTTAAAATACGCATTTACCTTGCTGGATTCTTTTTCGATATTGACAATCTGATTCTTCCACTCAGGCGAATTGAAATAATCCTTCATTTTTGCAGATTCCTTTTCAATTTTAGCCATCTTGTCTTTCCATTCCGGACTTTCAAAGTAGGCACTTACCTTTTTACTTTGTTCTTCTATATTTTTTATCTGAGCCTTCCATTCTGGTGAATTGTGGTATTCTTGGATCTTTTTGCCTCGCTCCTCAAGAGATCTGATGCTATTTCGGACATCTAGGGGTAGTTCATTAGTGTCTTGAATCCCTTTTCCATGATAAACTATTTCTGATTTTACCTTCTTAGGCGCAACTGGTTTTTGTGCAGCCTCCGGGATTGGCGGTTTCACGGTATCAATGCTTAACAACATCGAATCTTCAGTCGAAGTCAAGTCAACTTTTATTTCCTGAGCCTTTGCCTCATTTGATGGAATGATCCATGCTAAGGTTAGTATGACTAAACCGCTAAGCAATACAGCCAATAATTGCGGTCTTACGTTTTTATAATTAGTTTCCATTTTGGTAATTCTTTTAATTCTATTCAATAAATGATTTTTGTTTCCAGATGCCGCAAGGGTTAAACTTGGATTCATGCTCATGCGCAATTCCTCCAACTCAACCAAGGCTTGGGCATAGGAAATAGGGGTGGATACATGTTCTATGACCATATCATCACAAGCATGTTCCCTTTCTCTTTCTAGTACTTTTGATAAGGCCCAAATAAATGGATTAAAGAACAATACCGTTTCTATCCCCACTTTCAGAAGGTTGAATAGATAGTCTCTACGTTTTACATGGGCAAGTTCGTGCAACAAGATAGCCTCCACCTGTGCCAGATCCATTTTGTTGGCATAAGCAACAGGGAAAAGGATAAATGGTTTCAGATGACCCAAGGTAATCGGAACGCTGATCTTATTGGAAAGATAGATCCCAACGGATTGCCTGATATCAAGCTTCTTCTTTGCTTGGTAATATAGGTTAGTCCATGATGCTGGAATGGAATCCAAGCCTTTATACTTTAGCCTCTTCAATTGGATCAAACTATTGCTCAACAAGATTATTTGAACAATGAATCCAAAAACATAGCCAGCCACTACATAAGGTAATACACTCTCTAATCTAAAACCATCCTGTTGTATGTTGACCATGATGTTCTTCAGGTCTTCCGGATTTAAGGCTCTTAAGTCGATAAATTGACTGGAATTCTGAAAGAAGTAAATATAAGTCGCAATAAAGCTGATAAATATGGATATCTGTGTGGCTAATGCTGCGTTATGTCTCGCTTTGGCACTGATGTTTGCTATTGAAAGTGTATATATACTATATATAATATACCAAATTGCAGCTTGCCATATAGAATGCAGAATGCTCCAGCCTAATGCATTGCCAATATTGAGTGTTAGATTTTCCATGGCTAGTTTTGTTCAAGTTTTTTTAAAAATGCTTTGATTTCGTCAAGTTCTTCTTTGCTTGCTCGCTCATTTCCCAAAGCTTGCATGACAAGTCTTGCGGTTGATCCATTGTACACTGAGTCAATCATTTTGTCCAACATCTTTTCTTGAATTTCCTCTTTCACCAATTTCGCTACATAAAGGTGTGTTTTTGAACTGGTGTCGCGAGTCACCATCCCTTTATCATGCATGATCTGCATCAACTTCAAGATTGTAGTATAACCTACATCCTTTTTATCCAAGGTTTCAAATACTTCCCTTACACTGCTTTGTCCTTTATCCCAAAGAACTTGCAAGATTTCCATTTCGCTTTCTGTCGGTTTCATACGATGATTGTTAGTATCTACGAATGTTTTCGTACTCAAATCTACGAAGTCTTTCGTATAATCCAAATGTTTTAATAAATTTTAACTAAAAAATTTTCTAAATGTCTGTTAAACAACTTGAAAACACGTTTTTATTTATCGATTTTTTTTGTGTTATAATTATTTTTAGGATTTATTCTTTGAAATCTTAGCCATAGCTCCTTAAATTTATTACTAATCCAAACCAATAGGAGCGAGGATGGTTGTATAGGTATTGTTGTTTGAGAACTAGTAAATGAGTTTAGCACTACTATATATAATAAGAACAGAAATCAATTATGGCATATGACGAGAAGTTAGCTGACTTGGTCAGAGAATACCTGGTAGAACATTGCGACAAAGAAATTATGGAGAAACCCTTGTTTTCAGGCTTGGCATTTCTTGTTGATGATAAAATGTGTATTAATATATCGGGGGATCAATTGATGTGTCGATTTGATCCTGCCAAGACAGCAACTTATAAAAAGCACAAAGGATTCCAACCGATGATTATGCGAGGTAAGGAATTAGATGGTTATTGCCTTGTCGATCCAGATGGATACCGAAATAAAAAGGATTTCGAATTCTGGATGGACCTTTGTTTAGCCTATAACCCTTTTGCCAAATCTTCCAAAAAGAAAAAAACCAAGACTTCTTATGAATAGGCCCTGAAAAAATCTCATAAAATAGTCTCAAAAAAGAGGGGTTGGAAAGTCCTCAAAATCAGTCTCAAATAGAAAGGTCTGGAAAGTTCTCAAAAACAGTATCAAAAAAAGATTTTGAAAAAGATCTGGTAAAAAGTTTTGAAAAAAATCTTCCTAAAACTTCCCATATTCCCCAATATCTAATTATTCTCGGTAACGTACTAACCTATTAATAGAGGAGGCTTTTTCTTCCATATATAATATGTGTATATATAGTAGCTGTATTTCTTACTGGTCAATTTATAATAAGAGAATATATCAATTCATTTCCTGATAACTTTTTAAAATGATTCATTTAAATAAATTTCTAGGAGTTTCTATTTAATCTGGTATCTCATATTTAAGGATACTATCAAATGCTGTTTTCAAATACTTCTTTTAAGTATACCTTACAAATAAACCCTTCTATCATTTATGTAGATTATTCTTTTAAATCAAGCTATCAACTTTTTCTTTCAATAAGACCTTGGATCATTTCTTTCGATCTTGTTTTCAAATCACGTTTTTTAATCAGTCCTCATAGATATCTCTTTCAAATAATAATAACAGTTTCATAACAACTTCAGATTTCCTAGTTATTTATTCTGAATTCGGGATTAATGTAGATTTTGAATACTGTAATAAGGTAGGTTTTATATACAAGTAATAATGTAGCCTTTGAATGTTGTATTAATGTAGCTTTTGAATATTCTAATAATATATAGGTTTTAAAAACTGTATTTATATAGTTTTTGAATACAGTGATCAAGGGAGCTTTTATATCCTGTAGTAAGTCGATTTCGAATTCATTAATACTACAGTTTTGAACACACTAATAGTTTCTAATTCAGCGATAATTCTGTCCATCTTATGCACAAATCAGGACCTCTACCGCACCTTGGTCGGACCTTCTTCGGATCTTTTCCTGACCTTGGCCGAATTTTTACGGCCGAGGTCCGGCGGATCTGCGGGGGATCTGCGCTAGTGATGCGGCGGAATATCGAGTTTTGTATGGCCTCCTTTCGAAGTATTTCCGATAATGATAGTGTATTTAACCATCCTTCGAAAAGGAACGAGCTATGATCCCCTCCAAAAAACACCCATCCATGATCCCAGACTTTCCCTATCGCCCGACCTCCCTTTTCTACCGTTCATGCCCCCGGAACCATCCCAGGGCAATGAAAATGCAACCTTCCTGAAAATTTATCGTGCAATGTGCTAGCGAGTTACGCTTTGCTGCCAAAAATTGTTGCTGGGATGTCTTGGAAGTATGGATGTTTTGTCCCTATCTTTGCACCACTCCGCAAGGGAGGGACGGCCGAAAGGCCACTGACAACAGGGAATGGAACACGGCGAAAAAGGGGTCACATCCAATGCAGCCGGATCTTTTGAAAAAGCGCCTCAAAATTATTTTAAAATAAATTTTGCGGAATCAAAAAAGGTTTCTACCTTTGCAGTCCCAACCAAGGGAATCAGCAATGAGCGCGATGCTCGGAGCGAGAAAAAAATGACACATCAACCCTACGAGAGTAGGGACGATATACAAGCCGAAGCGAGATGCCCAGGCGATATAAGTTCTTTAAATGATCATGTAGCGCAGCGACTCGTACGAGAGTACGATAGCTGAACAAAGATTTTAAGAAATCAATTCAGATATCCCGGAGCGGGAGGAAAACATTAAAACAAGACAATTCTATTTATTATAAATAGTCTTGATCTTACACTTCATTTTACAATGGAGAGTTTGATCCTGGCTCAGGATGAACGCTAGCGGCAGGCCTAATACATGCAAGTCGGACGGGATCCAGCTGGTAGCTTGCTACCGGTTGGTGAGAGTGGCGCACGGGTGCGTAACGCGTGAGCAACCTACCCATATCAGGGGGATAGCCCGAAGAAATTCGGATTAACACCGCATGACACAGATTTACCGCATGGTTTATTTGTCAAATATTCATAGGATATGGATGGGCTCGCGTGACATTAGCTAGTTGGTGGGGTAACGGCCCACCAAGGCGACGATGTCTAGGGGCTCTGAGAGGAGAATCCCCCACACTGGTACTGAGACACGGACCAGACTCCTACGGGAGGCAGCAGTAAGGAATATTGGTCAATGGGGGCAACCCTGAACCAGCCATGCCGCGTGCAGGATGACTGCCCTATGGGTTGTAAACTGCTTTTGTTAGGGAATAAACCCCACTACGTGTAGTGGGCTGAATGTACCTAAAGAATAAGGATCGGCTAACTCCGTGCCAGCAGCCGCGGTAATACGGAGGATCCGAGCGTTATCCGGATTTATTGGGTTTAAAGGGTGCGTAGGCGGCACTTTAAGTCAGGGGTGAAAGACGGCAGCTCAACTGTCGCAGTGCCCTTGATACTGAAGTGCTTGAATGCGGTTGAAGACGGCGGAATGAGACAAGTAGCGGTGAAATGCATAGATATGTCTCAGAACACCGATTGCGAAGGCAGCTGTCTAAGCCGTTATTGACGCTGATGCACGAAAGCGTGGGGATCGAACAGGATTAGATACCCTGGTAGTCCACGCCCTAAACGATGATGACTCGATGTTTGCGATATACCGTAAGCGTCCAAGCGAAAGCGTTAAGTCATCCACCTGGGGAGTACGCCCGCAAGGGTGAAACTCAAAGGAATTGACGGGGGCCCGCACAAGCGGAGGAGCATGTGGTTTAATTCGATGATACGCGAGGAACCTTACCCGGGCTTGAAAGTTACTGAAGGATGCAGAGACGCATCCGTCCTTCGGGACAGGAAACTAGGTGCTGCATGGCTGTCGTCAGCTCGTGCCGTGAGGTGTTGGGTTAAGTCCCGCAACGAGCGCAACCCCTATGTTTAGTTGCCAGCACGTCAAGGTGGGGACTCTAAACAGACTGCCTGCGCAAGCAGAGAGGAAGGCGGGGACGACGTCAAGTCATCATGGCCCTTACGTCCGGGGCTACACACGTGCTACAATGGATGGTACAGCGGGCAGCTACACAGCAATGTGATGCCAATCTCGAAAAGCCATTCACAGTTCGGATCGGGGTCTGCAACTCGACCCCGTGAAGTTGGATTCGCTAGTAATCGCGTATCAGCAATGACGCGGTGAATACGTTCCCGGGCCTTGTACACACCGCCCGTCAAGCCATGAAAGCTGGGGGTACCTAAAGCATGTAACCGCAAGGAGCGTGTTAGGGTAAAACCGGTAATTGGGGCTAAGTCGTAACAAGGTAGCCGTACCGGAAGGTGCGGCTGGAATACCTCCTTTCTAGAGCCCGCTCTGGGATCGCTGCGCGACATACATGATCGTATGGAAAAAAAAGACATTCAGAAGAAAGTGCCCACCCTGTGGGGTAGTATCTAGTATCTAGTATTTAGTATTTAGATAGTGATGCTCCTGACAACCGGTGACACCGAGAGATGAGAGAGATAAGCTAGTCCCGTAGCTCAGTTGGTTAGAGCACTACACTGATAATGTAGGGGTCAGCAGTTCAAATCTGCTCGGGACTACCATCACACGGGGAATTAGCTCAGCTGGCTAGAGCACCTGCCTTGCACGCAGGGGGTCAACGGTTCGAATCCGTTATTCTCCACAGGTCCGAGTCCTTATAGAAGGTTTTAGCTTAGAGCAATGGTTCTAAATACTAACTACTAACTACTAAGTACTTAGATAAAGAGTTCTTTGACATATTGGAAGAAAAGAGATTAACAAGAGAAGACAACAGAGGCATGTCGTCCAGCGATGGATGGCGGCCAATAAGCAACCTATCACTTGGCAAAAGGGGTGATAGCGTGAAGAAAGTAAACAAGGGCACACGGGGGATGCCTAGGCTCTCAGAGGCGATGAAGGACGTGATAAGCTGCGATAAGCCACGGGGATCGGCAAATGCGAATTGATCCGTGGATTTCCGAATGGGGCAACCCGGCATGTTGAAGACATGCCATCAAATGAAGCGAACGCGCTGAACTGAAACATCTAAGTAGGCGTAGGAGGAGAAAATAACAATGATTTCCCAAGTAGTGGCGAGCGAACGGGAAAGAGCCCAAACCAGTATTGTTACGGCAATACTGGGGTTGTAGGACCACGCCATTGGACTGTGCTATGAACTGGAAGCAGGTGGGAAACTGCGCGATAAGGGTGAGAGCCCCGTACAGGTAAAGAATGCAGCCATAGTGGTATCCTGAGTACCGCGGGACCGGAGAAATCCTGTGGGAATCCGCCAGCACCATCTGGCAAGGCTAAATACTCCTGAGAGACCGATAGTGAACCAGTACCGTGAGGGAAAGGTGAAAAGAACCCCGAACAGGGGAGTGAAAAGAACCTGAAACCGTGTGCTTACAAGCGGTCGGAGCGGAGTGATTCCGTGACGGCGTGCCTTTTGCATAATGAGCCTACGAGTTACTCTTGTCCGGCAAGGTTAATGGCTTAAGGCCAGGAGCCGAAGCGAAAGCGAGTCTGAACAGGGCGTATAGTCGGACGAGGTAGACGCGAAACCTTGTGATCTACCCTTGGGCAGGTTGAAGGTGCGGTAACACGTACTGGAGGACCGAACCGATAAACGTTGAAAAGTTTCCGGATGACCTGAGGGTAGGGGTGAAAGGCCAATCAAACTGGGAAATAGCTCGTACTCCCCGAAATGTTTTTAGGAACAGCGTCGGCATATGAGTCTAGCAGAGGTAGAGCTACCGATTGGGTGCGGGGGAGTCAAATCCTACCAAATCCAGACGAACTCCGAATGCTGCTAGATATGGCCGGCAGTGAGGCTTTGGGTGCTAAGGTCCAAGGCCGAGAGGGAAAGAACCCAGACCATCAGCTAAGGTCCCCAAATTCGTTCTAAGTTGAACTAACGAGGTCCGGTTGCCCAGACAGCTAGGATGTTGGCTTGGAAGCAGCCATTCATTTAAAGAGTGCGTAACAGCTCACTAGTCGAGCGGCCGGGCGTGGATAATAAACGGGCATCAAGAACGATACCGAAGCTATGGATTGCAATTTATTGCACTGGTAGGGGAGCATTCCATCGGGGGTGAATCCGCGGGGTGACTCGTGGTGGACCTGATGGAAAAGCAAATGTAGGCATAAGTAACGATAAGGCGGGTGAGAAACCCGCCCACCGAAAGACTAAGGTTTCCTGATCAACGCTAATCGGATCAGGGTTAGTCGGGACCTAAGGCGCATCCGAAGGGAGGCAGCCGATGGCCAACGGGTTAATAATCCCGTACTATTGATAACTGCGATGTGGTGACGGAGTAGTGACACTGCCGCGAACTGACGGAATAGTTCGTTGAAGGGCAAAGGTATTGGACCGGTAGGCAAATCCGCTGGTACAGCTGAAGCCCGATAGTACAGCAAACCCTCGGGGGCGCTGATAGCGCAGGTAAGCAGACTTCCAAGAAAACCCGCTAAGCTCCAGGTTATCAATACCCGTACCGTAAACCGACACAGGTAGTCGAGGAGAGGATCCTAAGGTGCTCGAGTGAATCATGGCTAAGGAACTCGGCAAAATGGCCCTGTAACTTCGGGAGAAGGGGCGCTTCCTCCACCTTCGGGTGGAGAAGCCGCAGTGAAAAGGCCCAGGCGACTGTTTAGCAAAAACATATGGCTTTGCGAAATCGAAAGATGAGGTATAAGGCCTGACACCTGCCCGGTGCTGGAAGGTTAAGAGGGGATGTCATCCGCAAGGAGAAGCATTGAATCGAAGCCCCAGTAAACGGCGGCCGTAACTATAACGGTCCTAAGGTAGCGAAATTCCTTGTCGGGTAAGTTCCGACCTGCACGAATGGTGTAACGATCTGGGCGCTGTCTCAGCCATGAGCTCGGTGAAATTGTGGTATCGGTGAAGACGCCGGTTACCCGCAACGGGACGGAAAGACCCCATGAACCTTCACTATAGCTTAACATTGAAATTGGGTACAGGATGTGTAGGATAGGCGGGAGTAGTCGAAGCGGTTTCGCCAGGAATCGTGGATACGACCTTGAAATACCGCCCTTTCTGTATTCGGTTTCTAATCCCGCGATGCGGGAGACATTGTTTGGTGGGTAGTTTGACTGGGGTGGTCGCCTCCAAAAAGGTAACGGAGGCTTTCAAAGGTAAGCTCAGTACGCTTGGTAACCGTACGAGGAGTGCAATGGCATAAGCTTGCTTGACTGTGAGACCTACAAGTCGACCAGGGTCGAAAGACGGACATAGTGATCCGGTGGTTCTGTATGGAAGGGCCATCGCTCAAAGGATAAAAGGTACTCTGGGGATAACAGGCTGATCTCCCCCAAGAGCTCATATCGACGGGGAGGTTTGGCACCTCGATGTCGGCTCGTCACATCCTGGGGCTGGAGAAGGTCCCAAGGGTTGGGCTGTTCGCCCATTAAAGTGGCACGCGAGCTGGGTTCAGAACGTCGCGAGACAGTTCGGTCCCTATCTGTTGTGGGCGCTGGAAGTTTGAGTGGATCTGACCTTAGTACGAGAGGACCGGGTTGGACGGACCGCTGGTGAACCTGTTATGCCGCCAGGTGTACGGCAGGGTAGCTACGTCCGGGATAGATAAGCGCTGAAAGCATCTAAGTGCGAAACTAGCCACGAGATGAGACTTCCTCATAAGGGTCGTTGAAGATGACAACGTTGATAGGTCACAGGTGTAAAGGTTGAAAGACCAAAGCCGAGTGATACTAATAGCCCGAAGCTTTCCAATGCGGATAGTTCTGTTGTCCTCTCTCTTTTTAACATCCTTTCTTCCAATAACATGTCAATATGGAGTACGAAGTACGCCGTGTTTGGTGGCAGGCCCCGGGTCTAACTACTAAATACTAACTACTAACAACTACCAAAAAGATATTCAGGTGCCTATATCGGCGGTGTCCACCTCTTCCCATTCCGAACAGAGAAGTTAAGCCCGCCAGAGCCGATGGTATTGCCGTAACAGGTGGGAGAGTAGGTCGGTGCCTAATTTTATACGAAAGCCCGTTGTCAGATGACAACGGGCTTTTTGTGTTTTCTGGGCCTGGGTGAATGGAACGGATGGCCCGGTCGGTAGGGGCGTATCGCATACGCCCTTTTGTATTGTTATTGGGTCATGGTTTGACAAATATGTCGCCCCGCTGGGGCTTTACAACCTTGCTACCTCTCTTCTAATTTTAATAATATAGTCTAACACATGGTTAACATTGATTTAGTACCATTTATTTAATATTTGCATTTTTAGTAATTGTATAATTTCTATCCTTAAATTGTTGTTTAGAATAGTTTTTGATATTTTTATACATACTAAGGCTTTGGTCCTTAGTTTTTTTTAAACTTAAACCTGGGTAATAATTCCTGATGATATCAAGAATCTAAATCAAAAGCCATTATTTTCCCTTTATTTATTAATAGTAATTTTTAGAATGAAAAGAACATTTAATCTATTGGTACTCCTACCTCTTATGCTAGGTTTTACCAATAATTTTGACAAACCTGAACCCCCTATTTTAGCAACCAATTATTCGTATTTCAAATCAGTCTTTAATAGACAAGATAGTTTAAAATTAGTTCCAGGTGCCCCTGAGGATCTAATCATGACGGAATATACACGTCCTGATTTAACTCCTAGTCCTGCATGTTTGGCTGTAGCGCCAACCGGAGAACTGTTTGTGGGAGTAGATATGATAGGTTCCCTAGGTAAGGATATGGGAAAAGGATTTATCCGTCGCTTCGTTGACTCGGATAATGATGGGGCTATGGATAAACATACTGATTTCGCACGTGTGGATAACCCTCGTGGAATATTTGTGCTAGGTGATCAAGTCTTTGTTTTGCATACAACTTTCGACATAAATACTGGTATCGCTACTGGAATGGACCTTGTTGTTTTCGATGATAAAGACCAGGATGGTGTGGCTGATGCTGACCCGAAAGTGTTGATTAAAGGATTGAGTAATGCTAAATATATTCAGGAACGCGGTACTGACCATGCTACGAATGGAATTAGAATGGGAATCGATGGCTGGATCTACATTGCTGTAGGGGATTTCGGTTTTCATAACGCCACTGGCGCTGATGGTAATAAATTAACGAACCTAGGTGGTGGAGTTCTGAGAGTTCGACCTGATGGAACGGAAATGGAATTGTATACCCATGGCCTACGTAATATTTATGATGTGGCTATAGATCCATATATGAATATCTTCACCAGAGATAATACGAATGATGGTGGAGGATGGGATATCCGTTTTTCGCATCAAATTCAATCTGGGGAATATGGCTACCCATTATTATTTCAAAATTTTACAGAAGAAATCATTCCAGCTTTAGCCATGTTAGGGGGAGGATCTGGAACGGGTTCATTATATATGGATGAGGATACTTGGCCTGATAAATATAATAAAGTACCTATGATGGCAGATTGGGGACGCAATTTCATATATATGCATCATGTGACTCCTGATGGACCTAGTTTTAAACAAAAGGAAGAGGAGTTTATTAAACTTCCTCAGGTTACGGATGTTGATGTGGATGGATCGGGTAGACTTTATTTGTCGGCTTGGGATGGTGCTGGTTACTCAGGGAATCCTGATAAAGGTTATGTAGTTCGCGTAGTGCCTAAAGGCTGGACTTACAAAGCATTTCCTGAGGTTAAAAATGCATCTATTGATGACTTGAAGAACTTATTGAAATCTGGAAGCTCTACAACTAGGCTATATGCTTCTCAAGAATTAGTTGCAAGAGCTAATGAGGAAGCTTCAACCGCTGCATTGGGAATTGCTGAGGATAAAAGTTTAGCATTAAGTACACGAGTAGCCGGAATTTATACTTTTGCCCAAATCGCAAAAGATAAAGGTATTTCAGAATTAGTTCAGTTGGCTAAGGAGCCTGAGGTTCGGGAATTTGCTTTACGAGCATTAACAGATCGTTTGGGAAGTTTAGATCAGGTGCCTACTGATCCATTTATCGCAGGGTTAAAAGACCCTTCAGTTCGTGTTCAGGCAGTTTCAGCAGTTTCATTAGGTCGCTTAGGTCGTCCGGAAGTAGCGAATTCCTTATTACAGGTTGCTGTTCCGGCTTCATTTATTGCTCCTCCAAAAGGAAAAGAGGGGCCACATGATGTACCTAATTCAGCTATTATTTTTCCTCACTTAGCAGTAAAAGCATTGGTGAGATTGAACGCTGTTAATCCAAGCATCGGATTCCTGGGAACTGAAAATCCTGACCTAGCTTTATGGGCCTTACGTTATATGCATGATCCTAGAGCTGTTGAAGGGTTAATTGCTGCTTACGGAAAGACGAAAGATCAAAAATTGAAAGATAAAATTCTAGTAACGTTGGCTCGCTTGTATAAAAAAGAGGCTGATTATGATGCTTCTTGGTGGTGGGGTACACGTCCGGATTCGCATGGCCCTTATTACAAAGCCATTGATTGGGAATCCTCACCTGTGATTGAAAAATTCTTATTAGCTGAGAATGCAAAATCTGGAGCTTCTAAGAAAGCATATTATGCAGACCTGAATGAGAAATTCCGTATGGAAATTGCTGCATTTAATGCGCCAGAGCCTAAGGCTGTTGCAAGTAAGGAGCCTACAGAGAAAAAAGTTGACTTAGATAAAATCAAAAATCAAAAAGGACAGGTTGGTAAAACATCAATCGAAGATGTGATGATTGCTTTACGTAAGGTCAAAGGTGATCCTGCAAAGGGAAAAGCATTGTTTACCAAACAAGGTTGTCATGCTTGTCATAGCGTAAATAAAGGTGAGGCCATGAAAGGTCCATTTATGGGACAAATTGGAGGTATTATGAATAGAGAGCAAATTGCAGAATCTATCCTTAAACCAAATGCTTCCATTTCCCAAGGATTTTCAACGGTATTGGTAAGTACTAAAGATAAAAAGAATTATATGGGCTTCGTGACTCAAGAAACTGCAAGTAAGGTGGTTTTAAGAGATATTGCTGGTAATGTGACTACCATCAATAAAACGAATATTGCCAGTAGAAAAGAAATGCCAAATTCAATGATGCCAGCAGGATTGGCAAATTCATTGACCATTGAGGAGTTCGCTTCTCTAGTTTCCTTTCTCGAAAAACAAAAATAAAATCTTAACCGTATTTTTTAAAAGCCATGTTTTGAACATGGCTTTTTCTTTTTCCATCAATGCTACCAAAAAGTAGGGAAACTGAAGTCAAAACCTGTAAATAGGGTGCCCCTTTTTGTTAATTTCTTAATATTCTTATAAAAATCAGCTTTTTTAATTGTTTAACTTGAATTAATCTTCATTTTCTAGAGTGTTTAATATGTTTTAGGTCTAAATCCATCTGTTAATGTTGGATATTTTTGTTTTCTATGTAAATATTGGGAATAAAAATTTAAAATATTCATATAAATATCGAGTATCCTTGCTTAGTTGTTATATAATACTCCTTTATTTTGTAAAAAACACATAAATAATTGTATAAAATTAATTATTTTACAAATTAATTTGTAACATTGGATTATAATTTAGTAAAAAATATAATTTCCGATATTTTTTTACAAAGTTTTTGTTTTCAATCTTTATTTCTGTCTGTTATTTGGTTGTAAAAAATGTCTTTTTATTGATTTTTACTGGTTAGGTCACCTGAATTTTAAATATTAACCACTAAAAAACGTATCATGACAAGATTTTTTCTCTCATTTGTACTATTATTTCAATTTTTCACATGTATTTCTCAAGAAGTCGATACATTTCGAATCAGTGCTTATGCTGATGTGTATTGGAAATATGATTTTTCTGGTAAAGAGAATATCAAAACTTATTTTGCTAATGATCATAATTCCATTTCTTTGGGAATGATAGGGGTCGGTCTCTTAAAATCATTAGGAAAAGCTTCTTTTGTTGGGGAATTAGGTTTTGGTCCAAGAGGCCAATATTTAAGCATTCCTAACGGCGATGCCATTGAAAATGATTTGAACAATTCTTTTCATATTCAAAATTTATTCATCAAATATGCCTTCACTGATAAGTTTAGTATGACAGCTGGTTATATGGGGACTTTCGTAGGTTATGAAGTCATTTGCCCAGCCACAAACTTTCATTATTCCACTTCTTATCTTTTTGCGGCCGGTCCTTTTCAAAATGCTGGAATTAGAGCCAATTACGTCTTTTCAAAACATATTTCCGCCATGCTGGGACTATTTAATGATTGGAATGTCTATAGGGATTTAAATGGCGTATCCCATATCGGTGCGCAAATAGCGGTTACTCCAACAGAAGATTGGAATGCTACACTTAACTTCTTGACGGGTAGTTCGGATAGAGGTCCAAATAATTATAGTTCGGGTACTTTAATTGATTTGGTAAGCAGCTACCATATTTCAGATAAATTGAATCTTGTTGTGAATGCTGCGAATTATAACTTTAAAGAAGGTGGTGGCTATGCTGGAGTAGCTGTCTATCCAAAGTATGATCTTAGTGAAGCCATTGCAGTGGGGCTTCGGGCAGAATTGTTTCATACGAAGGATCATGCTGATTTTAAGGGTAGTACTATTAACTCATTTACTTTGTCAAGCCAGTTTAAACATAAAGGATTGATTTTGATTCCTGAGCTGAGGCTGGATCATGATGATCAGCCAACATTTTTGGAAAAGGATGGATTGAGTCCAAGTAATCAAGCTGCTCAGGCTTCTATAGCTTTGGTTTACTCTTTTTAAAACAAAAAATCCGTCGCTTATTTGAGCGACGGATTTGTTTTTTATTCTGTTGATTTAATCCTCTTCTTCATCGTAAAATTCCATTAATGATGAAATATAAGGATCATCCCAGCCATCTAGAATGTCATCAAATGCTTCATCTGGAATATTGGTCTGTCTAACCTCTAATGATGTGCCTTTTTTATGCTCATGTAATTTGAGGGTTACGATGGAAGGTTCGTCCTGTTCACCAAAGTACCACTCTTGGACAATTTTGGAAAAAGGTTCTAATTCAAGAAATTTTCCCTCAATAGCTCCATCCCACATCGAAAACTCTCCTCCTGGCACTGGATCGATCTCCACGAGGTCCCCAGTCCATAATCTGATGGTAATTTCAGTAGTTAATGCTCTGTATAATTCCTCAGGTGTAGCCGGGATTATGTAATATTTTTTAAAATCTTTCATTCTAATTATTAACTGAAAAAGATAATTCCTGTAAATTTACATAGATTTATTAGTAATATATGAGTAATATTCTTCCGAATTCCTTAATTAAAAAACTTGGAACCAATCCATTCTTTGATCAAGAAGCTTTCAAAGCAGCACATGAAAGCGGAGAAAAACTTACCTCAATCAGGCTAAATCCCCAAAAACCTACCACACTTGATTTTGAGTTAACAAAGCCTGTTCAATGGTGTAACCTAGGATTTTATCTGAAGGAAAGACCTAAGTTTACTTTGGATCCATTGTTTCATGCCGGTTGTTATTATGTGCAAGAAGCATCATCCATGTTTATCGGTCATATATTAAGGCAATTGAAATTGGATCGAAATGAGATTAAAGCTCTTGACCTTTGTGCTGCTCCAGGAGGAAAATCGACTCTACTAAATGCTATGATTAATTCTGATAGTCTGCTTGTTGCTAATGAGATCATTAAAAGTAGGTCTGTTGTGCTTCAAGAAAACCTAATGCGTTGGGGATATCCCAATGTTGTTGTAACCAACAATGATCCTACAGCATTTCGAAGACTGCCAGGATTTTTTGATTTAGTGCTTGTTGATGCTCCTTGTTCTGGCTCTGGTATGTTCAGAAAAGATGAAGATAGCATTGATGAATGGTCAGAAGCTAACGTTAAATTATGTAGTGAACGCCAGCAAAGGATTCTTTCGCAAGTAATGGGGGCTATTGCTACTAATGGGTATTTACTTTATTCTACTTGTTCTTATTCTTCGGAGGAAAATGAGGATATTTTGGATTGGTTGATTGATGAATATGAGTTGGAATCCATAAAAATCCCATTGGAAACGGATTGGGGAATAGAGGAAACTCTTTCTAAGTCTCATAAAGCCGCTGGCTACAGATTTTATCCGCATAAAACTAAAGGAGAAGGATTTTTTATTGCTGTTTTAAAAATGAAACGTATTCAGCCTAGTTTTTCTTTAAAGAAGATAAAACTTGAAAAATCTCCAATTCCAAAAGATGGTTTGAAAGGATGGGTTGAAAATGATCAAGAATTCTCCACATTGCTACATAACGAAAATGTTCACATTTTTCCGAAAGATATGGAGGCGAGTGTGAAAGCGTTGCAACAGGTTCTATACCTTAAAAATGCTGGAACGATGGTTGGGAAATGGTTGGGAAAAGAATTAGTTCCCTCCCATGACTTAGCTTTGAGTATTTATAAGGATAAAAACCTAGCTTCAGTTGAGTTGTCTTTGGAAGATGCTCAGGACTTCTTGAGAAAGGAACAATTGGATATTACCTTATTTGATGGGGTGAAAAAAGGTTGGTGCTTAGTGAATTATAAGAATGTTTCTTTGGGATGGGTGAAGGTCTTGGGAAATAGAATCAATAATTACTACCCTAGGGAAGTGAGAATTGCAAATATGTAGCGTCTATTTGCTTAATTCGGCAATAATTAAATCGCAGATATCTTTTGCGACTTCTTCTTTTGATTTAAGATCAAATGACAAGATCTCTTCTTGTCTATTAATGACCGTAATTTTATTGGTGTCGTGAGCAAATCCAGCGCCTTTGTCCTGCATGGAATTCAAGACTATGAAATCAAGATTTTTCCTTTTTAGTTTATCCTTTGCGTTTTCCAATTCATTATTGGTTTCCAATGCAAAGCCTACTAGTATTTGACCTGATTTCTTTATTGCCCCTAAACTGGCTAAAATATCTGTCGTTTTCTTTAAAGAAATGCTGAAATCTTCTGCCTTTTTCTTAATCTTTTGATCGGCAACTTCAATTGGGGTATAATCCGCAACTGCAGCACTCATTACCGTAATGTCGGCCTCCTGAAATGAATTACTACAGGCAGCATACATTTCCGCTGTCGATTGGACATTCACTCTTTGTACTCCTTCTGGACTCTCAAGTGCGGTTGGTCCGCTGACCAAAGTAACTTCTGCTCCTAATTTTCTCAGTTGCTTAGCAATGGCATAGCCCATTTTTCCACTGGAATGATTTCCGATAAAACGAACTGGATCAATCGCCTCGTAGGTAGGTCCGGCAGAAACTAATGCTTTTTTACCCTTTAGAGGTTGATTAGCTTGTAAATGATCTTCAATAAATTGGAAAATCTCCTCTGGTTCTGCTAATCTGCCTTCTCCCACTAATCCACTCGCCAACTCTCCTTTTCCCGGAGGAATAATCAAATTGCCGTATGATTTTAATAGTTGAATGTTGTTTTTAACAGATGGATGAATCCACATTTCTAAATCCATTGCCGGAGCGATACAAACATCACTTTTTGCCGATAAATAAACGGCTTGTAATAGATTGTCGCAAATGCCTTGGGCGCATTTGGCCAAGGTATTAGCTGTAGCAGGTGCAATTAGAATTAAATCTGCCGACTCGGCAATATGGACATGGTTATTCCATTCCCCAGATTTTTGATCATAATAATCAACATACACGGGGTTATTTGAAAGGGTAGAGAGAGTAAGGGGAGTAATAAATTGAGTGGCTTCCTGGGTCATGATAACTTGAACAGAAGCTTCTGCCTTTCTCAGTAATCTTACCAATGTTGCAATCTTATAAGCGGCGATGCTGCCGCTTATACCAATTACAATATGTTTGTCTCTTAAAGACATGGTAAATATCTTACTCTTGTTCTTTTGAAGGGTTTCTGAAGTATACTTTCTCGTGTAAGAATTCATCAATCGCTACTAATGTAGGTTTTGGCAACCTTTCGTAGTGCTTAGAGATTTCAATTTGTTCACGATTTTCAAACACTTCTTCTAAGTTATCATTGCTGCTAGCAAATTCTGATAACTTTTGATTTAATTCCTCTTTCATATCTACAGCGATTTGATTAGCACGCTTGCTGATTACCACGATTGATTCGTAAAGGTTATCAGTTGTTTGGTCTAACTCTCTTAAATCGCGAGTTACTGTTGAATTTGGAACGGTATTTTTATTCTGATTCATATATAAATAAAAATGGATGTACTAAAGATTATTGTTGATTGTTATTGTTGTTCTCAATTGGAACACCGTTAGATGTTGAAATTCCCAAATCTTCTTCACGTTGCTTTCTAGCTCTCTCATCATTAGCCATGATTTTTAAAGCTGCTGCAATCTTGCGATCTGCACTGCCGCGAAGTCCATTTAGCTCAGAGCTATATTTACTTTCCGGAAAGTGCTCAGTGAAGCTGTCATAATAGTCAATCATTTTATTGAAACGTTCTTCCTGACGATGTGGGTAAGAGTTATCTGCAAATAAATATTGTGATTTTACTAAAAGATATTCAATATCTTCAGCGTGTTTCGTATCCGGATAAACCCGCAATACATTCTCTAATGCAATTACAGCTGCACGATAATCATCTGGTAATCCCATGTTATAGTACAACTTCGCATTGTCAAATGCTTTTTTCTCCAGCTTATCACGTAGATTTTGAATTAAATCACCTGCTTCTTTCGCTCTTTCTGACTCTGGGTACAAGTTTACAAACAATTGCAATTGATCAATTGCTTTACGTGTGTTATCTTGATCCAGATTAGAACGTGGAGAATCTAAATAATAACAATATGCCGACATAAATCTACACTCTTCAGCTCTCTGGCTGTTAGGGTAATTGTCCGCAAAGGTTTTAAAGTGGAAACGAGCAGAGATATAGTCCTTTAATCTATACGCTGAATAGGCAGTATAATAACTAAGATCCTCAGCATCTGCTGTGCCTCGGTATTTCGCTAATAATTCTTGAAATAAAGTTAGAGCCTTGGAGTACTTCTCTTTTTCGTAGTACTTTACAGCCTCCTGATACTTCATTTGTACATTATTGCTTGCACGTAGTTTTTCGAATTTACTCTTGCAACTACCCAAGCCTAATAAAAGAAACAAGCCAACAATTAGGCTAAATACATGATTCTTTAAAAACATCCCACAAAGATACGTGAATTAATACTAATTTTCAATTATTTAATAATACGCGAAAATACTTGATTTCAATAAGGGAATCTTTGAAAACATTAGCTTTTAACAATCTTTAACTTAAAGGCGCTAATTTCATTGTCCATGAAAGGTTTGCTGGAACAAAAACGTTGTTTTCTTAAGTCAAATGAATGTTGAATTAGTTTTGCAGATGTCACAAATAAATAATTATTGACTATATTTACGTTTAAATAATTTATCAGAATTTATAATGACCTTATTTGAGAGAGTAGAGCAAGCATTGGATTCTATCAGACCGTATTTACAGACTGATGGTGGTAACGTTTCTATTGAAGAAATCACTGCAGATAATGTTGTGAAGCTTAAATTGTTGGGGACCTGCGCAAACTGTTCTATGAGTATCATGACTTTTAAAGCTGGTTTAGAACAAGCTATTAAAAAGGCCGTTCCGGAAATTGTTGCCGTCGAAGCAATCAATATTACGGATATGAATGACCCCAATGCAATAACCCCCAACCAATTGTAATAAAATTATTAGATGTAGTTAACACTATTTAACAGCATCTTACGTTTGTTTTTCCCTAGTTTTGTTGGTAGATGAAACTCTTACACCAATTTATCATATTAGCTGTGCTTTTGACAGTCAGCTTGAGCACTTTCGCCCAAGACAAGAAAATCGTACAAGTTTCTGGGTATATCTTGGCGGAAGGTACTGAAATCGCCGTTCCTTATGTTACTATCCGAAATGAAAGTTATGGAAATGATGGATTTGTAGCTAACCATGAAGGATATTTTTCCTTTGTAGCTTACGCTGGTGATGAAATAGCATTTTCTTCAATCGGTTATCGGACTGTCCGAATTACTATTCCTGATGTCAGTGGCGATAAATACACTGCAAGAATAGAATTGACTCCGACTGTTGAAGAACTTCCAATGGTTACAGTAGGACCACCTCTTCCTTGGGCTAGTATTGAGGAGTTTAATATGGAATTCCTAGCATTAAATATTGGCAATGATGATGTGATGACAGCTAAAAGGAATTTATCGCCTCAAGCTTTAGCATCCCTATCTAAGATTGTTCCTAGAAGTGCCGAAGAAATTCAAGCTTATAATAGTTTCCAGAGACATATCAATATGTCGAATAGAGCGATCAACCAAAACATGGCAAATCCTTTATTGAATCCTTTCGCTTGGGGACAGTTGATTAATCAAATAAAAAGAGGAGATTATAGTAGACAACGTCTGAAATACTAATTAGACTCTAATGCTCCACGTTTGTTAATACCCCTGATATTTAAACGTGATGCCATATACGAAACCAAAGTGGATACAACCATTACGGTAACAAAAATCAACACCAAGTCCATATATCGGATATCCACCGGATAAGCATCAAATAATGATCCCTCGCTAGTGGTCACAAATCCAAAATGCTCTTGTAGTAAACAGAAAAATAATCCTATCAACGCTCCAACTAAACTTCCTATCAAAGCAATTAGTATTCCTTGATAAAAGAAGATATTCTGAATTAAATTATTATTAGCTCCTAAACTGTTTAAAACAACCATATCTTGTTTTTTATCTATTACAAGCATGGTTAATGATCCGATAATATTGAATATTGCGATTATGCCAATAATAGTTACGATGAAGAATACAATCCATTTTTCCGATCGCACCGTTTTATATAGGGTAGGGTTTTGTTGCTCTCGGTTTTTTACTAAGTAGTCCTCTCCAACAATTGATTGTATTTCTTTCTGAAGGGCTCTGGAATTGTCGTTTTTACCATATAGCTCAATTGCTGAAATTCCATCATGTTCGTTTAATAGATCCTTCGCAAAATCAATTGGTACTATGATCAGGTCTTCAAAACCGGGTTGGTAACCTAAAATAGCATTCGGCGTGATTACCCTGGTACGAATATCTTCTAATGGGTTGATGTTATTGGGAGAGGCATTTTTATCTGGAATATTTAAGAAAATCTGGTTATCAGTTCCTTGCAGTGGAACTTGAAGATTCGCTTGTACTGTTGTGCCTAAAATAGCATAATTAGTGCTGTCAGTTTTAATTTCCAGATTACCCTCTAATAGAATGTTTTCTTTTTCTAAATGATGCAAACTATTAGGTTCAACCCCTTTTAATCTCCCTATAAATTGTTGTTGGTTGAATTCAGCTAATACCTTATCCTCAAGAACTTCGCTGTAAGACGAAATATCATGAAGAGTCCTTAGCTTGGTAAAGGATTCACTTTTGGTGGAGAATACTTTACCCGATGCTGGTTCTATGCGATATTCCGGAGAGAATGTGCTGTATTGAGAAAGGATGAAACGTTCTAATCCATTGTAGAACGATAATACGATTACTAAAGCAGCTGTACTCACCAAAACACCAATCATACTAATTGAGGAAATGATGTTGATAGCATTTACTGATTTTTTAGAAAACAGATATCGTTTTGCAAAGAATATTGGGAGCTTCATCTTTTATGCTCTAATAAATGGATTCGTTTTTTTCTCTTCTCCAACTGTCGTACTTGGTCCATGCCCAGGATAAACTACTGTTTCCTCAGGGAGTGTATAGATCTTTGTAGCTATGCTATCCAATAATTGCTGATGATTACCACCAGGAAGGTCGGTTCTACCAATACTATTCTTGAATAATACATCACCTCCAATTAGAAAGTTATGTTCCTTGCTATATAGACATAAGTGCGCTGGAGAATGACCTGGAGCCAATATTAAAGATAGTTTTTCATCTCCGATTTCAATAATATCCTCTTCCTTTAAAAAGGTTTCAGGGATAGGAGAAGGCTCATAACGGATTCCCATTTGGGGAGCATAATTCTGCACTTGGATAACAAGAGGGAGTTCTCCTTCATGAAACTGCGGAGTCAAATTATAGGTGTCAGCAACAAATTTATTTCCTAGAACATGGTCAATATGCCCATGGGTGTTTATAAGATAGATTGGTTTTAAACCATTGGACTCAATATATTCTTTAAGATGATTTTCTTCTTGATAATTATGCATCCCGGGATCAACGATAATGCAGTTTTTGTGATCATCATAAATTAAATAAGTGTTTTCCTGATATGGATTAAAAACAAAAGTCTTAATATGTAGCATGTTCAAAAATAGGAAATATTTCTAAGCAAATGGGTATTGCTATTGATTCCAGATTTCCCAGTTTTTTTCTGCTTGAAGAATCAACATTTCGTAACCATTCTTAATCTTAGCACCTTTTTCTTTTCCTTTTTTTAAGAATAATGTTTCTTCTGGGTTGTATATCAGATCATATAATAAATGCTTTTCCGTAATCGCTTCATAAGGAAGGTTGGGGCATTCTTCAGTTTTTGGAAAAGTTCCTAAAGGAGTGCAATTTACCAACAAGGTTGATTCTTGTATTAATTCTGGGCTTAGGTCTTCGTAGGTAATATTCTCAGCAGACTTTGTCCTGCTTACCACTTGATAATCAATCCCCAGTTTCTTTAATGCATAAGCAACAGCCTTTGTGGCTCCGCCATTACCAAATATTAAAGCTTTTTTGTGTTGAGGTGTAAGTAAAGGTTCCAATGATTTTTGGAAACCGAATGCATCAGTATTAAACCCCTTCAAATGGGTCGTTCCATCAACGTTTCTTATCTGAATACAATTGACAGCTTCAATTTCTTTCGCCTCCTCAGACAGCTCTGTTATATACTGCATAACATCCTGTTTATATGGAATAGTCACATTGACTCCATAGAATTCTGGATGGTTTTCATAAAGATTTGGAAAATCTTGAATTGAAGGAAGAGGATATAAGTCATAATCAATGTTCTTAATACCCTCTTTCTCAAATTTTTCTAGATAATATTTTTTGGAAAATGAGTGTCCTAGAGGATAACCAATTAACCCTAATTTTTTCATCTTCCTTCTGAATACTTTTTAATGATATCGACTATTATTTGGTTCCCTTGAAGTTGAGGCAAGTATTCAAATAAAATGTAATGCTTTTCAGGATCAACATTCAATGCTAATTCTAAGAAGCTCAGCGCGTCAGTATATTTACCAGCTGCAAACATATAAGCTACCATTCTATAGTATAGCGTAGCCTCATCTGGATTACATTTTATCGCTTCAGAAATTACTTCAATAGCTTCAGTTACTCTCGTTTGTTCGAAAAGTAAAGAAGAATAATCTAACCAAGCTTCAGCATCAGTTGGATTCAGTTCAACCACCTTGGCATATGCTTCGATGGATTGGTCGAATTGCTTTAATTTATATCTTGCATCTGCAATGGCAAACCAATAATCTGGATTTTCGTCGTCGATTTCCAGAGCTTTTTTATAGAAATGTAAAGATTCAAAGTAGCGTTCTTCAAAATCAAGTGTTACTCCAATTCCAAACCATGCGTCACTTTGATTGCTGTCAAGTTTTACAGCTTTTTTATAATACTGTCTTGCTTCATCCATGAGTTCCAATTTCTCATAACATTCACCGATTGCACAGTAAGTGTCAGCGTTTGGCGTTTCATGTTCAAAAGTCTGTTTATAAACTTCGATAGCTTCCGAATAGCGATCAAGATTTACCAAAGCATTTCCTTTGTTGAAATAGGCAGAGGAAAAGTTTTCATTGATCAAGATTGCATAATCATAAGCATCTATTGCTGCTGGGAAATCCCCCAGTTTATGATATGCATTTCCTAGATTATACCAAGCTGCGTATGAATATGGATCAGTGTCAATATATTGCAGGTAGAATTGAATACTTTCTTCCTGTTGTTCCATGACATCATAGCAGAATGCAATTTCGTATAGCGCATCTTGATTATCTTTATTTGCTTTAAGACTTTTTTTCAAGAATGCGATTGCCTTTTCGTAGGATCCTTGCATTTGATATAAACCTGCAATTTGATAATAGACTTCATCTTTTGCATCGCTTAATTCAAGCGCCTTAAAGAAATTTTCTTCAGCAAGGGTATGTTCTTGCAATGAAGATAGGATAGTTCCTTTGATTAGGTAAATGTCGCCTTCCGAAGGTTCCAAAAGTTCGGCCTTGCTAAGAGCTTCTAAAGCAGGTTCATACTGAAGTGTACTTGCTAATAGTTGCGCTTTTTTAATTAAGAACAAGGTTTCGAACGGATGTTGGGCGGACGCGAATTCAATTACTTGTAAAGCTTTGACTGAATCGTTTTTAGTAATATAATAGTCTATGATACTCTCGAAAGCTTTTGCGTCAAAAAAGTACTGGTCTTCGTTTCGAAGCATTTCCTCGTAGCGATCCACTGAGAATTTTTGTTCCTCAGGGGTTCCAAATTCAAAATCTTCTTCCATTATACTCCTCTTTTAAATTTTATCGTACTCTCCAATTCCTAAATGAAAATACTATTTTTTGAACATCTGAATATGTAATTGTTTTCAACATATTCACAATTTTAGACTACCTAATTATCCAAAGGTAAAGTTTAATAAGTAATTACATTGTAAATACTTGATTAAAACAGCAAAAAGCCAGCTTATTCAGCTGGCTTTCTTTATTTTAAATTGTTATTAACTAACAATTATTTTTTGATTTCAACACGACGGTTTTGAACACGACCTTCTTCAGTATCGTTAGAAGCAACTGGGTTAGCTTCTCCGTATCCTGTAGCGTTGATGCTTGATGCAGATACACCAGCGTTAACTAGGTATTGTTTAACTGCATTAGCACGGTCTTTAGATAAGTTCATGTTGTAAGCTTCAGTACCTTCAGCAGATGCATAACCATCTAAAGTAACTGATGCATTGTTATCTTTCAATTCTTTAGCTAATTTATCTAAAGTAGAGTAAGATTCAGTTTTCAATACTGAGCTATCAAATTCGAATTGAATTGGAGCGTAGTATCCTGAAGTAGTACCTTCAGTAAGTTGTTGCTCTGGGAATTTGATAGGACATCCTGAACCATCAACTACTGTACCAGCAGGAGTTCCTGGACATTTATCAAATTTATCAGATACACCGTCACCGTCTGAATCTTTGCTTAATTGATCAACAGTACCTTCTAATGCAGATACGCGTTGTTTCAATGCTTCAACTTCGTTACGTAATGAAGGGTCTTTCAACTCATCATATAATGTAGCAACTGGGTTTGTGAATGTTAAGCTTTCTTTATCACGAGAACCTAAAGTGAACTCTAAACCACCGTATACGTTAGAGAATTTTTGTTTTCCGTCGTAACGAACTGGTCCGTATAATAAGTTATCATCAGTGAAGTTCATTGTGTAACCTAAGTTCAAGGCAACAACTTCAGATAATTTAAATTTAACACCAACACCAACTGGTACGAATCCAGTTAAACGGTTGTCACGGTCACCAACTTTTTCACGGTCACCGAAGATTTCTTCACCCCATTGACCTTTGTTGTTGTAAACTTCGTTACCAGTGAAATCGTTGTTAGCGAATTGAACAGGGTTATGAGCCATAACACCTAAACCTACTTTAGCGTAGAAGTTAACAGCGTTTTCTCTTCTCATGAAGTCGATAGTACCTAATTGGAATACACCATTTAAGCTAGCTGCCCAGTTAACTGAAGTTTCAGCAGATCTTGCACCTAAACTGTTCTCAGGGTTAGTAACTAAGTCATGGTTGTAAGTTTTGATACGACCACGGTTACCTTCTAATTCTAAACCGAAAAGGTGAGAGAATTGTTTACGGATAGTTAATCCATAATATTCACCAACTTTGTTTTGGAAATATCCAACTTTTTGTCCGAAACCGTTTTGGCCACCTAAGATAGTGTTAGGAGTAGTGATACCACCTTGAACACCAATTGACCAAGTTCTGTATTGTGATCTACCACCAAATACAGTTGGGGTTTGTGCTTGAGCAGTTTCTGCGAAACCTAAAGCGGCTACTAAAGAAGCTGCAACAGCTGTTTTTTTAATTGTAGAATAGTTCATACTCTTTTTTTTAAGGTTATTAAAATTTTTAATTGTTTCTAGTTGTTAATCAATTTAACATAACTTAACAATAACGATGCCAAAAAATGTTAAATTGGAAAATGTACGTTGAAGATGTTTATCTTTGGTACTTTTGCCGCGTAAAAATACTTATTAACATTAAATAACACAAATATTTTATTAAAACTTTATTATTTGTCAATAAATAAGTGCATTATAGCCATGCTCTGTATGATTTTTACTACAAAATATAATGAATAATAGCTAAAGTTAATCCTCCTAACAATGCACTAACTGGGATTGTTAATATCCAAGCCCATAATAAACTAATGGTCACTCCCCAACGAACCGCAGAAACCCTTTTTACAATTCCTACCCCGATAATCGATCCAGTGATGGTATGAGTAGTTGAAACTGGAATACCAAAATGTTCTGTAATCCCTAAGGTAATGGCACCTGCCGTTTCGGCACTTACACCTTCCAATGGGGTTACCTTAGTGATTTTGGTTCCCATTGTTTTTACTATTTTCCAACCCCCACTCATAGTACCTGCTGCAATAGCAAAGTAACAAGCTAATGGAACCCATTCTGGCATCTCTTCAAAACTACCAATTACTCCTTGTGCGATTAATGCTGTGGCAATAATACCCATAACCTTCTGCGCGTCGTTACCTCCGTGAGCAAAACTTAATCCTGCTGATGAAACTAATTGTAGAATCTTAAACCATTTCTCTGCAACTGCAGGTCTTGCCTTTTTACAGATGTTAATAATGATCAAAGTAATGATAATTGATATTGTCATACCTACTAATGGAGCCAGAACGATAAAAGAAACAATCTTTAAAGTCGCGCTTAAGTTGATTGCTTCCATAGGATTTGCCCCTAAAAAAAGAGCGTATGCCATTCCTGATCCTGCAAATCCACCAATTAAGGTATGGCTGGAGCTGGATGGAATACCATAATACCAGGTAAATAAGTTCCAGGCAATAGCTGCAACTAAACCTGCAAAAATGACCTCGAGGGTGATATATTCTTCTATGACCGTTTTTGCGATAGTATTAGCAACCTTATGGTCAGTGAAAACAAAATAAGCAACGAAGTTAAACAAGGCTGCCCATAGCACTGCCATAAAGGGGGTCAATACTTTGGTCGAAACGATGGTCGCAATGGAATTGGCTGCATCATGGAATCCATTGATATAATCAAAGGCAATAGCCAAGACGATTACGACAATTAATAATGTGGTTATAGCCATAATATAATATTGTTGTGAATCTTATTAAAAAATTAAGCGTTCTTCACAAGAATACTCTCTAATACATTGGCAACATCCTCACATTTATCCGTTGCGTCTTCCATTGCAGATAAAACTTCTTTGTTCTTGATTAGGTTGATGGCATCCTTTTCATATTCAAACAATTCCGCAACGGCTTTGTCAAAAATATAATCTGCTTTGTTTTCAACACTATTGATGCGTACACAAGAATCAGTAATGTTTCTGATGTTTTTTAAATCTTTAAGCTCGAACAATGCTTTTGCAACATGTTCAGTAGCCTCTAAGATTAAACTTGAAATCTCTTTCATCGCTTCACTAGGCTCTGTAACCTTGTAAAGTTCCATTCTGTTGGATGCACCATGAATAAAATCAGCAACATCATCCAAAGAACTCGCCAAAGCGTGGATATCCTCTCTATCAAATGGGGTGATGAAGTTTTTTCCTAATTCTAAATGGATTTGGTGGGTAAGATTATCTCCTTTGTGTTCCAGGTCTTCCAATAATTTGGAATTATCCTTTCTAAGTTGAAGATCATTAGTATGAACGCTTTCTTTTAGAAGCTTAGCCATATCAATTAAGTTTGATCCAGCTTGTTCAAATAATGGGAAAAATTTCTTGTCCTTTGGGACAAAGTATTGAAAAATGCTATTTAAAGACATAACTCTTATTTTAAGTAGCGCAAAAATATGCACTTAATGTTAAGTTAATGTTAAGTTTTAATAAATCACTGAAATTAAGCTTTCTCCAATGTAAAAGAAAAGGTCGTCCCTATCCCCTCTGTACTACGAACATGTACATTTTGCTGATGCGCTTCAATAATATGTTTTACAATAGCAAGACCTAAGCCTGAACCTCCAATTTCCCTTGATCTACTCTTATCCGTCCTGAAAAAACGTTCAAATACCCGTGGAAGATTCTTTTCCTCAATTCCTTGTCCATTGTCAGTGATTTCAATAAGTATTTGATCTATTAATAAGTGAACCTTGATAATTGTTTTACCGCCTTTCTTCCCATACTTAATAGAGTTATCAATTAGATTCACTAAAACCTGTTGAATTTTCTTTCGGTCAGCAATGACTTGGATAGGATTATTCCCTTTCGTATTGAAAATTAAATTGATATTATTTTCATTGGCCTTATATTCCAAATCATCAATTGCTTCACGAATGAGCGCAACAATATCAAATTTCTCTTTCAGAATGGGAACTTCCCCTGATTCCAATTTTGCAATCTCATCAAGGTCATGGATTAAATAGCTTAATCGGTCTAGGTTTCTGGCTGCTTTATTTAAAAACTTTTCCGCCATCTCCGGATTATCTTCAATCATACCATCCTGTAGGGTTTCAATATAACCTTGGATGGCAAATAACGGAGTCTTAAATTCGTGGGAAATATTGGAAAGAAATTCTTTGCGGAACTTTTCTTGTGCTTTAAGTTGATTGATTTCTATTGTTTTTTGTTTCGCCCAGTCACGAACCTCTTTTTCAGCATCGCCAATAGGATCTTCAGATTTGTGATCCCCCAAGGCATCTTTAAGCTCTTTTCCAAGTTTAAGATTGTGGATTAATTTGTATACAGATTTTATTCTTTCGTATACAAATTTTTGAAAAACATAGTTTAGGAGACTAAACGAAAGGACAAAACTTAGGATTAGGATAAATGAAAAGGTAGGGATGTCACGCTCGTAATAGTAGTTCATCCCTGATAACGTCAGTGAGAAAACGAAACTTATTACGAGGATTAGTGTACGAAAGTTCATGGCATACCTTGTATAAGTTGAAATGTTTCTAAAGGTTTAAAAACGTGCAATAATAGTTTTTCCACCTGTAACCTTATCACCTATATTCACATTGATTTTTGCATCAAGTGGTAAGAATAAATCCACCCTTGATCCAAATTTAATAAATCCAAACTCTTCACCTTGTTGCACATCCTGGCCTTCTTTCACATACCAAACAATTCTTCTGGCCATTGCACCAGCGATTTGACGAAATAAAACTTCAACGCCAGATTTGTTCTTTACAACAACAGTTGTTCTTTCATTATCTGTCGAAGATTTTGGATGCCAGGCAACTAAAAATTTTCCAGGATGATATTTGAAAAATGTAACAATGCCAGAAATAGGATTTCTATTCACATGCACATTGACCGGCGACATAAAAATTGAAACCTGAATCCTACGGTCTTTCAAATATTCAGTTTCTTCGGTTTCTTCAATAACAACCACTTTTCCATCAGCAGGACATAAGATTACCCCTTCATCCAATTGTATGGTTTTCTTAGGGCTTCTGAAAAATTGAATAATCGTAATTAATAAAAATGCCGAAGCGATATAGATAATCCATTTTACTATTGGTCCAGCATTATAATAATGCGCAATCGCATTTATGATAAAAATAAATAAGACTACTATCGCTAAACTGGTATAACCTTCTTTGTGAAATTTCATAATGGAATATTTGTGCAAATATAATTATTCTTACTAAATGTCCTATTGTTCGTTTTTCCGACTTATTTTCAAGCTATGGAAGATTAATTTTCCTTCTGCATTACTATTGACCTTTCCATTTACAGTAACCTCATCCTGAATGTATTCAGCATTTACAAAGGATGGAATATAGCGTTCCACCCCTTTTAATACCAAGCCAAAGGTTCTGCTTAATTCATAGGGAAGATCCTTGGTAACATGCAATTTCGAAGGATTTCCATCTTTGCTTACCTGCACCGTATATTCAAATTCCTGCTCAAAAGGAGCAACCGTCTCAAATGATTCGAATGAATTTGTTAAATAATCCGATAAATAAGCGTTGTAACCAGCTATTTCATCATAATTACATCCTTTTGAAATGAATTTCTCCGCTCTAAAGAAGTTTTCTATTGGTAAAATGCTAAAAACTGGAGATTGATATTCATAATCATTGATCAAATCATAACCAGACTTAAATATGCCTCTATAATAAACCTCTTCCGCCACTAAATCCCTTACCTTATCAGCCTCATAGTAAATTTGCCAAACCCCATCAGGTACACCATCCTTTAACTGACCCTTTTGTTTTACAAATGGAAATCCATAGGGGTTGTAACCTTGGAATGGAACTTTAAAATCAAACCTTCCATTGCCATTTTCAACCAACTTTCGCCCCCTGGTATCAATAAATTCCATTACTTTAATATAATCTGTACCAAAATCCACTAACATCATCAGTTGGCCATCAGGATAATAATATCGCCATTCTCCCTGCGGTTTATTATCAACAAAAGTTGATTCCCATTTTAATGAACGGTTTGGATGATAAGCCTTGAAAATCCCTGATTTCTTCCCGTCAATATAATTACCTTCCAAAATTGGATGTCCATTCAAATCAAAATCGGTGAATGAACCAATAAATTTACTGCTAGAAGCATCAAAACTAGCTACTCGCTCGATACTCTTGTATTCACAGTTTTTATCAACCAAGTAATAATTGCTGTCAAAATAGAATCTGACCAAGTCATTTCCAGTATTTTCAAAATAAACAGGCTTTGATTCTTGAGCCGATCCATTCAAAAATGTAATACAAATAATTATTATACTGAAAACTAATCTCATCGCTTATTAATGGGCTTCTAACCAATTTTTACCTTCTCCAATTTCTATTTCAATTGGAACTTGAAGTTCAATCGCATTTTTCATCCTGTTTTCAATGATCGATTTGAATATATCGATTTCATGATTTGGAACATCGAAAACAAGTTCATCATGCACCTGCATGATCATTTTGCCTTCCAATCCCTTTTCATCGATATCCTTTTGGATATTGATCATCGCAATTTTTATTAAATCCGCCGCTGAACCTTGAATCGGAGCATTGATGGCATTTCGCTCTGCGAATCCTCTAACCGTCATATTTGCCGAGTTAATATCTCGCAAATAACGTCTACGTTTTAAGATTGTCTCCACATAGCCGTGTTCTTTCGCAAACTCAATCACCTCGCCCATGTATTTCCGAATTCCGGTATACTGACTAAAATATTGGTCAATAATCTCTGCAGCTTCTTTTCTACTGATTCCAAGGTTTTGAGATAGTCCAAATGCCGATTGACCATAAATAATCCCGAAGTTTACCGCTTTGGCATTTCTCCTCATGTCCGAATTAACCTCATCCAACGATACTCCATAAACACGAGCTGCTGTAGCACGGTGAATATCCAAGCCTTGTTTGAAAGCCTCCAACATATTTACGTCTTGACTCAATTCAGCCATTATTCTTAACTCAATCTGTGAATAATCGGCAGATAACAAGGTCCAGTTTTCATTTCTACTGATGAATGCTTTTCTCACCCCTCGACCTCTTTCAGTACGGATAGGAATATTTTGAAGATTCGGATTGGTAGAGCTTAAACGCCCTGTAGCAGCCACAGCCTGATTATAAGAGGTATGGATTAATCCAGTATTGGGATTAATCAAAGTTGGAAGTGAATCCACATAAGTGGACTTTAATTTCTGCAACTGCCTAAAATCCAAAATATCTTGAACGATATCCGATTTGTTGGCCAATGCCAATAACACATCCTCGCCAGTCTTGTACTGACCGGTTTTTGTCTTTTTAGCTTTCGGATCCAGTTGGAGCTTATCGAATAATACTTCCCCAAGTTGTTTGGGAGAGGCAATATTAAAGGTAACTCCTGCCTTCTCATATATCTGCTGCTCTAATTTTTTGACATCCTTTTCAATTTCTATCGAATATTGCTTTAAGGAATCAACATCTATCTTAACTCCATTTCTTTCCACTTCCGCCAAAACCTTTAACAAAGGAAACTCAACGGTTTGAGCCAATTGAAGAGTAGATGTTTCTTCCAGTAGTGGAGCAAATTTATTTTTTAATTGAAGGGTAATGTCCGCATCTTCAGAAGCATATTCTTTCACCAACTCAACATCAACATCGCGCATGTTGCCTTGGTTTTTACCTTTAGCACCAATTAACTCGGTGATAGAAACTGGAGTGTAATTTAAATAGGTCTCCGAAAGGTAATCCATATTATGGCGAGTGTCCGGGTCTATCAGGTAATGTGCTAGCATGGTGTCGAAAAACTCACCCTTCACATCAACATTATACCTGGATAAAAGTAAAATATCGTATTTTAAATTCTGACCAATTTTAGAAATGCTTTCATTTTCTAAAATTCCCTTGAAAATATCTACTGTCTTTTGTGCTTCAGTTGGATCCGCACTAACTGGGATATAATAGGCCTCATAATCTTTTATTGCAAAGGATAAACCAACTAATTCCGCTTGAAGCGCATCCAAACCTGTGGTCTCCGTATCAAAACAGAAAGATTTTTCCTTCTCAAGAATTTTGACGAAATCTCTTTGCTTTTCTTCTGTATCCAGTAAAATATAATGGTGAGTAGTGTTCTGAATATTAGTAAAAGACTGTGGTTCTATGCTTTCAGAATTTCCATTGTTTCTAGAAGCATCTATATTTGCATCATTGTGTATAGAAAACAAATCCATTTGAGCAGATTTTGGATTTCCGGTATCTGCCATGCTGAATTCATCCCCAAATACTCGCTTTCCCAAGGTTCTGAATTCAAGCTCCACAAACAAAGGCTCCAAGGCATCTTTGTTAGGTTTTTCTAATTCCAATGATTTCTCATCAAACTCAACCGGTACATCCAATAAAATTGTGGCCAATTTTTTGGAGATTAACCCTTGCTCAGCATGATTTTCAACATTTTCCTTGAGTTTTCCTTTTAGTTTATCTGTATTTTGTATCAGGTTTTCAATTGAACCAAACTCTTGAATCAATTTTTTAGCTGTTTTCTCACCAATCCCTGGTATTCCAGGAATGTTATCTACAGCATCGCCCCATAGACCAAGAATATCGATTACCTCATGTACATTATTGATTTCCCATTTTTCCAAAATCTCAGGAACGCCCAATGTTTCAGCGCCATTTCCCATTCTGGCAGGTTTATAAATAAAGATATTTTCGGAAACCAGCTGTCCAAAATCTTTATCCGGGGTCATACAATATACCGTATAATCCATCTTTTCACCTTTTTTAGCTAGGGTACCAATGATATCATCTGCCTCATAGCCGTCCATGGTAATAATAGGAATATTAAAACCTTCGATTAATCTATATATATAAGGTATGGAAGCGGCTAGATCCTCCGGCATTTTCTCGCGTTGAGCTTTATAGGCTTCAAATTCCAAATGTCGGTTGGTTGGGGCAGCAGTGTCAAATACTACAGCGATATGTGTGGGCTTTTGATTGTTTAATACCTCTAGCAGGGTATTGGTAAAACCCATAATTGCTCCTGTATTCAGTCCATATGAAGTAATTCGTGGCGTTTTACTCAATGCAAAGTATGCACGATATATCAAGGCCATCCCGTCTAAAAGAAATAACTTTTTCAAATTCTTTGTTTTTTTATAGCTGTAAAACAAAGTTAACAAAATCAAATAGACCTAAAGATTAATTATTTTTTTCCATTTTTGCGGGTATTGCTTGTATTTTTAAAAAATATGAAAAACTGATATGCGCGGACTTGTAACGAAATCTACTGGTAGTTGGTACCAAGTTTTGGCCGAAAGTGGTGAAAGATTGGAATGTAGGATAAAAGGTAAATTCAGAACTCAAGGTATTAAAACAACTAACCCTATTGCCGTAGGAGATTGGGTGGAATTCGAAATTGAACAAGGCCTACAAAGCGCTGTCATTACAAAGCTGGAACCTAGAAAAAATTATATCATTCGACGTTCCGTCAACCTTTCTAAACAGACCCAGATTATTGGGGCTAACCTGGACCTCGCCATGCTGGTGGTGACATTGGCATCCCCACCGACTTCAACTGGTTTTATTGATCGGTTTTTGGTTACTGCCGAAGCATATGGTATACCGGCAGCACTGGTTTTCAATAAACTCGATTTATTCTCTGAAGAAGGCTTGGAAATATTAGCTGAGTACATTGCCATCTACAAAGATCTGGGATACCCTTGTTACACCGTGTCTGCATTGGAAAAAGAAAATATTGATGACTTGAATGAGGTATTGAAAGATAAGATAACTTTAATTTCAGGACATTCAGGGGTCGGTAAATCCACCCTAATCAATGCTATTATTCCGGGTTCCGATCTAAAAACCGGAAATATCTCGGATTGGTCGGATAAAGGAAAGCATACCACCACCTTTGCGGAAATGATTGATTTGCCCTTTGGAGGAAAATTGATAGATACACCAGGAATTCGGGAATTGGGGATTGTGGATATTGAACCGCAAGAACTTTCCCACTATTTTCCAGAAATGAGAAACCTCCTCAATCAATGTAGGTTTCACAACTGTAGACATATCAATGAGCCGGGATGTGCGGTGCTCGAAGCATTGGAAAACGGTGAAATTGAACCCTCTCGTTACGATAGTTATTTGAGTATCTATAACAATGAAAATAACAGGAATTAATAATTCAAGTTTCTTGTACTAAATTCAAGAGAATATTTTCCTTTATTTTACCTAATTTAATTTCAATAAAATTTTCTTGGACAAATAAACATATTGGCTGAATTGTTGTTAGACAATAACACAAGCTAAGATAAACCGCTTTATTGATATTTATGAAACCTATTTGGAAATGGATTATTGGAATTGTAGTCGTCATCATTGTGGCTATAATCGGAGTAGGGTGGTACTATAGCCGAAATTGGAAACCAATTGTCGAGACTAAACTCAAGGAAACTGTTACAAATGCCACCAATGGACTATATTCTTTAAAGTATGATGACCTGGACCTGAATGTTGCTCTAGGAAATGTAACCTTAAAGAATGCAGAGCTAATTCCTGATTCTGCCGTCTATAAGAGGATGGTGCTCTCCAAAGAAGCTCCAAATAGCCGATATCATATTAAACTATCGGCCTTGAAAGTCCGTCGCTTTAGTATTTGGGATGTAATCAAGAATCGAAAACTATATATTAAAGAAATCAATTTCGACTCCCCGGATATCCACATGATATCCGAAAGACATGCTTATAATGATACCATTCAACCTAAGCAATCCAAAACGCTATATGATAATATTAAAGATGTTTTTAGCTCCATCAATGTTAGGGATATCCACATCGATAATATAAAGTTTAAGTTTTCAAAGATCGAAGAAGGGAAATCCAGTGATATTGAACTGGATAGCATTGGGATCAAGGTGCATGATATCTTAGTCGATCAAGCTTCCATCCATGATACCACCCGTTTGTTCTATACAAAAATGGTAGAAGTAGATGTTCCAAAGTTTGAATACGAGCTATCCAATGGAATTTATAAAGCAAAATTCGACCGACTGTTAATGAATACCAGGGACCAAAATGTCTTGTTAACAAAGGTTGAATATGCGCCTAAGATGAATAAAGCAACCTATTTCAAAGCCAGAAATCAAAATATAACCATGGCTGTTATGAAATTCGATACCCTTCGCTTTGAGAAATTAGACTTTAAGGAGCTTATTGATAATCAACAGACCATTGCCCAACATGTGCAAATTAAAAACGGATCAGTTTCATTGTATAATGATAAACGATATCCTAAAAAAAGTGCGTCCAAAATAGGTAAATCTCCTCATCAACAATTGATGAAAGTCAAACAGCTAATCCGTATTGATACAGTTTATGTTGATAATATTGATGTTTTATATGGTGAGTATTCCGCAAAATTCCATAAAGAAGGGGTAATTACCTTTAATAAGGCACGCGGAACATTAACAAATGTCACCAATGACAGCACCCTCTTGGCAAAGAATAAATTCATGCGGGCAGATTTGCAGGCTAAAATCATGAATTCAGGACTATTGAAAATTCAATTTGGCTTTGATATGTTGAGTAAAGATGGATATCATACCTATAAGGGAAGTCTAGGAAGAATGCAGGCCACTTCGTTCAATAAAATCCTGACTCCTTTGTTGAATGCTGAAATATCTTCAGGTAACATCCGGAGCATCAGTTTTAATTTTCAAGCCAATGATTACAGAAACTGGGGTGATTTCAGATTTGATTATGACCATCTGAAACTGAATTTAATGAATGCCGTAGACCCAGGAATGAGCAAGACGAAAAAAGGCGTTTTATCCTTTGTGGTCAATAATATCCTGATTAACGATAGTAATCCAGATGCTAATGAGAAATATCATATAGGGAAGGTGAATTATAAAAGGGTGCCGGAGCATACTTTTTTCAAAACCATGTGGCAGAGTTTACTGGACGGTATAAAACAATGTGCTGGTATCAGTAAAGAACGTGAAGCCAAATTAATGGGAGCTGCCGAAAAAGGAAAAGAAGTGATGGAAGAAACAAAAGGAGTAATCAAGAAAACAGGTAAATTCTTCAAAGGATTATTCAAGAAAAAAGATAAAAAAGAGGAAGAAAATGAAAATTAGTTTCACGTGAAAGATTTTTAAAACTTAGGGCTTCAGTATGATATTGCTATGTTTGTAGATAGATGGATTCAGTTTATAGCTTCCTAAAATATATTTTCCGGTATAAAAAGAAAACCGTTGATCAGATTGTTTTTTATGTCAGTTTGATCAGCGCCGTTATGATGGTCGTGCATGTTGGTTATATTACTGATCCAATCATTGCTAAAACCACAGACAAAGCTGTTGTTATCTTATACTACGGTCTTTTTCTTTTTGAAATCATTCGAACCTCTTCCTCCATTTTAGTTGCCAGACGAATCAATGTCTCGCATTATACAGGAGTAATGGTCAGTGCCTATTTTTTATTGATCACTATCTCTAGAATGACTGGCGGATTCCTCTCGACATTCGCCAAGGATGAATGGCTTTATCTCGGTATTGCCATTATTTTCCTCTCCGAACTTTCTAAGAATAGTCTTTTCTTCGACAATTTTTATTTTAATCCAACCATACTATTTGTCATCAGTTTCTTGGGCTTAATTATTCTTGGAGCATTTCTACTTATGCTTCCCCGAACCACTATAGAAGCCCCCTTGAGCTTTGTGGATGCATTTTTTATGGCAACCAGTGCAGTATGTATTACCGGACTCTCAACAACGGATATTTCGACTAATTTCTCCGTATTCGGTCAATCCGTAATCATGGCACTCATCCAGGTGGGTGGATTGGGAATTATGACCTTTACAGGCTTCTTCGGATATTTCTTCTCCGGAGGTTTCTCCTTTAAGAATCAATTGATGTTCGGTGAGATATTGGGGGAAAATAAACTGAATTCCGTTATTTCAACCTTATTGACCATCATCTTTATAACACTACTTTTTGAGTTTATTGGAGCCATCTTAATTTTTAGTTCCTTGGATGCGAAACATTTCGATTCCCTCGGTGAAATGGTGTTTTTCTCCTGCTTCCATGCAATCTCAGGATTCTGTAATGCTGGATTTACAATTATTAAAGATGGTGTCATGAATGATTCCTACCGTTTTAATTATAACTTTCAGTTAGCAGTGGCCTCCATGTTTATTTTAGGGGGCTTTGGATTCGGTACTATCTTCAATTTCTACACCTGGGTTCAGGAAAAAGTAAAGTCTATCATACAGCGATTGATCCAGAAAAAAAGCTACCGCTATAAACCTCAGGTATTCTCTTTTAATTCGCGTTTTATCGTAGTCTGTAATGTGACTGTTATTCTCTTAGCTACAATCTCGTTCTTTGTTTTGGAACAAGATCATAGTTTGATGGCTGATAAATCCTCCTTTGGGAAGTGGGCCACTTCCATTTTTATGGCAAATTCCACCCGATCGGCAGGATTCAATAGTGTAGATTTAAATTTTATCAATATCCCAACATTAATCATGTTTGTGACGTTAATGTGGATAGGGGTTTCACCTGGTTCAACAGGTGGCGGAGTAAAGGTCACCACGATTGCAATCGCGTTAATGAATATTGTCGCACTAGCTAAAGGCAAGGAATCTATTGAAATCTATAAACGGAAAATCGCTTCTGAATCGGTAAACAAGGCTTTCGCCATTATCTTACTGTCAGTATTAACGATTACGCTGAGTTTTATCTTATTGAATTTCTCAGATCCGAATCAACAAATGATACCCTTATTGTTTGAATCGGTTTCTGCATATACAACTTGTGGGCTATCCATGGGAATTACATCCTCATTGACGGCAACAAGTAAAATCATTTTAATGTTTACCATGTTTGTAGGTAGGGTAGGGATGTTGACTCTCCTGGTGGCATTCATTAAAAACACAAAGAACAAAAGTTATATTTATCCAACTGAAAAAGTACTGTTTTAACATATGAAGTATATTGTATTAGGCTTAGGACATTTTGGACGGTCATTGGCGATTCACTTGACGGAGCTAGGCCATGAAGTGATTGCTGCAGACAAGAATATGAGTATTGTGGAGCAAACTAAAGATCGTATTACGCATACGGTTTGTCTTGATAGTACTGACCGAGATGCGGTAAGTTCCTTGCCACTACGAGAAAGTAACGCGGTAATTGTCGCAATTGGTGAGGAAGAAGGCGCCAGTTTAATGACAGTAGCACTGTTAAAACAGCTTAAAGTCAAAAGGATCATTGGTCGTGTTGTTTCTGAGCTTCAAAAAACGGTGCTTGAAGCCATGAATATCGATGAATATATCATGCCTGAGGAAGAAGCAGCTGAACGATTAGCCATGCGTTTGGATAATATCGATATCGTTGACTCTTTTAAAATTTCTGAGAAATACAGTATTATTGAAACGAAGGTCCCAACTAAATATATTGGGATGACCCTTAAAGAGGCTGATTTGACCAATAAATATAAAGTAATTGTATTGACCACTGTTCATGTGGAAAATCAAACCACCAGAGAAGGAACGACAAGATTAAGCAAGGAAGCATCGGGTATTGCTAAATCTGATACAGTCCTTATGGAAAATGATTTATTAGTCTTGTTTGGAGAGCTGGCAAACATTAAAGACCTGATACAAAAGGGTTAAGATGCTGGTTTTTCTTACTATATCGTGGAAAGATTAACTTCTGCAAACAATGTGTTCGGATATTAACGGCATTGCTGCTCTTAATTTTCAACTTTCTCATCCCATATAACCCAAATCTCACATCAATTCTATATTTTTGGGGCTATATCATTAATAATCCTATTCATTACTAGATGAAAACTTGGTTTAAGGAAAATCAGAATCACTTAATCATTATAGGCATCTTCTTGCTTTTAGTGGTGTTTTATTTTACGCCAGTTTGGCAAGGAAAAACTTTGTTGCAAAGCGATGTGATGCAAGCACGTGGTAGTCAAAAAGAAATTTTTGAGTACAGGGAAAAAGATGGAACTACTCCGTTATGGACCAATTCCATGTTTGGGGGTATGCCAACTTATCAAATTTGGTATGATCATGCCAGTAACATCACAACACATATTGGACCAGCTATCAGAGCCGTATTTCCTCCTCCTTCCGATGTATTATTATTATTCTTATTAGGCGGATATTTCCTGTTCTCGGTCTTACGATTACGACCTTGGGTAGCGGCAATCGGTGCTGTTGCACTCGCCTTCTCCTCCTACAATATGATATATGTCGAAGCAGGGCACATCAATAAAGCCTATGCAATCGCCTATTTCGCTCCAATTATTGGTTCTGTAATCCTCTGTTACCGCGGAAGTAAATTCTGGGGACCAAGCCTCTTGGCATTGTTCCTAGCGCTCGAACTCAGAGCTAACCACATTCAAATGACTTATTACCTGTTCATTGCCTTAATGGTTTTGGTGGGTTTTGAGTTGTATTATGCAATCCGCGATAAAAAACTGAATAAATTCCTACAAGCCACAGGGCTTCAATTAATAGGTGTTGTTATAGCAGTATTAGTCAATGCATCGGTTTTATTTCCAACCTATGAATATAGTAAGGAAACAATCCGTGGTAAAGCTAATCTTACGAAAACAGATGCTTCTGGAAAATCAAACGCTGGATTAGATAAGGAATATGCTTATGAATGGAGCCAAGGAATCGGTGAAAATATTACCTTCTTGATCCCTAATGCATATGGTGGTCGCTCTGGTGGTACAATGACCGAAAAGTCAAATTCCGTAAAAGTAATTGAGAAAATAGGAGCTTCAAAAGCTGAAGCTTTGCAATATGCTAATAGAGCTTTATCAACTTACTGGGGCGATAAGCGTTTCACTTCCGGACCTTGGTATTTTGGTGCTGGAATCATCTTTTTATTCGTCCTTGCTTTATTCGTTGTGAAGGATCGCTTAAAATGGTGGATTCTTGCAGCAACCGTACTGACTATTTTCCTTTCTTTCGGTCGTCATCTTCCTTTTATTTCTGATTTGTTCTTTGACTACTTGCCAATGTACAACAAGTTCAGAGCGGTTGAATCGATATTGGTGATTCCATCTGTATTGATTCCATTACTTGCAATAATGGGATTGAATGAAATCATAACCAGAGGAAATGAAATTAAGGATTTAGATAAAAAAGTATTGTATTCTGGGGGAGCAGTAGCCATTATTTGTTTAATGATTGCTTTAATGCCAAGTATTCTTGCATTACGCACTGCTAATCACCAAGAATTTGTTGCGGCATTGCAACAACAAGTTCAAGACCCAACTTTAGGTGCTGAATTGGCGAATGCCTTATTAAAAGACCGTGCCGATCTAGCTTCTTCTGATGCTTGGCGCTCATTCTTTATTGTCGTTTTAACAGCAGGATTTGTATGGTTCTATGTTAAGAAGAAACTTACAGTGGCTGTTCTTACTGCTGCAATTGCGGTGATCACTATTGTGGATCTATGGGCAGTTGATAAAAGATATTTAAATTCAGAGTCCTTCGTTGATAAAAGTATTTATGAAAAACCTATTCCTGAACGGGAGGTTGATCAGTTGATTCATTTGGATAAAGACTTGTCATACCGTGTATTTGACCTGACTACAAGTCCATTCAACGATGCAAGCACATCCTTTTTCCACAAAAGCATTGGTGGATATCATGCCGCAAAATTGATGCGTTTCCAAGAGTTATTGGAGAATCAATTTAATGGTGATTTTAATGAGGATGTATTGGATATGTTAAATGTTCGCTATATCATCAGCAAAGATCAAAGCAATAATTCAGATAGAATCCACCGTAGAAGCTCAGCTTTAGGAAATGCTTGGTTTGTAAACAACATTAGGTTTGTAAATAGCAACCAAGCAGAGATGGACGCCTTGAATACCTTCGATCCGAAAAAGGAAGCAATCATCAATGAAGGATTAAAAGGGCAGATAGGCAATGCAAGCATTGGTCAACCAACCAACGCAGAAATCAAATTGACTTCGTACCATCCAGATACCTTGAAATATGAATATTCAGCAGGAAACAATGTGTTCGCCGTATTCTCTGAGATTTTCTATGATAAAGGCTGGAAAGCTTATGTAGATGGCGAAGAAGTGCCGATTATCCGTACAGACTATCTATTAAGAGGACTTTCATTACCAGGCGGTAACCATAAAGTAGAATTTATTTTTGCCCCTGACTCCATGCGCATCAGTAATATCATATCCTTGGTAGCATCCATTATCCTAGTATTAGGATTAGGATTCGCCATTTGGTTATCACTAAAACATAGAAAAGAGAAAATTTAGAAATACATATTCCAATAAAAAAGGGATTCTTTTCAGAATCCCTTTTTTATTGGCTTTACATCCCGTTTAATCAATCAGTTGGCTGATTAATTCAAACGATTCATAAATAGGAAGCGGAGTCAAGAACCCCAGAGGGGTTCAATATTAGTAACAGATAGCCTAAAAAATAATGAAGGTGTCTAAAAAGGCACCTTCTTTTATTTTAATACCTTTCTTGATCTCAATTATATTTTCATAAACAATATTAAGCTGCAAGTCGATTTTCTGTACTTTTCATCACGCTGATAGCTTGATTTATCGCAAATAGGGAGTTGTTGCCACCAGGTTTACCAATTAAAGTTTTGTTTTTCCACTTTTTTGCCCATTTTCTTAGGTTATGGGCAATAGCCATCAATCCGAACTCCACAGTAACTTTCTCGAGTCCTTTCATACTAAAGCGGGTAAACTTGTTGTTGCTTTTCATCTGTCCAAATACCGCTTCGACTTCCACGGGTCTTTTGCTTCGATGGTATAGCCCTTGTGTCGATAGTAGTCTTTCTCTAGCTTTAGCCTTGAGCCAAGCAAGGCGGTGATTGACTTCAATCAGACGATTGCCCTGTGCTTTATGACACCCATCACGCATCGGACAGCCCTCACATCGCTGAGCTTGATAGCAGCTCACCTGGGCGGCATATCCGTTGGTACTGACCCTGGTTGTTTGTCCGACAAAGCTTAGTTTCTGTCCTGCCGGACACACATAAAAATCCTCCTGATCATTGTAATATAGGTTCTGTACCGAAAAAGGATCCTGCTTATGCTTTCGCTTCTGCTCCATATGGAAGTAATTGTACTTGATAAAAGCGGTTATATCCTGTCCTTCCAACAACTCATAGTTCTGCTCACTGCCATATCCGGCATCTGCGACGATTGACTCACTTTGTTTTCCGTAACGGGACTCAAAGCCTTCCAAATGTTCCGGTAGGGTTGTCGTGTCTGCGGTAGTCTGATGGATACTGTAATGGGTGATGAACTGTTCCTCGGTACTGATCTGTGTATTGTAGGCGGGTTTGAGTTGACCGTTCTTCATGTGATCCTCTTTCATGCGCATAAACACAGCATCGGTATCGGTCTTACTATAACTATTGCGATCCCCTAGTATTTTCAGCTGTTCTTCATATTTCTGCAATCGTGGCAAGTAGTCATCTTCGAGTTTCTTAAGCTGCTTATCGGTAGACTTATTGGCCACTTTGAGCTTTGCATTGATCGCTTTGATCTTTTCCTTCAGCTGCGTGCTGTCGATAGCCTTGCTAACTTCTTGATTGCCTAATGTAGATTGGTCTTGGGTAATCTGCGCATCAATATCGGCAAGAACCGAAGCGATGTTCGCTTCTAACTTTACCTTGTTTTTCTCAACCGATTTCTTCCATACAAACGTATAACGACCAGCTGCAGATTCGATCTTGGTACCATCAACATACTGAACTTTCAGGCTGACGTACTCCATTTCATGTAACATCCGGACGATACTTGCAAACAACTCCTGTATTTGCCCCTTAAGACGCTTCCCCCTGAAATAGTTGATCGTACGATAATCAGGGGTACTGTTGCCAGAAAGCCACATGAAATAGATGTTCTCTTGTAAGGCGCGTTCAATCTTTCGGCAAGAATAGATATTGCTTAAATAGGCGTAGAACAACACTTTGATGAGCATCCGGGGATGGAAACTAGTAGTGCCTCCCCCTTTATAAAGTCGGATAATATGATCCAGATCCAACTGATCAACAACCTGATTCACCAACCGAACAGGATGGTTCAATGGAATACGATCAAAAATATTTTCAGGAAATAGACTCGGACTATTGGATGGAAGAGCTTTGAATTGTATGTTTGCCATATTGTTTTTTGGGTGCACCTTAAGATACTAAATCTTAAGGACAAAAAACAGAAAACCCCGCCATTTTTTAATGACGGGGTTATTTTTTTTTAGAGACCTTATTAGACAGCCTCTATCTCATTGGTAATATCTACTACTAACATTAAACTCCTCTGGAGTTTTCCCTTTCACCCGCCAATTCCTAATATAAAAAAACAATTAAAATCAAAAACCATGAATGCTTTTCCACCTCCACTTTCTAAAACAGCTTCAACTGCGGTTCGCTAACCCTAAATGTCTTTCTATGATGTGGCGTTAATCCCAACTTCAACACTGCTTCCCGGTGTCTTATGGTAGGATAACCTTTGTTCTTCAACCAATCATATTCCGGAAAATCAACCGCAATATTGTCCATATATTCATCCCTATAGGTTTTTGCTAGGATAGAGGCTGCAGCAATGGATAGGTATTTCCCATCACCCTTTACAATACAGGCGTGTGGAACACTGCCATATGGGATAAATTTATTGCCATCAATAATTAGATATTCAGGTTTTACCCCCAGAATATCCAAAGCCTTATGCATCGCTAAATAGGACGCCTTATGAATATTTATTTTATCAATTTCCTCCGCAGACACGCTGGCAACAGCGTACGCTAATGCCTCCTTCTCAATAATAGGACGCAGTTCCATCCTTTTTTTTTCCGACAATTTCTTGGAATCGTTCAATACCGGATTCGAATATCCCGCCGGAAAAATCACCGCCGCCGCAAATACCGGACCCGCCAAACACCCACGCCCCGCCTCATCACAACCCGCCTCTAAATATTCCTCCTGAAATGTAGATAGTAAAGTAGAAATCATCCCTAAAGATAGTATTTAGTAATTAGATTGATCGAACTTCCAAAAATAACCCCGCTCCAATTTAAATTATCCTCATAAAAGATCAACTTGAAAGGCAAGTCTTACTACTAAATACTTAATACTTACTACTATAAAAATCTGTAACATCTCCGTGATTAATTTCCTTTTACACTAATTTACACTTCTTGTGTTTTTCTTTGTGAGGTATTCGGGAATATAATTTTTTTTCTTATACTGCTGATAGAAAGAAGAATACTTAAAAAGTATGAAAAGGAATATCATTATTGCCATTTTAATCTTTGCTAGTTCAAATTTGTTGGCGCAGAAGAAAAAAGATCGATACGCGATTTTACCCAGTTTAGAGGTTGCAGTGGATGGGGATATTAAGGAATGGGGAAATCAGTTATCTATAATAGGTCAAGATTCCAGCTGGAGTTTCGCTGTTACAAACGACGCTAACTATTTGTATACAGCAGTTCAAATTAAGGACCTTGCATTACAGCAGGAAGCAACCCGAAATGGTATCATCGTGAATATCAACCCTGAAGGTAAAAAGAAAGATGGTGCATTATTAATCTTTCCTATTCCGGACAGTGAGTCTATCAGGGCTATGCGTAACGATGAAAACCTCCCGAATATGAATGTTCGCGAAGAGTTTATCAAGCGAAGCAGGGGTTATGGGGTGAAGGGGTTTGCAAGAATTGTAGATGGAAGGCTGTCATTTGAAAATACTTATGGCGTGCATGCAGTAGCAAAACTGATGGATAATGATGTTTTGGTCTATGAATCAAAAATTCCGATTCAGGCAATTGGTATCAAGGATTTGAAAAATCCAATCGCCATTCAAATCATGATTAACAACAGATTTTCCATATTACAAAAAACAATTAAAAGCAGACCGGACCCTCGAGGATCAATGTATGGGCAATATACCCCTACAGTAAAAAGTCCTTATAAATTCAAGCTCGATGCTTGGATTTTGGGGACTCTGAACTAGAATTAGTTTAATTGATATATGGATAAATTATTGAAAGCCTTGACTTGCTTTTGCTTCTTGGCTATGGGAATTACTGCTTACGGTCAATCGGGCCGTGAAGTTTCTGGAATGCTGAGGGATACTGAATCCCGACCGATATCTGGTGCTTCTGTACGTTTAATTACAGATACTGATACCGTCGCAACCAGTTCCAGCAATGCTGGTTTCTACACTTTTACCAACGTTAAAGCCACAAAATTTAAAATCAGAGTCAGTAGCCTTGGCTTCTCACCTTACGAAAAGGAATTCGATTTCCCTCAAGGGCAAAAGGAATTACAAATCCCTAGTTTTGAGTTAGATGTTAATGAAAATCAAATTGAAGAAGTTGTAATTGAAGGTGTACCAACTGTACAAGTGAAAAGTGATACTGTCGAATACAGCACCAGGGACCTGAAACTTAGAGAAGGTTCAGTGGCTGAAGATGCCTTGAAGAAATTGCAAGGGGTGGAAGTGGATAAAGATGGAAATGTCACTGCCCAAGGGGAAAGCGTTACTAAAGTGAGAATCAATGGTAAGGACTTCTTTGGGGGGGATGTGAAAACGGCAACCCAAAACTTGCCGGCAAATATTATTGAGAAAATCCAAGTTGTAGATGATTACGGTGATATGGCCAATATTACCGGAAATAAATCAGGTAACTCTGAAAAGATCATCAACATTCAAATTGACCCGAAATACAATAAGGGTTTTATGACCACCCTGCGTGCTGGATATGGTACAGAAGATCGGTATCAAGCAACCGGTATGTGGATGGGGATGACGGATAAAACTCAAGTCTCCGTTCTTGGTAACCTAAACAACGTGAATGCAAACCTGTTTGACTTCCGTACTATCGGTGGTGGAGCTAGAATGCGTCAAGGTGGCGGTGGAAGACCTGGTGGTGGCGGCGGAATGTTCGGCGGTGCTTCAGGAATTACTGATGTCGGTTCAATTGGGGTCAATATCCGTCATGATTTTTCTGATAAACTGAAAGTCTATGGTAGTTACTCCTTCGGTAGAGACGACAATACTACCTTGACCAACAGCTTAACCACCAACTTTATGGAAGGTGGAAATCTAGAACAAAGTTCTGACTCTACTTCCAATAATATTGTTTCCAGCCATCGTTTGGAAGCAAATTTAGAATGGAATATTTCAGACAATGATTATATCAAGCTAACCCCACAATTCGGATTCACAGGCAATAAAGCGAAATCGAACTCCGAAGGAAATTGGTTTGACTTTAGTGATGCTACGGAAACCTTTGATACCCGTGTGGAAAACAGTGTTTCTGATGTTCCAAGATTTGGTATTAGTGGACTTTATAATAGAAAATTGAGTGATAAAGGAAGAAACTTGTTCATGAATTTCAACTATGATAATGCTGCCACAACAGAAGATTATCAAGGAGTACTGGATCGTTTGGTGACAGATCCAAATAATTCCAATTCTTCGATGGCTGAGATCTATGAGCAGACCATTCGTGAGGTCAATAATAAAAGTTGGAATGCTGGGGGAAGTCTTTCCTATTTGGAGCCCGTTTCTGAGCATGGAAAAATTGAGATCTCTTATGATTTCAATAAAAACAACTATGTCAACAAACAATATCAAGATGCCTTTGATGAGGATGGTGCTGCCCTACCTAATCTTGATAATCGTATCCTTAATTATCATTATGATCAGGATTATTCCTTTACGACTCATCGTATCGGAGCAAACTATGCCTTCGAAAATGATAAAGTGAAATATTCCATCGGTGCAGCAGTTCAACCATCTCAATTAAAAGGGGATGTATCCAGTGATAATAACAGTGCGGTCATTGATCGTTCTAACTTAAATTGGATGCCAATCGCTCGCTTTGAATATAAGTTCTCCAGACAGAAGAATTTGAGCTTGAATTATTCAGGTTCCTCAACTGAACCTAGTATCAATCAGGTGCTGCCTTATGCCGTAGGTAATACTTCTACAAACCTCGTATTTGGTAACCCTGATTTGAATCCTGAATTCAGACATCGCATGATGATGAGGTTCCGTGCTGGCGATTTTCAAAAAGGAAATACTTTCTTTGCCATGTTGAACGGTAATGTAACAACTGATAAAATCGTGTCTTTTGTAAAACGCGAGAATGTTCAAGGTGCAGGTATGGTTTCTGAAACAAGGTATTTGAACGAATCAGATCCAGTTTATAATCTAAGTTCATTCTATCACTATGGTAAGTCTCTGAAACAAAAGACCTACAACCTGATGTTAATGGGTGGTGTCAGCTACAACAAGAATATTTCTTACACGGCAAGAGAGCTGAGTGCAGTTGAAGGAATTCAGAATATTTCCAATAACTGGGTATTCATGCAAGGTTTAATGTTCAGATACAATCCATCTGAAAACTTTGAATTGAATCCTGGAGTAAGGTATTCTTATAATTATACCAGAAACTCATTGGGAGACTTTAATAACAATGTGTCTTCATGGACTCCAACCTTGATTGGTTCCGTAAATATTACTCCAACGACTATTTTTGGAGCAGATTTATCAAAATCCTTTAATTCGGGTTACGGACCTTTGACAAGTGCAAATCCTTTTATTATCAATACATATATTGAGCAAAAATTGTTAAAGGATCAACGTGGTACACTTCGTTTTCAAGCATTCGATTTGTTGAACGAACAAACCAACCTTTCTAGAACGGTACAAGAAAACATGACCATCGATAGGCAAACCAATCGTCTAGGTCGTTATTTTATGCTAACCTTTACATTTAAACTTCAGAAATTCTCTGGAATCGCACCGACCGAAGATACCGGTATGCCTCCGGGAATGAGAAGACCGAGAATGTAAGTGTAGTATTTAGTATAGAGTATTTAGATTTTGATTGGTAAAAAAAGATTTGAGTATTTAAATAGATAATAATGAATGGCCTAAATTTTAGGCCATTTTTTTTTGATAGAATGTGGTCTAATTACTAAATACTTAATAATAAATACTATTCCTTACCTTTGTCATTCAATTTTTCAATATGGATCATAAGATATTCCAACTTGATAACGGGTTGCGAGTTTTGTTTCAGCCACATTCTTCTTCTATTACGCATATATGCCTTATTGTTGATGCCGGGTCTAGGCATGAGGAATCAGGCAAATTTGGGACGGCACATTTTATTGAACATCTATTGTTCAAAAGAACGGAACGTCGTAGCACTAACCAGATTCTGAATAGATTGGAAGCCGTTGGCGGCGATTTGAATGCTTACACCACAAAGGAATATACCTGTATACATGCCTCTTTCTTGAATCCTTATCTGGAGCGTGCATTGGACTTGTTCGAAGATATTCTGTTGCACTCGACCTTTCCGGAAGATGAAATGGACAAGGAAAAGGAAGTAATCCTTGATGAAATGGCCTCCTATCTCGATAGCCCTGAGGAATCGATTATGGATGAGTTTGAAGACCAGATTTTTAAAGGTTCAGGCTTAGGACATAATATTCTAGGATTAGAGGAGGATTTAAAAGCTCTCCAGCAATCTGATATCAAAAGATTCATAGACCAACATTACGATGCCTCCAAGATCGTGATTGCTATTTCAGGGAATTATACGGACAAAAAAGTCTTAAAGATTGCTGAAAAGGTTTTTGGCAAGCCTAATAACCATCAATGGTCACATGCAGCGGAAGATATTATGCTTCAGCCCGTGGAATTTGTGGAACGTGCCAGACCAATCAATCAGGCCCACGTAGTTCTGGGTGGACCTGCCTATGGAATTCATGATTCTCGTAAAACCGGACTGTTATTATTGAATAATCTATTAGGTGGCTACGGCATGTCTAATATCTTGAATTTGAATATTAGAGAGAAATATGGAATTGCTTATACCATTGAATCTAATTATAGTCTTTATTCGGATACTGGCTTATTTAGTATTTACTTCGGGACGGATGATGAAAAGGTTGATAAAACCATCAAATTGATCCATAAGGAATTGAATAAGCTAAAAGAGCAGGCATTAAGCCCGCAGGCATTAGAAAAAGCTAAGAATAAGTTCAAGGGTCAAATTGCTTTGGCTGAGGAGAATAGAATGAGTTTGATCATAGCGGAGGCGAAGAATATTTTAGATTACGATCGGGTTGTAGGTCTGCAAGAGGTTTTTGAGAAAATAGATTTAGTAAGTTCAAAAGAACTGTTAGAGATATCAAATGATATTTTTAGTGAAGAAAATCTTTCCTCACTTTCTTTTCTACCCGAAGATTAAGTATATTTTTGTTTAATTAAACTATTGGATATGAAAACAGCATATATTTTTCCTGGTCAGGGTGCTCAATTTGTGGGCATGGGCAAGGACTTATACGACTCAAATGAAGAGTGCAAAGCCTTATTTGAAAAAGCCAATGAGATCTTAGGTTTCCGTATTACGGATATTATGTTCAATGGAACAGAAGAAGACCTAAAACAAACCAAGGTAACTCAACCGGCGATATTTTTACATTCCGTTATTCTTGCAAAGGCCTTGGGTGATACATTTCAACCAGCAATGGTTGCAGGTCATTCCCTAGGTGAATTCTCAGCTTTGGTTGCTGCAGGTGCTTTATCTTTTGAGGATGGATTAAAGTTGGTTGCCAAGCGTGCAAATGCGATGCAAAAAGCTACAGAGCTGGAACCAGGTACCATGGCTGCAATCTTAGGATTGGATGATGTCGTTGTTGAGGAAGTATGTGAGCAGGTTGATGATATTGTTGTTGCTGCGAACTATAACTGTCCGGGACAATTGGTAATCTCAGGTTCAGTATCTGGTGTAGACAAAGCTTTTCAGAAATTATTGGAAGCAGGCGCAAAGCGTGCCTTGAAATTAAATGTTGGTGGAGCCTTCCACTCTCCATTAATGGAAGCTGCCAAGCAAGAACTGCAAGCCGCAATTTTGGATGTTGAAATCCAGATTCCTGTATGTCCGATTTATCAAAACTATGATGCATTGCCTTATCAGGATCCTACAGCGATTAAAGATAATTTGATTGCTCAACTTACAGGTGCTGTTCGATGGACGCAATCTGTGGAAACCATGTTGGCAGATGGGGCTGAAAGTTTTGTTGAAGTAGGTCCAGGAACTGTTTTACAGGGTTTGGTTAAGAAAGTCAATCGTCAAATTCCTACTTCTTCAGCCTCTATCGCTGAGTAGTAGAAACAATGATTACAAATATTCTGAGGAGCAATGATCATTGCTCCTTTTTTATTGAATCAATATCTCCTTTTTATATTCTAAGTGGGGATTACCCTGAATTCGACTCTATATCAATAGCAATTCAAGAATTATTATAGTTTTCGCCTGATTTTCTTCGGAATTGGGCCGGACCTTGTTCGAAAAAATTCGAACGAAATCCGACGAATGTCCGAAGAAGGTCCGGAAGAGGTCCGGTAAAACAGTTAATTTGGACATAGAAAATCCTGAATAAAGATAGGATTCAGTGGCTACAAGAATTCTTTGGAAAATAGCTGTTGAAAATAAAAAAAGAAACGCGCTTGAAAGCTATTTCAAGCGCGTTTCTAAATATTTAAGAAGTCCCTTAGCGGTTTAAAAGCTAAAAGAACTTATTACATCTTTGAAGATTAAATTCCGAATGCTTTTTTTACCTCATCAACGAAGTCTAATTTTTCCCAAGTGAATAAATCTACATCAAGGGTCTTAGTTTCGCCATTGGAGTTTTCAAAAGTTTTGGTAACCGTTTTTGGGGTTCTACCCATGTGTCCATAAGCCGCGGTTTCAGCGTAGATTGGGTTGCGAAGGCCTAAGCGTGTTTCGATACCGTAAGGAGTCATGTCGAAAAGCTGACCTATAATAGTAGCGATTTCACCATCATTTTTGTTAACCTTGCTGGTACCATAAGTGTTTACATAGATTCCCATAGGATCTTTCACACCGATAGCATATGAAATCTGAACTAAGATTTCATCAGCAACACCTGCTGCTACTAGGTTTTTCGCGATATGACGGGTTGCATAGGCTGCAGAACGGTCAACCTTTGAAGGGTCTTTTCCTGAAAAAGCACCACCACCATGAGCACCCTTACCACCATAAGTATCCACGATGATTTTTCTACCTGTCAATCCTGTATCTCCATGAGGACCTCCGATTACGAATTTTCCTGTTGGGTTGATATGGTACTTGATTTCATCCGTAAATAAAGCCTGTAACTCAGGTTTCAATTGGGCTTTAACCCGAGGGATTAAAATATTGATGATATCGGCTTGGATTTTCTCCTGCATTTCCTTTTCAGAAGCAAAATCATCATGCTGGGTAGAAATTACGATTGTATCGATACGAACGGGTTTATGGTTGTCGTCGTATTCCAAAGTCACCTGCGACTTAGCGTCTGGGCGAAGGTATTTAATTTCGTTATTTTCGCGTCTTAAGTCCGCAAGTTCATACAATAAACGATGTGAAATATCCAATGCCAAAGGCATATAGTTTTCCGTTTCGTTATTTGCATAGCCGAACATAATTCCTTGGTCACCAGCGCCTTGTTCTTGTTTAGTGACGCGGTCAACACCTTGATTGATATCAGCAGATTGTTCGTGGATAGCAGATAATACTCCACAGGAGTTCGCTTCGAACATATACTCGGATTTGGTGTATCCGATTTTCTCAATAACCTGGCGAGTGATTTTTTGCACGTCCAAATAGATTTTGGACTTCACTTCACCTGCTAAAACCACCTGTCCAGTAGTAACTAAGGTTTCAATAGCTACGCGGGCATCTTCATCCCATGCGAGGAAGTTGTCGATTAAAGCGTCCGAAATCTGGTCTGCGACTTTGTCAGGATGTCCTTCAGATACCGATTCGGAGGTAAATAAATATGCCATAAAAATAATAAACGTTTGAAGGGAATAGCAGGCAGTATGTGAAAAATCATTTGTCCCGAATGGTTTTAGCACTTTTTTACTGTGGTTGCAATCTCCCATTTACATTATGATAATGCTAAATGCAAATCAGTCCACATTTTGTGTGGCACAAAGCTACGATACTTTGCAATATTTAAAAAGTATTTCATTCAAATTATTATCTTTAGCGGAATTAAATGACGTAAATGAGAAAGAAGCGCATACTGTTTGTAATCAATCCAGTATCTGGCGGGAAGAAGAAGACAACGTTTAATAAACAGGTACTCGAAGTACTGGATTTAAACAGGTTTGAACCGACCTTTAAGGTCACTAATCACGCTAACCATGCCTTTGAACTTGCTCAATCTGCGATTGAGGAGCAATACGATGCTGTAATTGCGGTAGGGGGAGATGGTACTATCAATGAAATTGGAACCGCGTTAGTCGGGTCGGGTATTCCCTTGGGGATTGTGCCGGAAGGCTCAGGAAATGGATTGGCTTATTATTTAGGGATCCCGATGAATGAATCTGCAGCCTTGCGTAGGATCAATCGATTTGAATCTGTCGAAATCGACTGCGGTAAAATCGCTGATCGCTGTTTTTTCAATATTGCCGGTATTGGTTTTGATGCCTCAGTGAGTGATCGCTTTGCCACTGAAACCATCCGAGGTCCGGTGGGATATTTAAGGACAGTCATCAATGTGATCAGTAATTATAAGCCGAAGAAGTATACCTTAAAGATTGATGGGAAGACTTACGAAAGGGAAGCTTTCATGATTTCCGTAGCGAATTCACCACAATATGGCAATAATGCCTATATCGCACCCAATGCTTCGATAAATGATGGGCTATTGGATGTATGTGTTGTGCATAAATTTCCGTTATATACTTTACCGATGATGATTTTTCATCTATTTAATAAGACTGCGGACCAATCTGAATACGTTGAGATTATTCCTGGTAAAGAAATTTGCATTGAGCAGGAGGGTAAAGCTCCGGTTCATTTAGATGGTGAACCGATGGATTTAGGGAATAAAATTGATATTAAGGTACAAGGGAACGCATTAAAAATAATTTGTTAGAAATGGCTAAGCAGAAGAAACAAAGGTTTGAGGGGATCGTTTATTCCACTTCCGATGATTTTGAATATAATGATACTGATGCTCAGGAGGAGGTAGAAACGCTTCCGAATGAAAAGCAGAAATTACGCGTAGGGATTGACAAGAAACAGCGTAAGGGGAAGGTTGTGACGTTTGTGTCGGGTTTTGTGGGTTCGGACTCTGATTTAGAGGATTTAGGTCGGGTTTTGAAGCAGCGTTGTGGTGTTGGAGGGAGTGTAAAGGATGGAGAAATCTTGATACAAGGTGATTTCAAGGAAAAAATTATCCAATATTTAAGTTTGGAAAAGTACGGGGTAAAATCTGTGACGGGCTAAGCTTCGGATTGCTATGTAAACGTTTATAAAACAAAGAAATAATGGGTATTTATTTGGATTTGGGTTTTGGAAAGGCGGGCGAGATTGTAAGTAAATGCTCACTTATTTTTAACATTTAACGATTTGATAATTTGCAATTCAAAAAAAAAATGGTTTTCATTGTAAAAAATATGGAATATTCAACCGTTATGTGATACGACAAATGAAGCATTGATTTGAGAGCTGCTGAAGAACGTCAATGAGTAGGTAACACGACCTAAAAATTAAATAATCAGATATCTTCAAATTAATTTTGTTTTTAACAGAAAATGCTATATTTGTTTTGAATTAATGTAAAATAACGGCAATTAGCTTGCATTAAATTGAATTTAACTTAATAATTAAACAACAGTAAAAAATCTAAAAATTAGTAAAAAATGGCAAACGCACCAAAAACTACAACAGCCCCAGCTAAACAAGAGAGTGGCAATGCGGGTAATCTATTTGCAAGTTTAGCAATTATCATTTGTCTAGTAATTGGTTTCTTGGTTTACAAATATGTAATGGGTGATCCTAGTAACTTCGTTGACGGAAATGTTGAGAACAGACCTTTACCTGGAAACTATTTAGGAATGGTATACCATGCAGGATATGTGGTACCAGTATTACTTGGTTTATTCTTAATGGTATGGGTTTTTTCAATCGAGCGTCTTATTGTTATCAGTAAAGCGTCTGGAACTGGAAACGTAGGTAACTTTGTAAGAAAAGTACAAGGTTTATTAAGATCAGGTAATATTGACAATGCTATCCAAGAGTGTGACAAACAAAAAGGTTCTGTAGCGAACGTAATCAAAGCTGGTCTTTTAAAATATAAAGATGTTGAAGCTCATCCAGGATTAGATACAGAAAAATCAGTATTAGCAATCCAAAAAGAAATTGAAGAGGCTACTACTTTAGAGATGCCAATGTTAGAGAAAAACTTAACAGTTATCGCTACATTAGTATCAATTGGTACATTAACAGGTCTATTAGGTACAGTAACAGGTATGATTAAAGCGTTCTCGGCTTTAGCAACAGGTGGTACTCCAGATTCAGCACAATTAGCAAACGGTATTTCTGAGGCCTTGATTAACACGGCTACAGGTATCGGTACATCTACTATCGCGATTATTTTCTACAACATCTTAACTTCTAAGATCGATACATTAACATATTCTATTGACGAAGCTGGTTTCTCAATCGTTCAAACGTACGCAGCAAACCACAAATAAGAAGATTCGAAAAAAAGTTGAATTTATTTTATGCAATGTTCAACGGTTTCGCATCATTATTAAAACGAAATAGAGTGTTTACATTAAAGAAGTAAAGAAATGGGAAAAGCAAAAGTAAAAAGAGCCAGCACAGCGATCGACATGACCGCAATGTGTGATGTGTCTTTCTTGCTTCTTACCTTCTTCGTATTGACGGCGACAGCACGTCAGCCTGAGACACTTATGGTAGATACCCCAGCGTCTACTACTTTAGATAAATTGCCGGATGATAACTTGGCGATTATTACAGTAGGAGAACAGGGTAAGGTTTTCTTCACGATCAAAAACCCGAATGTAAGGGAAAGAACGTTGAAAAACATGTCTGCTAAATATAGTGTTCCATTTTCGGATGAAGATTATAAGAAGTTTAAAGGACTAGAGGACTTTGGTGTGCCTTTCAAACAGTTGAGACCTTTGCTAGCACAAGAGCCAGCGAAGCGTACGGTAGAGATCCAATCAGGTATCCCAGTGGATAGTACTGAGGCTTTATCGAACGAATTGTATCACTGGGTTCAGCAAGCACGTTTAGCAACGGTTGAATTTAACCGTGACCGAGAAGCAGAGGAGAAGAATTTCACGAATCCAGGGCCATTGGTTGTAGCGATCAAAGCAGATGCTGAAGAAAAGTACGCAGTAATGAATTTGATTATCGAAACCCTGAGAAACCAAAAACAAAACAAATTTAGTTTTGTGACTGGATTACGTCAGGAAAAATAAGAAGATAAAAAATGGCAGAATTAAATCAAGACTCCGGCGGCGGCAAAAAAGGCGGCAAAGTAAGGTCGAAGAAAAACGGTGGACGTGTGGATTTAACCGCGATGGTGGATCTAGCATTCCTTCTGATTACCTTCTTCATGCTTACAACGTCCTTGAATAAGCCTCAAGCGATGGATGTTAACATGCCTGATAAGAATAAGGACATGAATGAGAAAAATCCCGAGATTGAAATCGCGGATAACCGTTCTATCACCTTATTGTTAGGTTCGGATAATAAGATTGCTTGGTATTACGGACAATTAGCAAACCCAATCTCGGCACCAGCTGTCGTAGATTATAGCAAAGAAGGAATTAGAAAAATCGTTTTAGAGAAAAAAGCGCAAGTTCCTCAAGTGTCAGGTGGTAAAGATCTAATTGTTGTAATTCGTCCAAGTGACAGGTCTATTCAACGTAATCTCGTTGATATATTAGATGAAATGAAAATCACTGATGTTAAACGTTTTATGATTTCCAAAATTAAACCTGAAGAGGTTGAGGTTTTAAAGACCAATGGAATCTACAACGAATAATATCAGCTAAATCGAAAGAAAATGATTGGTTCAAAATTAGATTTATTTAAGAAAGAATGGCTAGATGTCGTTTTTGAAAATAGAAATAAAGAGTATGGTGCGTATGAACTACGTAAGTTTGCTCCAAAGGCAACAAACATCGCTTTATTTTCAGTTTCGGCGGTAGTCCTTGCTTTCGTGGCTATAAAAGCCTTTGATATAAAGCTTTTTCCTGAGAAACCAGTTGAAGAAGTGGAGGTTGTTACTCCAGTAACTTTGGAAGACTTAGAACTTCCTGAGCCACCTGAAGAAGAAGAACCACTTCCTCAAGAGGAAACCCCGCCTCAACGTATTGCTGAAGAGCCACCTGCGGAAGACTTAATACGTTTCCCAGAGCCTAAGGTTGTTGATGCAAGACAAGTAAAAGAAGAGGTTGTTTCTCAAGAAGAAATTAAGGAAAAAAATGCGACTCCAGCGCGTATTACCTTGAAAGGTACCCCAGGTGCCTCAGGTGTTCCGACAGGAGAGTTTGGTCCTAAGAAAGTAGAAGGTGCTATTACTGGTAGTACAAAAGGTGTAGAAGGTGGTGACCCGAATAAGGTTTACGATTTCGAAGCCGTTGAAGTACCAGCTTCGTACCCAGGAGGTATCAATGCCTTCCGTCAGTTCGTGTCTACGACACTTGTTTATCCAGCTGCTGCTAGTGAAGCAGGAGTAAAAGGTACAATCGAATTGTCATTCGTAATTGACAAAACAGGTTCTTTGACAGATATCAAAGTGGTAAAAGATCTTTCTTATGGAACAGGTCAAGCAGCAATCACTGCATTGAAGAAATCCAAGAAATGGCAACCAGCTATCCAGAATGGTCGTCCGGTTCCAGTTCGTTATTCATTGCCGATTCGCTTAGACTTGTCGCAAATGTAATTCGATATGTCGAATCCTTCAACAAGAAATAATTTTAGACAGAAATCGCCCACACAGCGATTTCTGTCCATTTTAGGACTATTCATGTTCTTCTTTTATTTCGTGGTGGGATTATTAATTATCTTTTGGAAAGGTTTTCCGATCGAAATTGATCCTACTTACAAGAACATATTTGGAGTCCTTCTAATCGTATATTCATTTATGCGTTTTGCCCGACTTTGGCAAAATAATTTTAGAAATAATTAATCCTTAGCGAACTATTTCATTCTAATAATCATGAAGCGAATATTAATCTATGCATTCATTGGCTTTTTAATGTTGTCTATTGGCGCATGTTCCAATAGTAAAAAGAAAGGTCAGGATGTAACAGATAGTACTCAGAAGAAGCAGGGCGTAGGAACTGGCAAGATTTTAGCAGGAGAACTGGCAGTAATCGTAGATGAGTCGATTTTGCCGATCATGCTAGAACAAGCTGATGTTTTTAAAACATCCTATGAGAATGCAAATATCAGGCTGATTCCATTGCCTGAAAAGGAAGCAATCAATGCGTTGATTACTGGAGAAGCAGATATTGCAGTCCTAGCGAGGTCTCTAAGTACTGAGGAGAGTGCAGGTTTTGTAAAACGACAATTGAAACCTCGTACCTTCCCAATTTTCTATGATGGCGTTCTTTTTTTTAATAATCTTTCGGCAGCAGATACTTCAATCGATATTAATACGTTAAAATCATTGTTGAAAGGAGAATCTAATTCAGGAAAGCGTTTGGTATTTGATAATATCAATTCCACAAATTTTAGAAAAGTTAAGGAATTAACGAACTTGGAAAAGGTTTCTGGCCAATCTGTGAAAGGGATGACGACTTCCAAAGAAGTTATCGATGAAGTTTTGGCGGATCCAAACAGTATAGGTGTGATCTCTTACGGGCAGTATTTAGATTGCATAAAGCAGTTTGGAGAAGAAAATAAAATTCGTATCTTAAGCCTTCAAAGTATAAAAGATGGTAAAAGTCTCGGTTTCTTTAAGCCTTCTCAGACCACATTTGCTACCGATGAATACGCTCTGAAATCAGAATTTCAAGTGTTAAATTATCAGCCAAAGATGGGATTGGGGATAGGTTTTTCTGCGTTCATGACAGGAGATCGTGGACAAAGAATCGTATTAAAATATGGCTTACTGCCTTATACGATGCCAGGTCGAGAAATCATTATTAGAGAAGACAACATAAATTAGTTTATAACAAAGAGTAAATAACAGATTATGACAAACAGCAAATTATTTTTAAGCCTTTTAGTTGCGGGGGCTGTTGCTACAGGTACAGCACAAGCTCAAAGTATCAAAGATGCAAAGGCTGCAATTCAAGCTGAACAATATGACAAAGCTAAAGCAATGTTGCAAAATTTGGTTCAGAAGAAGGCAAAAGATGGTGAAAACTATTTTTACTTAGGACAAATTCACTTGATTAACGATAAAGTTGACTCAGCTCAAATCGTTTTCCAAGAAGGTGTAACAAATGCTCCTAAAGAAAAATTGAATACTGTAGGTTTAGGTATAGTAGACCTTGAAAAAGGTAATGTGAGTGCAGCAGAAACGAAGTTTGCTACAGCCTCACAAGGTATAGGTAAAAAGGAGTATGAAATCCCTTACTTTATTGGTAGAGCATATATTGATTCGCCAAAACCGGATTATAAAAAAGCGGTAGAATATTTAACTAAGGCTAAAGAAATGAATGCAAAGGATGCTTTAATTCCTAATGCATTAGGTGATGCTTATGCTGGTCTACGTGAAAGTAGCCCTGCATACGTAGCTTACCGTGATGCCTTGACAATTGACCCTAAACTTTTAGCGCCTAAAATTGGTCAAGCAATCATCTCTAGAAGAGCACAAGCTTATGATGTAGTATTAGAGCAATTGACTACATTGGCAGGTGAGAACCCTGAATATGGTCCGATCTACCGTGAATTGGCAGAAACTTATTACTTATCATCTATCAAGGCACCAGAAGATCAGTATCGTGAAATCAACCAAAAGGCAGTAGAGAACTACAAAAAATACTTGTCATTGACAGGTGATGCTTCAACAGATGCTAAGGTTCGTTACGCTGACTTCTTGGTTTATTCTGGTAACTATGATGAATTGAAAACTGTAGCTCAACAATTATCAACTATTGAAGGTGTTGATGCTAAAGTTTATCGATACTTAGGATATATCGCTTTTCTACAAGATAAAGATTATCCAAAATCATTAGAGTATATGACTACTTTATTCAGCAAAGTTGATACAGCTCGTTTAATCGGACGTGATTACTTATATGCTGGTTTAGCAAACTTAGTTGCTGGTGATGCTGCAAAAGGTGCTGAATTATTAAAAGTAGCTGAAACTAAACAAACTGAAGACGAGAATTATGATGAGGAAATCTCAGAAACTGCTTTTGAATACTTCAAAAATGGTGAACAAGAAATTGCTTCTAAAATCTTCGCGATTCCTGCTAACAATGATAGCTCTGACTACTTCTTCGACTCGAACTTCTACTTAGGGCAAATCGAGTATGGTATCGGTTCTAAATTAGTAACTGTTCCAGAAGGTACTGAGTTGACTCCTGAACAAGTAGCTGAAAAAATGACTGAAGCTAAACCACACTTGGAAGCAGCAGTGAAATCATTGGGTCTTGTAGCAAATTCAACTAAAAAAGAAGTTGTTGCCAAATACAAAATTCCAGCGTTATACTACAAAGGATTAACTGAACTAGCTTTGGATAACGTAATGTACGATCCTGAAAATGCTAAAGGTATTTTTGTTGACTCATTCACTAAATTATTGGAAGCGATCAATGCTTCTGGTAAAGCTGAAGAAGAAGCTAACAAAACTTATGCAGCTGATGCACATAACTATATCGGCTATTTCGCGTACCTAAAAGGTGATACTGCAAAAGCAAAACAACACTTCAGTGAAACATTGAAATTGAAAGCAGATGATGCATTTGCTACTCAAATGATGGGAGCTTTGTAAGCGACCAGCATATACAACAAAAAAAGCCCGCAATTTGCGGGCTTTTTTTGTTGTATATGCTAGATGTGAGATGTGAGATGTGAAATGTGAGATGTGAGAATTGAGAGAGTGGAAAGAAGGGAGGGGGCTGGTTGTGTATTAATGCATTTTTTTTCTACAAATATTCCGCCCCGCTGGGGCTTGATAGGATTCATTTTTTCAGCGCCACAATTATGCCCTCGAACTTGCTCAAGCAGGGATGTAGACTTTTCTACCAATTGTACGGATTTGGAGCCCATGATATATTTCTTTTTGACTCGGCCCGATTTCTTATCCATACAATTCTCATGACCTATTGGCTTTTGTTATTTGTCAGGAAATCAATTAGATGTTTAGATAAAATTAATCATACATGGACTTTATATTCTTTGGTAAAACATCTCTAATTTATAATGATTCAAAATAACAAAAAGCAATGCCTCAGGCTGGGTCTATCCTTTTTTTATTGACATATTTTGTTATTTTTGCTATACTACTAATAGCAATAAACTAAAGATATGGATGGACTAGCAGGGCAAAGTGCGCCTATAGATTATATTCCTATATTAATTCAATTGGCGGTGGCCGTAGGTTTTGGTGTTACAACAATTATTGGGACACATCTTATTGGGCCAAAAGTACGTACCGAGAACAAGTTAGGTGCTTTTGAGTCTGGTGTTGAGGTCGTTGGTAATGCGCGTCAACCTTTTTCAATCAAGTATTTTTTGGTAGCCATCTTATTTGTCATTTTCGACATCGAGGTGATTTTTATGTATCCATGGGCTGTTAATTTCCGCGAATTTGGGGTGCAGGGATTGATTGAGATGTTTGTATTCATGGGCTTATTGCTTTTAGGGTTTATTTATATCATTAAGAAGAAGGCATTGGACTGGGACTAACCGCAGGTTGATTCAAGGCCAATCATTTAATAGACAATAAGATGAGTAATATTACCTTATCAGATGCGCCTCCAGGTGTAGAAGGAGCAGGATTCTTTGCAACGACATTGGATAAGGCCATTGGGTTGGCACGAGCGAACTCATTGTGGCCATTACCATTTGCAACCTCCTGTTGTGGGATCGAGTTTATGGCGACTATGGGTTCCACATATGATTTAGCAAGGTTTGGTGCGGAGCGTCCTAGTTTCTCGCCAAGACAAGCGGATATGTTGCTAGTAATGGGGACAATTGCCAAAAAGATGGCGCCGGTTTTAAAACAGGTGTATGTTCAGATGGCAGAACCCCGCTGGGTAATCGCCGTTGGTGCTTGTGCATCAAGTGGTGGGATTTTCGATACTTACTCCGTATTACAAGGTATTGATGAGATTATTCCAGTCGACGTCTATGTTCCAGGCTGTCCGCCCCGTCCTGAAGCAATTCTGGATGGAGTATTAAGACTTCAGGATATTGTAAAGAACGAATCTTTGAACCGAAGAAATACGCCGGAGTATAAAGCCTTATTAGAAAAGTACGGAATTGCAACAGATAATGGATAAGTTGACTAATCAAACGGTTATTGATAAGCTGAAGTCACAATTTGGCGATCATCTAACCCATATATCAGAACCTAAAGGACTTTTAACAGTCGAAACCGATACGGAACATATCATTGACTTGCTATCCAGCATTAAGAATGATGAATTCATGCAGTTTATTTATTTGACTGATATTACTGCTGTTCATTATCCGGAGAAAGAAAAACCTTTCGCTGTTGTATATCATGTGCATAGCCTGGTTCATAATGTTCGTATTCGGGTTAAGGTTTTCTTAACAAAGGAGAATCCAAGTATTCCTAGCGCCACGGTATTGTGGAATGGGGCAAATTGGATGG